>JAGWNU010000026.1 GCA_028871175.1 Burkholderiaceae bacterium | reverse complement strand
GGCAAGACGCAGGAGTACCGCTACCAGCACGCTTGATGTGCAGGCTGCGTCGCCCCGCCCCAAGACAGACAGGTGTGATCATGAACCGCATGAGTGCGTTTTTTGCGGCCAGTTGGCTGGCCGCGGCATTGCTGTACTTCGGCCAACATTCGCTTCCGGTCACGGCGGTGGCAGGCGTCGTCCTGCTCGCGGGCTTCGACCTGTTTCGACCTTGATGCGTCCAGGCGATGTTCAGCGGGTGCGGTGCTGTGCCCGGTAGCGCAGCGGGCTGGCGCCATGGCCCGTGGCAAATGCCCGGCTCAGTGCGCTGACGCTGCCGAAGCCGCACTCGTCGGCAATGTGATCGAGCGGCTGCGTGCCGGTGCGCAACAAGAACGCCGCCAGTTCTAGCCGCAAGGCCGCCACATAACGCCTCAGGTTGCTGCCCGTGGCGGCGGCAAAACGGCGCGTGAGCGTCCGCTCGCTCATCGCCGCCCGGACAGCCAGTTCTGCCAACGCGGGCGGCGCGGCCAGCTCCCGTTCCACGATCTCCTGGATAGCCAGTACCGCCGCATCGCCGTGACGCTTGAACTGCGCGGTCCACACGGCCATGTGCTCATACGACGGCAGCGATTGCGTAAGTGCCGTGCGCAGCATCCCGCGCGACGCACCGGCACCGCGACAGTGGTCGATCACGTAGGCGCAGGCGTCCACGGCCGGATTGATGCCGCTGACCGTGATAAGGCGACCATCCACCACCAGGGGTTGGTCGGGCGTGTACTGCACGTCAGGGAAGTGCCGGGCGAACCAGGCGCGCTCGCTGGCGAGGCCCGTTGCGCGGCGACGATCGAGCAACCCCGCTTTAGCAAACAGCGGCGCGGCATTCAGGCCCACCACCAATGCGCCCGCGTCGTAGCGCGCGCGCAGCCACGCGGCCAGGCGCATCTCGTCATCGTCCAGCGCCACCTGCGGCGCAAACTGGGCCGGCACGATCACCACATCGTAAGCGGTGTAGTCCAACGCCGCCGTGGCAGCCACCGGTCTCTCGCCAAAGCTGGCGACGTCAGCGCCATCGACCGACAGCAGATCGATATCAAACAGCCGGCTCCCCATCACGTCCACGCTGCGCGCACGCATGGTGCCGGCAATCAGCAGCATTTCCTGCGTGAGAAACACGTAGCCGGCAAACAGGCGCGGCGGCAGCAAGATGGCGATACGGGCGCGGCGGGAAGGATCAGCACGTTTGGAGGCCGCTTTCGGCTGGCGCTTCATATCAATAATGTGGCGGTTCAGATCAACCGGAATTGTCGCGGCCTTGCTCAAATACTGCAACCATTCGCTGCCACCCGGAGCCGCCATGATTGCCCGCACCCTGTTCGACGCCGAACACGACACCTTCCGAGAATCCGTCCGCCGCTTTATCGACGCCGAAGTCCTGCCCCACCACGAGCGCTGGGAAGACCAGGGCTACGTCGATCGCGCCATCTGGGAAAAGGCGGCCGCCGCAGGCTACCACTGCGCCAGCATGCCTGAAGCGTATGGCGGCGCAGGTGCCGACATCCGCTACAGCACGGTCCTGATGGAAGAGATCGCGCGGGCAGGCGCCACCGGCCTGGGCTTCGGCCTGCACTCGGAAATCGTCGCGCCGTATCTGCTGCACTACGGCAGCGAGGCGCTGAAACAGTACTACCTGCCCAAGCTGGCGAGCGCAGAGATGATCGGCGCGATTGCCATGACCGAACCCGGCGCGGGCTCCGACCTGCAAGGCGTGCGCACCACCGCCACGCGCAGCAGCGACGGCAGCCACTACGTGCTCAACGGCTCGAAGATCTTCATCACCAACGGCTGGCACGCGGATGTGGTGATCGTCGTGGCGCGTACCACGCCGGAAGGCGGCGCCAAGGGCACGAGCCTCTTCGTGGTCGACACGAGCATGGAGGGCTTCAGCAAGGGCAAGCGCCTGAAGAAGGTCGGCATGAAGGCGCAGGACACCGCAGAGCTGTTCTTCGACAACGTGCGCGTGCCGGCCGCCAACCTGCTCGGCGAAGAGCATCGCGGTTTTGCCTACTTGATGCAGGAGCTGCCGTGGGAGCGCCTGCAGATCGCCATCGGCGCCATCGCTTCGGCCGAGGGCGCGCTTGAATGGACGCTGCAGTACGTGCGCGAACGCCAGGCCTTCGGCAAATCCATCCTCGATTTCCAGACAGCACGGCACGCACTGGCGGAACTGAAAACCGAAGTCCAGATCGGCCGCGTGTTTGTCGACCAGTGCATCGCATTGAAGCTGGCCGGCAAGCTCGATGCCGCCACCGCATCGATGGCCAAGTACTGGACCACCGACCTGCAGTTCAAGGTGATGGACCGCTGCGTGCAACTGCACGGCGGCTACGGCTACATGTGGGAATACCCCATCGCCCGCGCGTGGGCCGATTCGCGCGTGCAGCAGATCTACGGCGGTACCAACGAGATCATGAAAGAGCTGATCGCCCGCACCCTTTAACGAGCACGACCTTCAGGACGCAACGCTATGGAAGCCTATATCTACGACGCCGTGCGCACCCCGCGCGGCAAGGGCAAGAAGGACGGCAGCCTGCACGGCGTGACGCCGCTGCGCCTGGCCGCGACCGCACTGCGCGCCATCCGCGATCGCAATCAGCTCGACACATCGCTCGTGGACGACGTGGTGCTCGGCTGTGTTGAACCCGTGGGCGAACAAGGCGCGTGCATCGGCCGCGTGGCAGTGCTGTCCGCAGGCTATGCCGAGACGACGGCCGGGGTGCAGATCAACCGCTTCTGCGCCTCGGGCCTTGAGGCCTGCAACATGGCCGCCGCACAGGTGATGGCCGGGCAAAGCGACTTCGCCATCGGCGGCGGCGTGGAGAGCATGTCGCGTGTGCCGATGGGCGCCAGCGGTGGCGCATGGCCGGTCGACCCGGCCGCCGCCATCCCGCTGTACTTCGTGCCGCAAGGCGTGTCGGCCGACACCATCGCCACCCAGTGGGGCTACAGCCGCCATGACGTCGACGCCTATGCCGCAGAGAGCCACCGCCGCGCCCATGCGGCCAGCACGGCGGGCTGGTTCACGGGTTCCATCGTGCCGGTGCGCGACCAGAACGGCCTGACCATCCTCGACCGCGACGAGATGATCCGCCCGCAGACCACCGTGGACACACTCGCACAGCTCAAACCCTCGTTCGCGGAATTGGGTGAGCAATACGGCTTTGACGCGGTGATCCGCCAGCGCTATCCGGAACTAGAACGTATCGAACACGTGCACCACGCGGGCAACAGCTCGGGCATCGTCGATGGCGCCGCGGCCGTGCTGATCGGCAGCCGCGAGGCCGGCAAGCGCGCGGGCCTCGAACCGCGTGCGCGCATCCGCAGCTTTGCGAGCATCGGTTCGGAGCCGTCGATCATGTTGACGGGGCCATCGTATGCAGCAGAGAAAGCACTCAAGCGCGCCGGCATGTCGGCATCCGACATCGACCTGTACGAGCTGAACGAAGCCTTCGCCTCGGTCGTGCTGCGCTTCATGGAGGTGCTGGCCGTGCCGCATGACCGCATCAACGTCAACGGCGGCGCCATTGCGATGGGCCATCCGCTCGGTGCAACGGGCGCCATGATTCTCGGCACGCTGCTCGACGAGCTGGAGCGGCGTGGCGCAAGCACGGGCCTGGCTACGCTGTGCGTCGGTGCCGGCATGGGCACCGCCACCATCATCGAACGCGTTTAAGGAGCGTGCTGACATGATCGACATCACCATCGACACCGACGGCATCGCCACGCTCACGTGGAACCAGCCGGGCCGCACGCAGAACGTGCTCAACGGCGACACCTGCGCCGCCTTCTTTGCTGCCATCGACCGCGTGTGCGCCGATGCGAGCGTCAAGGGCATTCTCGTCACCTCCGCCAAGGCGGATTTCATTGCCGGCGGCGACCTCGAATGGCTGCAGGCCAGCGACGACGCAGCCACGTTGTTTGATCGCACGTGCGAGCTGCACCGCATGCTGCGCAAGCTGGAAACCTGCGGCAAACCCGTGGCCGCCGCACTGCCGGGCTCCACGCTGGGCGGCGGGTTGGAGATTGCGCTCGCCTGCCACTACCGCGTGGCGGCAAACAACGCCCGCGCGCGCTTTGGCCTGCCGGAAGTCACGCTGGGCCTCTTGCCGGGTGGCGGCGGCACGCAGCGTCTGCCGCGCTTGATTGGTGTGCAGAAAGCGTTGCCGATGCTACTGGAAGGCAAGCGCATCAAGGCGGCCGACGCGCTCAAGCTCGGCATCGTCGATGCGGTCGTCAATGCGGGCGAGGAAGCCGATGCCGCGCGCACGTGGCTGCTGGGCGACGGCCAGACGCGCGCGCACCAGCCGTGGGACATCAAGGGCTACAAGGTGCCCGGGGGCGGCATCGCCAGCCCCGCCGTGCAGCAGCTATTCACCGCGGCCAACGCCATGCTGCGGCAGAAAACCTACGGTAACTATCCGGCAGCGGCCAGCATCCTGTCGTGCGTGTATGAAGGGCTCATCACCGATCTCGATACGGGCCTCAAGACCGAGGCGCGCTACTTCGTGCAGGCGGTGCTGTCTCCGGAAGCCCGCGCGATGATCCGTACCCTTTTCTTCAGCCTGAACGCCGCCAACAAGCTGGTCGCGCGCCCGGCCGATGTGCCGGTGCGGCGCTACGCCAAGGTGGGCGTGCTCGGTGCCGGCATGATGGGCGCGGGCATTGCCTATGTCACCGCCAAGGCGGGGTTACCCGTCGTGCTGCTCGACACCACGCAGGAAGCTGCCGAACGCGGTAAAGACTATTCACGCAAGCTCGTCGAGAAACAGGTACAGCGCGGCCGCTTGCATGCCGAGCAGGCCGAAGCGCTGCTCGCCCGCATCAAACCGACCACCTCATACGCAGACCTCGACGGCGCGGGCCTCGTCGTCGAGGCCGTATTCGAGCAGCGCGACATCAAGGCCGACGTCACGCGCATGGCCGAAGCCGTGATCTCGCCGGACGCCATCTTCGCGTCCAACACGTCCACTCTGCCGATTACCGGGCTGGCGGAGGCGAGCCAGCGCCCAGGCAACTTCATCGGGCTGCATTTCTTCTCGCCGGTCGACAAGATGCCGCTGGTGGAGGTGATCGTCGCCCGGCAGACCACGCGGGCCACGCTGGCGCAGGCGCTCGATTACGTGAAGGCCATCGGCATGACGCCCATCGTCGTCAATGACAGCCGAGGGTTCTATACGAGCCGCGTGTTCTCGACCTACGTGCTCGAAGGCCTGGCGATGCTCGCCGAAGGCGTGGCGCCCGCATTGATCGAGAATGCCGGGCTGCAGGCCGGCATGCCGGTCGGGCCGCTCGCGCTGATCGACGAAGTCTCGAGCGAACTGATCCACAAGGTCAACCAGCAGACCCGCGCCGACCTTGGCGTGGCTTACATCGAGCGACCGGGCGAAGCCGTGGCCGAGCGCATGGTGGCGCTGGGGCGCATCGGCCGCAAGGCAGGCCAGGGCTTCTACGACTACCCCGAAGGCGGCAAGAAGGCGCTATGGCCTGGGTTGTCGACCGAATACCCCAAGGCCGCCACGCAACCTGACGTGCAGACCCTCGTCGACCGGCTGATCACGGTGCAGGCCGTGGAAACCGCACGCTGTCTCGACGAAGGCGTGGTCACCGACCCGCGCGATGCCGATGTCGGTGCGCTGCTGGGTTGGGGATTCCCGGCTTTCCGCGGCGGCCCGGTCTCGCATATCCAGCGCGTGGGCGTCGACGCGTTTGTCGAGCAGTGCGATCGTCTGGCCGCCGACCATGGCCGCCGCTTTGCGCCGCCCAAGCTGCTGCGGGATATGGCGGAACAGCACGCGGTGTTCTATACGCGGTAGCGTCGGGGTGGCCCGGGGGCATCCCCCGCTTGCGTTCACGGGGGCGAAGCATCTGCCTTCGCCTGCCGTGTCCCCTCCCGACGACCGCCCCTTCTTCCGACATCCCGGTGCGCCATCCTGTCAGGCGCACAGCCTCGTTGCGCCCTGAACACCAAACCCGACCGGTTCTCTGCCCAAAAGCAAACGATCACGCACTTTGAGCCTACACTCGATATTGGGGCAACATGGAAGCTGCGTCGATCGATATAGTCGGAGTACGCGCACGGGGCGGGCGGGCAGATGCCGCCTACGCGCCAGACACCGCCCGGACACGACAACATTGAAATGGGGATGGGGATGGCCTTGGAGCAACCGGATACGTCAGGTCGCACCATACGGCGACGGCTGCGCGCCTGGCTGTCGCCGCTGAACGTTGGTGTCGCGGTGTGCCTCGCCGCCATCTGGTGGTTCACGTTCGACCAGCTCGCACAGGCACGGGATCGGCTCATCCACAATGCCGAGATCCGCACCCGACTCGAGGCGCAAGCGTTCGGCCAATATTCGCTTGGCAGCACCCGCCGCCTGTCGGAGTTTCTTCTGGATCTCCGCGCCAGCTGGCTGGCTGGCCGGGATGTGTTCGAGCGGGTCATTCACGAGCGCGAAGAGGCGGTGCGCGACCTGACCTCCCAGGTTGCCGTCATCGACGCGAACGGCCTGTTGCTCTACAGCTCCATCGGACCAGTCAGCCAGCCGGTCGACCTGAGCGAGCGCGAGCACTTTCGCGTGCACAAGGCGTCAGGCGGACGCGACGTGCTGTTCATCAGCGATCCGGTGCAGGGCAAGGTGTCAAAGAAATGGTCGATCCAGTTCACGCGGCCGATCCTGAAAGATGGGCAGTTTGCAGGGGTGATGGTGGTGTCCGTCAGCCCCGAGCAGTTCGCCAGCTTTGCCAACACCCTCACCGTCGGCACGAACGGCGTGGCCAGCATCATCAAGGAATCCGGGCAAGTGATCGCCCGCATGCCCGACCCGACAGCCGGCATCGACAGCCCGCCGCGCAAACGACGCTTCAACGAGCCGGGCGCCCAGGATTCGGGCAACTATCGCACGGTGTCGGGTACGGATGGCGTCGAGCGCCTGCTGGGCTATCACCACGTGCCCGAGATCGGCTTGTACTTCCTCGTGGGGGAGTCCATCGCATCGATCCTGGCGCCTTATGAGGCGTACCGCCGCACCGCGCTGGCAGGGGCCATCGGTTCGACATTGCTCATGGCACTGCTGTACGCGACGCTGCGCCGGTCCATGTCCCAGCGCAAGCAGCACATTGACGAGATGCGCCTGGCCTCGCTCGTGTACGCGTCCAGCAGCGAAGCGATGATGGTCACGACACTCGACGGTACCGTCATCGACGTCAACCCGGCCTTCACGGTCACAACGGGCTATACAGCGCAGGAGTTCAAAGGCCAACACAGTGATGCCATCCGGTCTGAATGCAATGACAGCGCCGTGGTCGACACCATGCGCACGGCCGTCACGACCAAGGGCACGTGGAGCGGCGAATACCTGATCCGCCGCAAGGACGGCACCGAATTTCCGGCGCTGCTCACCGTCGACACGTTTGCCGGCCACAAGCTGGGCGCGCCCAGCCGTGTTGCGCTCATCCACGACATCACCGAAAAGAAGCGTGCCGAAGAGGTGATCTGGCGGCAGGCCAACTTCGATACGCTGACCGAACTGCCCAACCGGCACATGTTCTATGCGAAGCTGCGCCAGGAGATCCTGCACGCCAGCCAGGCGGCAACCGCCGTGGCGCTGCTGTTCATCGACCTGGACCGGTTCAAGGAAGTCAACGACACGCTCGGCCACGATCAGGGCGATGTGCTGCTCAAGGAGATCGCCCGGCGCATCTCGGCCATCGTGCGCGGCACCGACACCGTCGCGCGCCTGGGCGGTGACGAATTCACCATCATCCTGCCCAACCTGCCAGACGCAGGCGCCGCCGCCCCGATCATCCGCAGCCTGCTCGCGCGCATCGCCACGCCGGTACAGCTTGGCGAAGAAAGCGTCGAGGTGACGGCCAGCATCGGCCTGGCGTTGTATCCGCGCGATGCCGACAATGCGGAATCGCTGCTCGTGCGCGCCGACCAGGCGATGTTTGCCGCCAAGAGCGCGGGGCGCAACCAGTGGTCCGTCTTCACGCCCGCACTACAGCGGGCTGAACAGGAACGCCTGCGCATCACCAGCGACCTGCGCATCGCCATCGAGCAGAAGCAGCTGGCGGTGCATTACCAGCCCATCGTGGATCTGCGCAGCGGTGCGATCAACAAGGCCGAGGCGCTGATTCGCTGGACGCACCCCGTGCGCGGAGAAATCGAACCGGCCGATTTCATTCCGGTGGCCGAGGAAACCGGCCTGATCGTCCAGATCGGCAAATGGGTCTTGAACGAAGCACTGACCGAGGTCACGCGCTGGCACACGGTGCTGGGCAGGCACATGCAGGTTTCAGTGAACAAATCGCCCGTGGAGTTTCGCGCCGCCGGACAACTGGGCGACTCCTGGGCCGATGTGGTGAAGCGCCGGGCGATTCGGCCCGGCAGCCTGGTCATTGAGATCACGGAAGGCGCGCTGATGGAAGGCAGTGCCGAGGTAGTCGATCACCTGACCCGCCTGCGCCAGGCCGGCATCGAGATTGCGCTGGACGATTTCGGCACGGGGTATTCGTCGCTGTCGTACCTCAAGCGCTTCGACATCGACTACATCAAGATCGACCAGTCGTTCGTGCGCAGCCTCGCGCAGGACCCGAAGGACATCGCGCTGTGCAGCGCCATCGTGAGCATGGCGCACGCACTGCGCATCAAGGTCATTGCAGAGGGCATCGAGACCGAGGAGCAGATGGCGATCCTGGTGGCGGCAGGCTGTGACTACGGGCAGGGGCACCTCTTCTGCCCGCCGGTGCCGCCCGCAGCCTTTGAAGCCTTTGTGGCCAAAAGCCAGCTTGCCGAAACCTGATGCCTGTCAGCCGCCGCGCACGGCCCGCGCAAAGGCCTGCGCCACGTCGGCAGAGGCATCGGTGATGGCCCAGTAGCCCATGCCGGCGGTGCGCCAGACCATGAGCTGGTAGCCGCGCTCGGTGCGCAGTACGGGCTCGGTGTCACCGCCCGCCTCGGGGCGTACGTACAAGTCGATCGGATGTTGCGCTGAGCGGTAGACGAGCACCGCCACCGGGTGCCCGTCGATGTAGTCCAACCGCCCGCCGATCAGCGGGAAACCGCGGGCGGCAAGGTCGGTCACGGGCGGCGCATAGTCGATACGACCGTTGAACCAAGGCTTGACCGTATGGCGGTCGGACGATAGGACATCCGTCTCCCGCGCACCCAGCAGCGCCCGCACATGGCTGGCGGTGATGTCGTGCGCGGTGAGTGCCGCCGTATCGGGCCGGCCAACCAGCACGCCCACACCAAGTGCTACCGCTGCGAGCGCGCCTGCGCCCAACCCCCAGCCGAGCCCCCTGGATGGCGTGATCAACCAGTGGGCCAGGCGCTGCCATGGCGATTCAGCGCGGCGCGGCGCACGCGCGGGAGCCAACTCAGGCCGCATACCGGCCTCGGTTTGCACGGTCTGCAAGAGACGCTCGCGCAAACCCGCCGGCGCCTTCATGTACAGCGCTGGCGCGCGCAGCCCGTGGCGCAGTGCATGCACCACGCCATCGTGGCGCGCGGCGATGTCGGTGCAAGCGGCACACGTGGCCAGATGCGCTTCAATGCGCAGGCTATCAGCCGCACCGAGTTCGCCATCGGCGCGGGCAGCCAGCAGCGCGCGGATGTCATCACAGTTCATGGCGGGCCTCCTTGGTGCTGTTTCCCATGCCACCCGATGCCCGGATGGGTGTGACATTGGTGCGCGGTGGCGCGTTGTCCTCCGTCAAGAGGCGTGCGAGCTGCTGTCGCGCACGTGCCAGCCTTGACATGACCGTGCCGATGGGCGCGTCCACCACGGCGGCAATGTCGCGGTACGGCAGGTCTTCCAGCTCGCGCAGCACGAGCACCTCGCGATACGGCACCGGCAACTGCGCCAGCGCGGCATGCACGCGGCGCACGTCGTCGATGCGGGCAAGCAGCGCGGCCGGGTCGACGCCGTAGCTGGTGCTGTCGTCGTTGCTCTGGCAGGCGGCCGCGTCGTCATCCCACGGCTGGGCCGGGGCCTGTTTGCGGCGGGCACATTCCGAGAACCACGTGTTGCGCACGATGGCCAACAGCCACGGGCGGCCATCGCCGCCGCGAAACCCGCCAAACAGCCGGAATGCGCGCAGGCAGGCTTCCTGGACGATGTCGTCGGCGTCTTGCGCGTCGCCCGAGAGCCAGCGCGCCAGGTTGTAGGCGGCGTCGACATGCGGCAACACCGCCTGCGCAAAGCGCTGGGCGTCGGTGGGCAGATCGAGCGTGGGGTCTGGCAGGTCGGGCATAACGGCCTGGAGGGAGTTGACCTCCGTATACCGGGGCCCAATCCAGTTTATTCCCGCGCCGAAGAAATTTTGTGAAAACGCCAATCTTGTGGAATACGCGGGCACCCCGGCCGGTATGACAGACAGGACCAGCGCTTCCGTCATTGCGCTCGCGCTGGACTGCTACCCAACTCAGTCATCTATTGCAGGGGACCCCCATGAGCAAGCAACCAGGACGACGCCAGTTCCTGCAACTGGCCGCAGTCGGCGGTCTGGTGTACGCATCCGGCCTGTCCGGCTGGCAGGCGATGGCCGCCACCGCGCGCACCGCCGGCGCCAAGCCAGACGATTTCTATTTCGTGCAGTTATCCGACACGCACTGGGGTTTCAAGGGCGCGCCCAACCCGGATTCGCAAGGCACGCTGCCCAAGGCGATTGCGGCGGTGAATGCGCTGTCGCCCGCGCCCGACTTTGTCATCTTCACGGGCGACCTCAGCCACATCAGCGACGACCCCGCCGAGCGCCGCAAGCGTCTGACTGAGTTTCGCGACATTGCCGCGCAGATCAAGGTGCCTGTCGTGCACTACATGCCAGGCGAGCACGATGCCTCGCTCGACAACGGCGAGGCCTATATCGAACTCTTCGGCCGCACGCACTATTCGTTCGATCACAAGGGCGTGCACTTCATCGCCATCGACAACGTATCCGACCCATCGGCGCGTGTGGGCGAAGCACAGCTCGCGTGGCTGGCGGCGGATGTGCGCTCCGTGCCGGAGCACACGCCTATCGTCGTGTTCACGCACCGGCCGCTGTTCGATCTGTACCCGCAATGGGATTGGGCCACGCGCGACGGCCAGCAGGTCATCGACCTGTTGATGCCTCACCCGAACGTGACGGTGTTCTACGGCCACATCCATCAGGAGCATCACCACATGACCGGACACATTGCGCACCACTCGGCGCGCTCGCTGATGTTCCCGCTACCCGCGCCAGGCTCGCAGGCCAAGCGCACCCCGATTCCATGGGATGCCGCCGCGCCTTACCGGGGCCTGGGCTGGCGCAGCATCACCGAGCACGGCAAGCAGGACGCCGCCACCTGGGCACTCGCCGAACAGCCAATCCAGGCGAACAGCGAAGCCAACACCATCACCAAGACGCCGGAGACCACCTGACATGCGCCCTCTCATTGCACACAACCCCAAGCGCCGGCTGGCGCTGCGCCAGTTCGCCGTGCTCGCAGCGGGTGCGGCACTCGCCTGTGTTGCGCACGGCGAGAGCCCCACGGTCATCCGCGTACACGCGCGCAAGTTCACGTTCACGCCCGACAAGATCACGCTCAAGCGCGGCGTACCCGTGGTGTTCGAGCTGACCGGACAGGACATCCTGATGGACTTTTCGATCCCGGATTTCAACGTGCGCGCCGATGTTGTGCCGGGGCAGACCGTGCGGCTGGCGCTTACGCCCGACAAGACCGGCACGTTTGATTTCCTGTGCGACATCTTCTGCGGCTCGGGCCACGAGACGATGAATGGAACGTTGACCGTCACCTGAAGCAAAAGAAGAAAGAGAAAAAGCGAAGTGAAACGCCCCGACCTGTTCGGGGCGTTTTCATTGATGGGATACGGGCATGACGGATGTGCACAACGGCATACGGTTTATTTGCAATGCACGGGAATAAACCGTCGGCCTGCTGTGTTTACTCCGCTGATACACCTTAGACCCGCCCCTGGAGGACTCCATGTCATTAAGCTCGGTGCCGCTTCCACGCACGTTGCTGCTCGCTGTGCTCGCCCTCATGTCAAGCATCGGAGCACACGCCGCGCTTGCGCAAGAAGCACCTCCACAGGCCAATCGCGAGCAGGCCTTCCTTGCCGAGAACGATGTCGCCATGAGCAAGATGATGGACGGGATGGCCCCCAGGCCCAGCGGCAACATCGACCAGGATTTCGTGGCGATGATGGCGCCGCATCACCAGGGCGCCATTGACATGGCCTTGGCCTACCTGCGCTACGGCCAGAACGAACAGCTGCGCCGCATCGCGCAGGAAATTGTCATCTCTCAACAGCAGGAGATTGCAGCGATGCGCCTGGCGCTTGGCCAGCCGCTGCCCCCGTCTGCACCGGCACCCACGCAGCTCGGTACCGCCTCCACCACAACCGCACCCGCGTCCCATGCGGCGCATCACGCCCACACCACCCGCCAACAGGAAGATTGATGAAAAACCGACTGTTTGTTGCCACGACACTTGCCGCAGCGGCGATCACGTGCGCCGCGAGCGCCAGCGCCGGGCAGGCACCCGCATCCCTCGCATCACCGGACATTCCCATCAGCCATCGGGATCGCGTCTATGCGGCTGAGCAATTCTCGAACACGGTGTCCGTCACGGACCCCGCCAGCAACACGCTCCTGGGTGTGATCAAGCTGGGCGATCCTGCACCGGGCAACTTCAGCCCGCTCTACCGCGGACAGGTGCTGGTGCATGGCATGGGATTCTCGCCAGATCACCGGACGTTGGCGGTGGTCTCGATCGGTTCCAACTCGGTCACGTTCATCGACACGCAGACCAACGCGGTCAAACACACGACGTATGTGGGCCGCTCGCCTCACGAGGCGTTTTACACGCCGGATGGCAGCGAGGTCTGGGTGACCGTGCGCGGCGAGAACTACATCTCGGTGCTGGACGCCAGCACCTATGCGGAGAAGACGCGTATCACCGTACCGGCGGGCCCCGGCATGCAGATCTTTTCGCCGGACGGCAAGTACGGCTACGTGTGCTCGTCGTTCAATCCGGAAACAGTGGTGATCTCGACGGCGGATCACAAGATCGTGGGACACATCAAGCAGGAATCGCCGTTCTGTCCCAACATTGCAGCCACGCCGGATGGCAAGCAGGTGTGGCTCACATTGAAGGACATCGGCAAGGTGCAGGTGTTCAGCGCCGAGCCACCGTTCAACCCGATCACCTCGTTCGACACCGGCCCCATCACGAATCACGTCAACTTCGCGCATCACACCAAGGGGACGTTTGCCTACGTGACGATTGGCGGCACGAACCAGGTCAAGGTCTTCCGGACAGACAATTTCGAACAGGTCGCGACGATTCCCGTCGGCAAACTTCCGCACGGTCTATGGCCTTCCGGCGACGGCACACGCATCTACGTCGGCCTGGAGAATGACGACGCGCTGGCTGTCATCGACACATTGACGAACAAGGTCGTATCCACTGTTCGGATCGGCCAGGCACCGCAGGCGCTGACGTACGTGCCGAACGCTGTGCCCAAGGGCGACGGCACGACGAATCTGCAGCCGCTCGGCATGGCAGGGCAAGTCAGCCATCTTGCGCTCGTGCCGGCAGGCGCAGACAAGCCAGACGCAATGGCCGCACCCACCAGCGTGGCGCTGTTCGATCAAGGCCTCGTTCAGGTACTCCAGGCATCGGTGACCGGGCTGCAGCCGAAGCAGCCCTACGCGCTTGCCTTTTCACAACATGCAGATGGCAGCGGACCGCTTGAGAGCCTGGCGAGCTTCATGTCCAACCCGGCCGGGGGCGCCATCGTCAACTCCATCGGACAGATTCGTCAGGTGGTCACGCCTGCCAACGCCGACGCTGACAACACACGCCGGTATCTTGTGATTGCACCGGTGGTGTCCGGCAAGCTGGGCAGTGCGGTCCAGGTTCAAGCGCGCTAGGCGATGTGTGCCCCTGCGGCGTGCTCGCCGCGCGGGGCGCACTTCTTGCTGATGCACCGGTGTGCCCAGCTCGGCAACATGCCCATGCTAGGATGACCTTTCCCCCGGCAGCCGCCACACCGCACATGACCACCATCTACGCGACCCTCGGCGTGCAGCCGGACGCGACCCTGGACGAAATCAAGCGTGCTTACCGCCGCGCTGCGATGAAGTGGCACCCCGATCGCAACCCCGGCCGCGAGGCCGAGGCTTATGCGGCGTTCCAGGAGATTCGCGAGGCCTACGCCATCCTCTGCGATGCTGAACAGCGGCGCGTCTACGACGAGGTCTTCGCGCAGGAAATGCAACGCTGGCAAGCCGAGCGGGAGGCGCAGGAAGCACAGGAGCGAGAAGCGCAACGCGAGCGCGAACGCGTCGCGCAGGAACATTACGAAAAGATGGTCGCCATCGCGATGCGCTTTGCCGATGATGGCCACAATCGCGACGTCCTGTTCGGCGTGCTGCTTGGCAGGGGCGGCGATGCAGAACTTGCGGCGCGCATTGCCGACAGCGTGTGGGCCTTGCAGGAAGCGCGGCGCTCGCCTGAGCCTGTAACGGATGTCTCCGACGCGCAGCCAGCCCCGACGCCTGAAGACGCACCTGCGTCCAAAGCCGACGAGTCTGCGTCGCCGCGACGTGCATTCGAGTCGTTCTGGCAGGGGTTATTTGGCTTGCGCCCATAGATGCCGATTGGCCTGCCCGCTAGCTGCGAATGATTGGATGCAAGTCCGGCTTGCGCTGCGAGCAGGATCACCAAGGTCGTGCTGGTGGTGCCCGGCAACGCCTTCGTCATGAGCCAAAGCTTTGCCAATTGCCATTTGTCGAGGTGCCACGTTCATTGAGGCGCTGGGCCACATGGGAAACGAGCGCCCGCGCCTCGCGACCATTAAAGGATTCGTGTAGGCTGCCGATGAGCAGATTGCGTCTTTTGCGGTCAATCAGCTTATTCGTCGTCATGCCCAACTATCCGCATTCTGGCCGTCGCATGGGCCTCCCGATCTGCCGGGCGTGGCGGGCGCTGGTGGCGCACGCCGTCATCTGCAGGCAATCCATGCTGAGCAGTATCGAGCGCCCCGATCGGCGCGCGGTCGCCAGAAGTCTCCCCTGCTTCGCGAGCCCAACCGGCTCATACCGAACCGAAAGCGAGCGTGATGTGCGACAAAGTCACTTTGCCCGGCTGCTATCCGGTCTGATCGGTTTGCTGGTTCTGTCCGGTTGCCACCAGCAAGACGCACCCATCACCAGTTCGCCCCCGCCGCACCGAACCAGCATTACGGCATTGATCTGGGCACCGGACTGGCCCGAGCAGATGCTTCAGATTGCTGCCGAGTTCAGCAAGCTCAATCCCAATGTGCAGGTGGACGTTCAATTCATGATCGGCAATTCGGTCGAAGAGAACATCAAACCCCGCGTCGCTGCCGGCACGCTGCCCGATCTTTTGAGCGTCAACCCAAATGCTTATTCGGCCGAACTGGCCGACCAGCGCATCCTTGCCAATGTCAGCCAGACATCGGCGTGGACGAACATGCTCGCCCCGCTCAAGCGGGACTGGACCAGCCGCCGCGGCAAAGGGTTCGGCATCTCGGGCGGTGTCGCGACGACGATGATCTACTACAACCGCGAGATGTTCGAAAAAGCGGGCATCGACAAGCTGCCAGCAAATTTCGACGAGTTCCTGCGCGTTTGCGCGCAACTCAAACGCGCAGGATTCACGCCCTTGATGTTGAACGGCGCATTCCCGAACATGCTCGGAAACGGACCGTTTGCCTCAGGCTTCGCCAACAACGTGATCGCGCACGAGCCGAACTGGAAAAGCAAGATGGCAGAGGGCACGCTGGATCTCGACACCCCCGAGGTCGCCGATATCTTCGCCAGGATGGCGCTGCTGCCGGAACGTGGCTACGTCCAGGCGTCGTTCATGGCAACCGGCTACGACGACGGCATGCGTCTTTTCAAGGAAGGCAAGGTGGCGATGGCCTTCCAGGGCAGTTGGGCGGCGGGCCTGCTGCTGCACGGCAATCGCTTTGCGGTCGGCGTGTTCATCCCGCCATGGAATAAGCGCGGCGAGCAGGTGGTTCCCGTGCTCGGCAGCGAGACAGGCTTTGCCGTATGCGAGACGCCCAACAAGGCCGCTGCAATGCGCTTTCTGGAATTCATCGCCGGCAAAGGCTTCCCGATTCTGCAGAGAAAGCGCCACAACATCTCCCCGTTTCAGCAACACGCGGAGACGGCCGTGAGTGACCCGGAAATCGCCGACTACACGAATACGGTCAGCCGCTATTTGATCACTGCCAGCCCGTACTATTCGACGCTCCCTTCAAACACGCTCGAGTCACTGCATGGGTTGATGCAAGACGTCCTGCTGAAGAAGATGTCGCCCAGGCAAGCGGCGAAGCGACTCGACGAATCGGTCAAGAATGAAGCGAAGATGCACTACAAATGAACTCGATCCCACGGTTGCTGCAACGCGCTTTCGACTATCTCTCACAGGACCTGCTTCGCCGCGTTGAGATTCGCCACCGGTTGGTTGCCGCGTTCATCCTGCTGTCTCTGCTGCCGATCTGCATTTCGGCCAGCATTTCCTATGTGAACTCGATCGCGGCGATCAAGGAGAACGCAGAGATCTTCTCGAAGGAGGTGGTCAAGCAAGTCTCGAGAAACATCGAATTGCGTATGCGGCAGATAGAGGCGGAAAGCAACTTGCTGGTGCTCTCCAATCAGGTTCAAGGCGCGCTTGCCAGGGCTGCGAGCGGCAGCGGCAAGGAGCAAAGCGAGGCCCGCCAGGACATGGCGCGGCTGCTCCTCGAGCATTACGGATCGGTTGATTTCATCAATCAGAAATATCTTCTCGACAAGAACAACCGGATTCTGGACACACAGGCCGCCGCGCAACTGACCCAAGGTGTGACACGCCTCGTCTCGCGCGCTCAGGACGTGCATGGGCACACGTACTGGGGCAGCTACGACAACGGTGTCGGACAGCAAAACGTCGGGGTGGTGCGCGCCATCATCGACAAGAACAGCAACCGGCAGCTCGGCAATCTGGTGCTGATCGTCCGCCCGGCATACTTCTCGACCATCTTCAACGACGTCGCCACGGGCAGCGGTACGCAAATCTTCATTCTCGATGCGAGTAACGAGGTCATCATCCGCGCC
The DNA here is from genome assembly GCA_028871175.1 of Burkholderiaceae bacterium. GTDB lineage: Bacteria > Pseudomonadota > Gammaproteobacteria > Burkholderiales > Burkholderiaceae > Ralstonia > Ralstonia condita. Next base: position 13,662 of record JAGWNU010000026.1, on the reverse strand, counting down.
GCCGACGCAGCGAATGACACCGGCGCACTACCCGAACCCGGCCTGCTCGAGAATATCGCGCGCAACGCGACAGCGGGCGAGGCGCGAAGCTTTGTTGCGATCGAGGGAAAGCGCGGAGGACGTTATTTGGCTGCGTACGCCAAAATCCCCGGCACGACCTGGTTCGTGGTGAGCACCATTGCGGAGAAAAAACTGACAGCCGAGGCCCAAGCGGTGCGAAACCAGATCGCGCTGGTCGGCATCTCGGGGGTTCTGCTGTCGATCTTCCTTGCTTACTTCATCTCGCACAGCATTTCTGCCCCGCTCAGGGAGCTGGTGCGCAAGGTGCACGATACCGGCGACGATGCCGGCGCCCAGGTGGACGAAGGAAAGCACGTGGAAGCCGGGGCCTGCGCCAAGGACGAACTGAGCAGACTCGCGCAGCGCTTCGAGAGAATGCGCGAAGCGATCAAGCAGAAGATCCAGAAGATCAACGAGATCAATGCCTCGCTGGAGCAAACCGTCATCGAACGGACGGCAGAGCTCGTCACGCGGGAACGGGAGTCGCGCACACTGATCGAGAACTCGCCCGATACGATTTCCCGCTATGACCGCGAGTCCCGCCGCATCTACGCCAATCCTGCGTTCTGTGCCTCGGCGGGTTGCAGTCTTACAGAAGCGCTCGGCAAGCGGCCTTCGGAACTCCCCGGCGGCGACAACGCGCGCGTCTACGAAAAGATCATCAGCGACGTTATTTCAAGCGGTACAAGCGCGCAATTCGAACTGAGATGGGCCGGCAAGGATGGGCAGGAACAATGCTCGCACGTCCGCCTCACGCCGGAGACCGACCTCGCCGGCAATGTGCTTTCCGTGTTGGCGGTTGGTCGTGATCTCTCCGACCGGATGGCGTTTGAGGCAACGATCTGGAAACAGGCCAATTTCGATGCACTGACGGGCCTGCCGAATCGCCAGATGTTCCATGAGCGCCTCGCTCAGGAAGCCAGTCAGCCAGGCCGCATCGGGCGGCGAATGGCGTTGATGCTGATCGATCTCGACCGCTTCAAGGAGGTCAACGACTCGCTCGGGCACGACAGGGGAGATACGTTGCTGATCGAGGCCGGCAAGCGCATCGGTTCGTGCGTGCGCCAATCGGATACGGTCGCCCGTCTTGGCGGCGATGAGTTCACTGTCATCCTGCCCAATCTGGACGACGCGGAGAGCGTCGAGCGGATCGCCAGCACCATCATCGACAAGTTGGCGGAGCCATTCAAACTAGGCTCGGACGAAGCCTTCATTTCTGCCAGCGTTGGCGTCACGTTTTACCCCGACGACGCCCACGATCTTGATGTGCTGTTCAAGAACGCCGATCAAGCCATGTATGCGGCCAAGAACGCTGGGCGCAATCGCTTCAGTTACTTCAAGCCCGATATGCAGGTCGAGGCCGAAAAGCGCCTGCGGCTCACCAGCGATTTGCGCGTCGCGCTGCCCAGCGGCCAGTTTCAGGTCTACTACCAGCCGATCGTCGAGCTCGCCACGGGCAAGGTTTGCAAAGCCGAGGCGCTGATCCGCTGGCTGCACCCAGAGCGCGGCACCATCAGCCCGCATGATTTCATTTCCGTGGCGGAAGACACGGGCCTCATCGTTTCCATCGGCGATTGGGTGTTCAAGCAGGCTGTGCAACAGGCGCGGCAATGGCGCGATCAATTCCATCCGTCTTTCCAGATCAGCGTCAACATGTCTCCGGTGCAGATGCGCCAGGATGGCCAACTGTGCGCGCGATGGTCTGACTTCCTTGCGCGCGAAGGCTTGCCGGTGCAGAGCGTGATGGTGGAAATCACGGAAGGGCTCCTATTGCAGGCCGAATCGCGGACTGACGAGACGCTGCTGGCTTTGCGCAGCGCGGGCATCGGGATCTCGATCGACGACTTCGGGACCGGTTACTCGTCGCTTTCGTATCTCCAGCGCTTCGATATTGACTACCTGAAGATCGATCGTTCATTCGTCCACAACCTGAGCTTTGACGAAGACAACCAGGCGCTGTGCGAGGCAATGGTCGTCCTCGCACACAAACTGGGGCTCAAAGTCATTGCCGAGGGTGTGGAGACGGCCGAGCAGCGGGATTTTCTCAAGGCAGTCGATTGCGATTTTGCGCAGGGCTTTCTTTATTCGACGCCGGTTCTGCCGCATGAATTCGAACATCGGGTATGGCCCATGAGCGAAAGACGCGCCGCTGATGCTTCAGCATGAAGGCTCAGACGCCCTGACCCGCTCAGGGCGTTTTCACTCGCGGTTGCGCCCATCGATACGCCACCACTTCCAGTGCATCCCATGTCTCTGGGTTCAACGGGCACCCCTCCAGCGCTAGCAATACGTACGCGACACCAAGCGATGCCGAGTTCGATGAGATCACACGCTACTTCGTTGCCCCTCCGAGGAGGAATGCTTCCACGTGGTGCGCCACACGTGAACCGGAAGCGCCCGAGTTATCTCGCCCCCAACAACCGACACTCCGCCGACAAAGCAAGCAGGTTAGGATCGCGCTCCCGATTGCGCTGCATCACCAGCACAATGTGCTGACTGATCGCATAGCGTGCGGCCAGCGGAATCAGCTGCACCTTGGGGCTGAAATCCGCCACGCGGCGGGGCAGCAACGCGTAGCCGATGCCGCCGCTCACGAGGTTCATGAGCGAAAAGATGTCGCCTACACGCAGGGCAATCTGCGGCGCAAACCCAGCCTTGTCAAAGGCAGCCATGAAGTCGTGGTACGTCGCAAAATCGTCGCCGAGCGCGACGAACTTCTCGCCGCGTACAGCTTGCAAGTCGATCTCCGCGGACGCCGCATACGGCGAGCCGAGCGGCGCGGCAAACAGAATCTCATCGTCGAACATCGGCACGGTCAGCAGGTCTGGATTGCGCAGCGGCTCGCCCAGCGCGATTACGATGGCGTCGAGCTGGCCGTCTTCCAGCTTGGCCAGCAGGCTGCGATTCGAGCCCAGCGTGAGTTCGATGTCGAGCGCGGAGCGGCGCGTTTTCAGGCCCGCAAAGATGCGCGGCAACGTGCCGACCGTCATCGAATAGAGCCCACCGATCTTCAACGTGGTTGACGAGAACCCCGCAGCTTCGCGCGTACGGCGCACGCCGGCTTCGCACTCGGCCAGGATGCGCTCCACGTGTTCGGCAAACACGTAGGCGGTGGAGAGCGGAATCAGCTTGCGCCCGTCGCGCTTGAACAGCGGGCAGCGCAGCCCTTCTTCCAGCGAATGCAGCGCGCGATGCACGCTCACCGTGCTTTGCCCGAGCGCTTCCGACACGCGCGCCATGTTGCCTAGCGTCATGAAGGACTGGAACACCTCGAGCTTCTTGAGGGTGATGTCTTCGTCGATCGCCACTGACGGCTCGCTATTTCTTGGAGAAGAATAATGTCTTCACGTAGGCAGTCACGTCACGGATTGCAGCCTCCCGCGCCTCGGGGTTGGAACCCACGTGTGGGCCCAACTGGACACATGCGTCCTTGAAGGAAAACTCGGATTGTGTGGCCATGTTGATCAGCTTGCCCTCCGCGTTCTCCTCGATCCGGCAGGCTCGTACAGTCTGCGCGCCAACCGCAACGACTGGCGGATCATCGCCAGGTCTGTCGAAGGCGTGCTGAGCGTGCGGGTAAACCGTCATTGCCACGTCCTTCCCGGCTTCGCGCAGGCGTTGAATGTACGCGGCACATGCCTGTGCAGGATCGTAGTCATCGTCCGCCCCGTGGAACTCGCGAATGGGTGCGTCGACCTCCGTGTCATCGCGATAGCGAGTCATGCAGTCTGCATAAAACGGAAGGTATGCGCTAAATCGAACACCCGAGGTATTCCACATCTTGTGGAGACGGGTCATGGCTGCGTAAAGGGTTGTCTGCCCGCCGCGCGAAAAGCCCATCAGGACGATCTTGGTGGGGTCGATCCGTGGATGGTGCGCCAGGATGGCAAGAGAGCCGTACGCGTCGATGATCAGATTGAGGCGGCCGAGTTGCGTTTGATCGCGGCTGGTCGAGAGGATGCCACGACCCGTGAACCCGTCAATCGCGAACGTGGCAATACCCATAGCATTGAACACGCGCTCCCACATTTCGATGTTTGAGCCCATACCACCGGATCCGTGGATGAGCACAACCACCGGCTGCCTTCTTCCACCTTTCGCAATTCGCAGGACACCGCCCACAGTGACGGGCTTACCGTCCTTGTCGCCGGTCAGAACCTGAGTGTCCGAAAGCGTGAGTGATGGGATCGCGTGAACCTCCACACGCTCAGCCAGATCCTGCCCTTGCGCTCGCGCGCCGCCCCAGCCTCCCAGCAACAGGAGGGCAATCGCAATCAGCCGTTTCATATGGGTCTCCAATGTCGTTCTGGTTCATTCTTGTGACCGCGCCCGCCCCTACAAAAGAAGGTTCACCCGCGTGGTCTGGGGGAAGAAGCGAAAAACGTATCACGCGTCGCTGAGTCGTCGAGTCACGCATGTGCTGGCATTCTTGCCCCGATTTGCCCGTCGTGTCATTAACTTTACGTTAATGAAGTCGCATCTAAGTTGATTGAAGCGCACGGAATTCCCGCATACGTTACAGGGCATCAAATCCATCAAGGCTGGAGACGCCACCCAATGCAACCGATGCCCAACCAATCGGCAAACGGGGCCAACGCACCCATCCCGCCGCAATGGCGGCGCCGACGCGACGAGAAAGAACGCCGCCTGGCCGCAGCCCGCCGCATCGCCAACGGCAAGGTCATCCCCACTGGCGACATCGTCGCCGCGCTCGAAGCGCTGCTCGCCCCGCGCGACCGCGTCGTGCTGGAAGGCAACAACCAGAAGCAGGCGGATTTCCTCTCACGCTCGCTGGCCAAGGTGAACCCCGAGCGCCTGCACGATCTGCACATGATCATGCCCAGCGTGAGCCGCGCCGAACACCTCGACATTTTTGAAGCCGGCATCGCGCACAAGCTCGACTTCTCGTTTGCGGGGCCGCAAAGCCTGCGCATCAGCCAGTTGCTGGCCGACGGACTGCTGGAAGTCGGCGCCATCCACACCTACATCGAGCTGTATGCGCGCCTGGTGGTGGACCTGATTCCCAACGTTTCGCTGGTGGCCGGTTTCAAGGCCGACCGCGACGGCAACATCTACACCGGCCCGAGCACCGAAGACACGCCCGCGCTGGTCGAGCCCACTGCGTTTTCCGATGGCATCGTCATCGTGCAGGTCAACGAGATCGTCGATGACCCGGCCGACCTGCCGCGCGTCGACATTCCCGGCTCGTGGGTCGACTTCATCGTGCAGGCCGACAAGCCGTTCTACATCGAGCCGCTGTTCACGCGCGACCCGCGCCTCATCAAGCCGGTGCACGTGCTGATGGCGATGATGGCGATTCGCGGCATCTACCAGCGCCACAACGTGCAGTCGCTCAACCACGGCATCGGCTTCAACACTGCTGCCATCGAGTTGATCCTGCCGACGTATGGTGAGCGCCTGGGTCTCAAGGGCAAGATCTGTCGCAACTGGACGCTGAACCCGCATCCGACGTTGATTCCCGCCATTGAATCCGGCTGGGTGGAAAGCGTGCACTGCTTCGGCACCGAACTGGGCATGGAGCGCTACGTGGCCGCGCGCCCCGATGTGTTCTTCACCGGCCGCGACGGCTCGCTGCGCTCGAATCGCATGCTGTGCCAGCTCGCCGGCCAATATGCGGTGGACCTCTTCATTGGCGCGACGCTGCAGGTGGATGGCGACGGGCATTCATCCACCGTCACGCGCGGGCGGCTGGCCGGTTTTGGCGGCGCGCCGAACATGGGCCACGACCCGCGCGGCCGCCGCCACGCCACGCCAGCGTGGCTCGACATGACCGAACCCGTGACGATGCTCGAGCGCGGCAAGAAGCTCGTCGTGCAGATGGTCGAAACGTTCCAGGAAGGCGGCAAGCCGACCTTCGTCGACACGCTGGATGCGGTGGCCGTGGCCAAGCAGAGCGGCATGCCGCTGGCGCCCATCATGATCTACGGCGACGACGTCACCCACCTGCTGACCGAAGACGGCATCGCCTATCTTTACAAGGCCCGCTCGCTGGAAGAGCGGCGCGCCATGATTGCGGCGGTGGCGGGCGTCACATCCATCGGCCTGCGGCATGACCCCTCCAAGACCGAACAGATGCGTCGCGACGGCCTGATCGCCCTGCCGGAAGACCTCGACGTGCGCCGCAGCGACGCCAGCCGCGAGCTGCTCGCCGCCAAGAGCATCGCCGACCTGGTCGAATGGTCCGGCGGCCTGTACGACCCGCCTGCACGCTTCCGGAGCTGGTAATGGAGAAGACATTGCAACGGCCCCTGCCGGCCAGCCCGAAAGCGCGTGCAAAGCGATTGGCCGCGCTGGTCGAGTCTGCCCTCATCGACGAGGTGACGCTGTCGCCCAAACCCGGTCTGGTGGATGTGCGTGGCAACGGCGCACATCACGATCTGGACTGGACGCTGATGGTGCATTCCGCCCAAACCCTGCGCCCCGCGTTTGAAGCCATGGCATTGGCCGGCGCGCAGATCGAAACGCACGCTGGCGAACAACTCCCGCTGCGCGAGCGCATCGGCCGCCTCGGCCGCGAAGGCGAAGCGGCCATGCTTGATGCCACCGGCGGCATCAACACGCATCGCGGTGCCATCTGGGCGCTTGGCCTGCTGGTGACGGCTGCGAGCCAGGCGCCTCATGCATTGGGCGCAGCCGCAGTTGCGGGGCGCGCGGCGCGTCTCGCGAACATTCCCGACCGCTTTGCCCCCGTCTCGACTGGCCACAAAGGCGAGCGCGCCTGCAACGACTACGGCGTCGGTGGTGCAAAAGGTCAGGCCTGCGCCGGCTTCCCGCACGTGATCAAGGTGGCGCTGCCTGCGCTGCGCCAGGCGCGTGCAGCAGGCATCCGCGAAGACCACGCACGCGTGGATGCATTGCTTGCCGTCATGGCTGCGCTGGACGACACCTGCGTGCTCGCACGCGGCGGCGCCAAGGCACTGCACGTTGTGCGAACCGGTGCGGCCACCGTGCGCGCTGAAGGCGGCTTGGCAACTGCGCAAGGCCGCCGCGCTTTCCGCACGCTTGAACAAGACATGCTGGCGCTGCACGTGTCGCCCGGCGGCGCGGCCGACCTGCTGGCTGCCGCACTCTTCCTCGACCGCCTGCCCGCAAGCGCGCGCGCAGCGTCCGACATCGAATCCGCTCATCAGGAAACCGAACATGGAGCAGCTTGATTTTCAGTTCACCGGCGGCGCACCCGCCGCGCGACGTGCGTATGCAGGCGTGGTCGGCTCGGGCGACCTTGAAGTGTTGCTGACGCCGGGCAACGCCGGCCAGATCGACGTGGCCATCACCACGTCCGTCAATGGCATGAGCGCGACGTGGCAGGCGCAACTTGCGCGTGTGTTCGGCTCGCACGCGTGGCCGGCGGCCAAGATCATCATCAACGACTTCGGCGCGACACCGGCCGTGGTGCGGTTGCGGCTTGAGCAGGCGCTTGAATCGCTTCAGGCGATCGGGTCATAAGGAGAAGCCATGTCACGCAACCCGATTGAACGCGACAGCTTTATCGAGCGCGATGCGCGCCGACGCGCCATTGCCCTGCTCGACCCCGACACCTTCCGTGAGCTGCTGGACCCGTTCGAGCAATTGACATCGCCGTGGCTGCCGCGCCAGGGCATCGTCACGCAGGCCGACGATGGCGTCGTCGTGGCGCGCGGCACGCTGGGCGGGCAGCCTGCGGTGGTGCTCGCCATTGAAGGCGCCTTCCAGGGCGGCAGCATGGGCGAGGTGTCCGGCGCCAAGATTGCCGGCGCGCTGGAGCTGGCGGCAGAAGACAACCGCAATGGCATTCCCACACGCGCCGTCATCGTCTTCGAAACCGGCGGCGTGCGGCTGCAGGAAGCCAACCTGGGCTTGGCCGCTATTGCCGAGATCCACGCAGGCATCCGTGCGCTGCGCGAATACGGGCCGGTGATCGGCATCACCGCGGGCGTGGTCGGCTGCTTTGGCGGCATGAGCATCGCGGCGGGCCTGTGCAGCTACCTGCTGATGACGCGTGAGGCACGCCTCGGCCTGAACGGCCCGCAGGTGATCGAGCAGGAAGCCGGCATTGAAGAATACGACTCGCGCGATCGCCCCTTCATCTGGAGCCTGACCGGCGGAGAGCAGCGCGCCGCCACCGGCTTGGCCGATGTCTGCATCGAAGACGATTCCGTCGCCATCCGCGCACAGGTGATCGAGTGGCTGAGCGCCGGCGCGCCCAAGCACCAGCGCAGCGAGCAGATCGACCACTACCTCGCACAACTCGCCGCCGTCGACACATCACGCCAAGCCACGGCAGAAGATGTGCGCACGCACTACTCAAAGGACGTCGCATGAGCCAGAACGAACTTTCCACGCGCGGCGCGACCTGGATGCGCGCGCTTGCCGACGGCACGCCGGTGCCGGGTTACGGCAGCACGCTGCAAGTCGTCGATGCGGCGCTCGCGGGTCAGCCCGCGCGCTACATCGCCGTCGTGCCCGATGCCGAGAACCGCTTTCCTCGCGCACGCAACGGTGAAGTTGGCCTCATCGAAGGCTGGCAGCTTGCGTGTGCCGTGCGCGATGTGATGACAGCAGATGCCGCGCAGGAAAAGAAGCGCGCCATCGTCGCCGTCATCGATGTGGCAAGCCAAGCCTACGGGCGCCGCGAGGAGGCCTACGGCATCCACCTCGCCCTGGCTGCAGCGGCGGATGCCTACGCTGCCGCCCGCCTGGGCGGTCACCCCGTCATCGGCCTCATCGTCGGTCGCGCCATGTCGGGCGCCTTGCTGGCGCACGGCTACCAAGCCAATCGCCTGCTCGCCCTGGACGATGCCGACGTGATGGTGCACGCGATGGGCAAGGCCGCAGCGGCGCGCGTGACGCTGCGCTCGGTCGCCGACCTGGAACGCCTCGCGCAAGAGATTCCGCCGATGGCGTACGACATCGCCAGCTTCGCGTCGCTCGGCTTGCTGTGGAAACTGCTGAAGGTCAAATCCGCCGACGCACCCGACGCCGGAGACGTCGACACCGTGCAGACCGCACTCGCCGCAGCACTGGCCAACATCGCGGCTGATCCATCGCGCGGCCTGGAAAGCCGCCTGGGCGCACCGCTGCGCAGCGCATCGTCAGAAGTCCGCAAACGCCTACGCGAGCAATGGAACACGCAGCCAGAAAACGCCTAACGAACAGGAGACACATCGCGGCGTGAACACATGCGCCCCGACGGTTTGGCCGTACCTGCCCTAGATGGCGCCTTCAATTTTTGTAAGCGGGCGGAAAAAAGGCGGGGAACTGTCTGATCGCAGCGAGTTTTCCCCGCCTCCGCCCGGTTACGAAAATTGAAGGAGTCTTTCGCCATCTCGGGCGCGCCTTTCTTTGCTTACTTTCTTTGGCAAGACAAAGAAAGTGAGTCAGCCCCGGCAGGGGATGAAACAAGGGATGCACCACCAACGCAATCAACGCAGGCAACGCAAAAAACCAGTCCTCACCCCTCGATCACCAAAACACCACACAACAGGCGACCCATCGCCGTTCCTTCAGGAGACAAAGACGTGATCATCTACGGTACTACCCTGCTGGCGCTATGTCATCTCGCCGGCCTCTTCCTGGGCGATCTGCTCGGCCAGGCCATCGGCGTGAAGGCCAATGTCGGCGGCGTGGGCATCGCCATGCTGCTGCTCATCTTCGCGCGGCTCTACCTGCACAGGCACGGGCTCATGCCCGCCGCCACCGAGGCGGGCGTCTCGTTCTGGGGCGCGATGTACATCCCAGTGGTGGTGGCCATGGCCGCCACGCAGAACGTGGTCACGGCACTTCGCGGCGGCCCCGTTGCATTGCTCGGCGCCATCGGCGCGGTGATCGTGTGCGGTGTGTGCATCGCGGTCATCAACCGCACTGGCAACGCGGAAGACCGGCGCCCCCTGCCCCCGCTGCCTGAAACCGAACAAGCCCGCGCTTAAGGAGCCGCACCATGCTGTCAATGCTAGAGAAAGTTCTGCAGCACAACGGGCTGGTCGCGGCGTTCGCGCTGGTCGGCATCGTCATGGGCCTGTCGATGTGGGTGTCCAGGAAGCTGACGTTTGGGCGCGTGCATGGCTCGGCCATCGCCATCATGATCGGGCTCGTGCTCGCCTATTGGGGCGGCATGCAGACCGGTGGCGAACGCGGCCTGGCTGACCTGAAGCTGTTCGGCGGGATCGGCCTGATGGGCGGGGCCATGCTGCGCGATTTCGCCATCGTTGCCACGGCCTTTGAAGTGCAGGTGACTGAGGCACGCAAGGCGGGCATGATCGGCGCCATCTCGCTGCTGCTCGGCACGGTGCTGCCGTTCATCGTCGGCGCGTGTGTTGCCTATGCCTTCGGTTACACCGATCCGGTGAGCGTCACCACCATCGGCGCGGGTGCCGTCACGTACATCGTCGGGCCGGTGACCGGTGCAGCGCTGGGTGCCACCTCCGATGTGATGGCGCTGTCGATTGCCACGGGGCTCGTCAAGGCGATCCTGGTGATGGTCGGCACGCCATTCGCTGCCAAGGCGCTGGGCTTGAACAACCCGCGCGCGGCCATGGTGTTCGGCGGATTGGCGGGTACGGTCAGCGGGGTGTCGGCGGGTCTGGCGGCCACGGATCGGCGCCTGGTGCCTTACGGCTCGCTGGTGGCGACGTTCCATACGGGTATCGGCTGCCTGCTCGGGCCGTCGATCCTGTTCCTGGCCACGCAGGCATTGCTGCGATGACACCCTCGCCGCTGCGCGCGCACGATCTGCTGTGGGTGTCGGAGATACCCGTGGCGACGGACGACGGGCCCCTGCCGGACTGGGCCATCGCGGCGTGCCGGCAAGGCGCGCCTGTCGTTGTGCGCCGGGCCCCGCGCGGCAACGATGGTGCAGTGCCGGTCGGACTGCGCGGCGGTGCGCGGCATGAACGCTGCGCAGCGACGGTGTCTGCCAGCAGCATCACGCGTGTGGTCTCGCCCGAGGCGCTGGCCGCCACAACGGCCTCCATCGCACCCGACGCGCCGTTTGCGGCACTGCGCACCTTGCGTGCGCTTGCGCCAAAGCTCGACGCGCTGGGCTGGGCGTGGGGCCCGACCGGCGGCGCGGGCTTTGCGCTCGCCAGCGGCTTGCCGGCGCTGCATGCGGATAGCGATCTCGATCTCGTGCTGCGCATGCCGCATGCACCGTCGGCCGCGCAGCGCGATCAGTTCGTGCACGTGCTGGCCGAAACCGAATGCCGCGTCGACCTGCAGATCGACACTGGGCGCGGTGGATTCGCGTTACGCGATTGGCTGGCGTCGCCGCATCAAACGTTGCTCAAGACCGATCACGGCCCACACCTCGTTGCAGATCCGTGGAGCGAATGCGCATGAGCGTGCTCTTCATGTTTCCTGGCCAGGGGAGCCAACGCGTGGGCATGCTGCATACGCTGCCTGACGACCCGGCCGTGGCACAAACATTGAGCGAGGCGGGCGACGTGCTGAGCGTCGATCCGCTCACGCTCGACACCGCAGAGGCATTGCGGTCGACCGTGGCCGTGCAGCTCTGCCTGTTGATTGCCGGTGTGGCTGTGGCACGCACGTTGGTTCGGCAGGATGCGGGGCCGGACATGGTGGCGGGCCTGTCGATTGGCGCGTGGCCTGCAGCCGTCATTGCAGGCGTGCTGGAATTCAGCGATGCGCTGTGTCTGGTACGCCTGCGCGGGCAACTCATGGAAGACGCGTATCCAAGCGGCTACGGCATGGCCGTCACGGCCGGACTGACTGAACCCGAGGTCGCCGCCATCGTGGCGCAGGTCAACTCGGCCGCAACGCCAGCCTATGTCGCCAACCTGAATGCGGAACGGCAGATTGTCGTGGCGGGCAGCGATGCGGCGCTCACGCAAGTCATGACGCGCGCGCATGCGGCGGGCGCATCGACGGCAACGCGGCTGTGCATGGCAGTGCCGTCGCACTGCCCGCTGCTTGATGCACAGGCAGCTGAACTGGCGGCAGCCGCTGCAAGAGTCACGCCGCACGCACCGCAACTCACCTATGTGAGCAGCAGTCGTGCACGCGCGCTGTTCCGCGCACATCTCATTGTCGAAGACCTGGCCTGGAACATGGCGCGACCCGTGCTCTGGCACGACACGCTGCGCCACGCGCTGGAGCGCGGCGCACGGATGGCCGTGGAGATTGCGGGCAACGGTGCGCTGATGCGCCTCGCACAGCCCGTCTTTGCGAATGACGCGGTGCTGGATGCGAGCAGTGGGCTCGATGTGGTGCGTGTGCGAATACAACGACAACGCCGCGGGGATGACTGATCGTATCGAACTCAGACCCGGCCGATATCCCTTCTCACGGTCTTGATAGCAAGATGCCCTCTTCACAGAAAGGACGCATCGGTCTATGAGCCCTCTTGAAAATGCGATTGCAGAAAATTACGCCTTACGCCGCCAGTACCTAGCGTTCCTCGAAGACCGATTTGGTGACGAGCTTCCGACACCCCCCACACCGCGCGATATCGTCAAGCTGCTCGATTTGGACGAAGTGGAGTGGCGCATCTCGCGTCGACAGGCTCGGCTCCTCTTTGATGGGCGATCCTTGCAGTGGATCGAAGACGGGCAAGTTGAAAGACGTTGGCCTGCTGTCTCAGGAAAGCCCGGTTTCAACGGAAAGGAGCACCAATCACTGAAAGACAGGGGCCCCATTCCAGAAGGACGCTATGTCGCATTGCAGTCAGACTTGCAGAAATGGGAAGAAACGCCTGCCATCAACCGCGCTGCCTGCATACTGAACTTCATCAGTATCAAAGCGGGACGCAGGCCCGGCTGCACCGTCGCCTGGGGTACACGACGCGTAGGATTGGTTCCGTGCCGGCAAACCACCGTTTTCGGTCGTAACAACTTCACGATTCACGGCGGCTGGTTTCCCGGCTCCATTGGTTGCATCGACCTGACCAATTCAATGGAGTCGTTCGCAAAGGAGTTTCTTCTCTATGCCAAAGACATGGAGCTGGCCGTTCGCTATTAGGCTGGCGCTAGCCCTGATTCCTGCGCTCGTGTTCTGCATCAGCCCCATCGAACTTTGGGGTAGCCTAACTGCCCCAGAGGATTACCCTTTCGGCGCTGAAAGTCCTGCTGCGGCCATGTGGGCATACAAGTCGCAGCGCAACTACTTGGTGTGGTGTACCGTGTCCTGGCTGGCAAGCAGTGTCGCGATCCGGGGCTTGCTCGTCAAGCGCGCGCCCCCTCGTTCCAGAGGCCTGTGGTCGGCGCCATTTCTGATTGTCTGGGCGCTCACAGTGCTCGACGGAACGCGGCTGGTGAGCTGACGCTGAGTAAGAACGGGGCACATGGCCCCGTTCCTTTTTTCCCCTCGCCGCTTAAACGATTTCCCGCGTTTCCATGAACTGGATGTTCGGGAAGCGCTCCTGCGTCAGCCGCAGGTTCACTTGGCTCGGCGCCAGGTACACGTAGTCGCCCGCACCGTCCAGCGCCACGTTGTGGCCGGCCTTGTCGATCAGCTTGTCGATATCTTCCTGCTTGCCGCGCAGCCAGCGGGCCGTGGAGCACTCATGCGGTTCGAAGATGGCGTCGACGCCGTATTCGTGCTCCAGGCGGTGCGCAACCACGTCGAACTGCAGGATACCGACGGCGCCCA
>JAGWNU010000224.1 GCA_028871175.1 Burkholderiaceae bacterium | reverse complement strand
GAGCCGGTGGTGGTGGACCCGGCGTCGAACTGGCCGCTGTTTGCCGAGAAGGCGCGCGGGCTGCTGACGCAGGACAAGGTGGCCGTGACGTTCGGCTGCTGGACGTCGGTGTCGCGCAAGTCGGTGCTGCCGGTCTATGAAGAGCTGAACGGTCTGCTGTTCTACCCGGTGCAATACGAAGGCGAAGAGATGTCGAAGAACGTCTTCTATACCGGCGCGGCGCCCAACCAGCAGGCCATTCCGGCCGTGGAATACCTGATGAGCAAGGAGGGCGGCGGTGCCAAGCGCTTCTTCCTGCTCGGTACCGATTACGTCTATCCGCGCACGACCAACAAGATCCTGCGCGCGTTCCTGCACAGCAAGGGCGTGAAGGACAGCGACATCGAAGAGGTCTACACACCATTCGGCCACTCCGACTACCAAACCATCGTCGCCAACATCAAGAAGTTTGCGCAGGGCGGCAAGACGGCCGTGGTGTCGACCATCAACGGCGACTCCAACGTGCCGTTCTACAAGGAACTCGGCAACGCGGGCCTGAAGGCCAAGGACGTGCCGGTGGTGGCCTTCTCGGTGGGTGAAGAAGAACTGCGCGGCATCGACACCAAGCCGCTGGTGGGCCATCTGGCCGCATGGAACTACTTCATGTCGGTCAAGAACCCCGTCAACGACGACTTCAAGAAGAAGTGGGCTGCATGGGTCAAGGCCAACAACCTGCCCGGCGGCGACAAGCGCGTCACCAACGACCCGATGGAAGCCACCTACGTCGGCATCATGATGTGGAAGCAGGCTGTCGAGAAGGCTGGCTCGACCGACGTGGACAAGGTCCGCAAGGCGATGTACGGCCAGCAGTTCAAGGCACCGTCGGGCTTCACGCTGGTGATGAACAACAACCATCACCTGAGCAAGCCCGTGATGATTGGCGAGGTGCGTGGCGACGGTCAGTTCAACGTCGTGTGGAAGACGCCGACGGTGATCCGCGCCAAGCCGTGGAGCCCGTACATCCCGGGCAACGAGGGCAAGCCTGACATGGTTGCAAGCAAGTAATGTGGTCAGGCGGGCGGGTCACGTGTCTGACGTGGCCGGTCCTTTGAACGACGCTGTACGACGTGGCGGACCGATCTCGGCATCGGCCGCCACGCATCGGATTGCCATGATGCGCTTGTCCCGCTGGTTGTTTCATTCCCTTGCCGCACTACTGTGCGCCTTCTGTCTGACTGCGATGCCCGCGGTATCTGCGTGGGCTGCCGGACAACCCCTGACGCAGGCCGATCTCAAGCCGCTGGCCGAAGACGACTTCGATGCCAAGGTCAAGACGCTCAACGCGCTGGCCGCTGCGCCCGCCGAACAAGCCGGCCCGATCCTGCAAGCCTTGCAGAATGACGCGCTGTTCTTCGCGCCCGCCGCCGGCATGGTGCGTCAGGATGGCGAGAAGTACCTGGACGCGATCACCGGCCAGCCCGTCACCGTCAAGGCCGACGATCTGCAATCCCTCACACTGAACAATGCCCTGCGCGCGCAAGTGGACAGCGCGGCGAGTGGCTTCGTGCTGCAATCGCCCGACCGTGCCGTGCGCGCGCAGGCCGTCGATACGCTGCTCGCGCATCCCGAGACGGCGTCGCGCCCCATTGTCGACGCGGCACGCAAGCATGAAACCGATCCGGAATTGCGTACCAAGCTGCACCTGTTGTGGGCCAATCTCGCGCTCGACGACGGCACACATGCCGAGAAGCTCGAAGCGCTGAAGTTGCTCGCAGCCGATACGAATCCGCAGACGCGCCAGCGCATCGCCCCGTTGCTTGCCAAGGACAGCGGCGCCGACAATGAGCTGCGCGCCGCCGCACAGCAAGCGCTCGACAGTCTGGCTGCACAGGAGCGCAAATCAGAACTGATCGGCAACCTGTTTGCCGGACTGAGCCTGGGTTCGGTGCTGCTGCTCGCGGCGCTCGGGCTGGCCATCACCTACGGGCTCATCGGCGTCATCAACATGGCGCACGGCGAGTTCCTGATGATCGGTGCGTACGCCACGTACGTGGTGCAAACGATCTTCCGCAACTACTTTCCGAACGCGTTCGACTGGTATCTCCCGGCAGCGCTGCCTGCGGCCTTCCTGGCGGCGGCCATCGTCGGCTTTGCGCTGGAGCGGCTGGTGCTGCGTCACCTGTATGGCCGTCCGCTGGAAACGCTGCTCGCCACGTTCGGGATCAGCCTGCTGCTGATGCAGGCGGTGCGCTCCATCTTTGGCGCGCAGAACGTGGAGGTTGCCAACCCGAGCTGGATGAGCGGCGGCGTTGCCCTGACGCAGGGCCTTGTGCTGCCGTATAACCGGCTCGTCATCCTGCTGTTTGCGCTGGCCGTGGTGGCGATTGCCTGGGCGGTGCTCAACCGCACGCGCCTGGGCCTGTTCGTGCGTGCCACCACGCAGAACCGCACGATGGCGGCCTGCGTTGGCGTGCGTACGTGGAAGGTCGACAGCTACGCGTTTGCATTCGGTGCCGGTATTGCCGGGCTGGGCGGCTGCGCGCTTTCGCAGATCGGCAACGTCGGGCCTGACCTCGGCCAGAGCTACATCATCGATTCGTTCATGGCCGTGGTGCTGGGCGGGGTGGGGCAGCTGGCGGGCACGATCATCGGTGCGTTCGGGCTGGGCCTTATCAACAAATTCATCGAGCCGTTCTATGGCGCGGTGCTGGCGAAGATCATTGTGCTGGTGCTGATCGTGCTGTTCATCCAGAAGCGTCCGCAGGGCCTGTTCGCCCTCAAAGGCCGCAGCGCCGAGGCCTGATATGACGACGACCAAGTTCTCTCTCGATATTCCGGCGCGCATGCCGCTGCTGTCGCGGCGCGGGTGGTCTGCGCTGGTGCTCGTGTCGCTCATCGTGTGCATTGGTGCGCCGGTGTGCGCGCTTCTTGTGCCGGAAGGCAGCCCGCTGCATCTGTCGGCGTATGCGCTCACGCTCATCGGCAAGATCATGTGTTACGCCCTGGCCGCGCTGGCACTCGATCTGGTGTGGGGCTACTGCGGCATCCTCAGCCTCGGCCACGGCGTGTTCTTTGCGCTGGGCGGCTACGCCATGGGCATGTACCTGATGCGCTCCATCGGCCGCGAAGGCGTGTACAAGAGTGATCTGCCCGACTTCATGGTCTTCCTCGACTGGAAGGAGCTGCCGTGGTTCTGGCACGGCACCGAGCACTTCGCGTGGGCGATGATGCTGGTCATTCTGGTGCCCGGTGTGCTGGCGTGGCTGTTTGGCTTCTTTGCCTTCCGCTCGCGCGTCAAAGGCGTGTACCTGTCGATCATCACGCAGGCGATGACGTATGCGGCCATGCTGCTGTTTTTCCGTAACGAAACGGGCTTTGGCGGCAACAACGGCTTTACCGATTTCAAGCGCATCCTCGGCTTCCCGATCTCGGCGTTGCCCACGCGCACCGTGCTGTTCGTCGTGACGTTCGTGGCGCTGGTGCTGGCGTTCATCGCGTGCCGCGCCATCGTCACGTCCAAGTTCGGCCGCGTGGTCACTGCCATTCGCGATGCTGAAGCGCGCGTGATGTTCTCCGGCTACAACCCGCTCGGCTACAAGCTGTTCGTGTGGACGTTCTCGGCCGTGCTCTGCGGTATTGCGGGCGCGCTATATGTGCCGCAGGTCGGCATCATCAACCCGGGCGAGATGTCGCCGGGCAACTCCATCGAGATGGCCGTGTGGGTGGCCGTTGGCGGGCGCGGCACATTGATCGGCCCGATCATCGGCGCCTTCCTCGTCAACGGGGCCAAGACGTTGCTCACCGCATGGGTGCCGGAATACTGGCTGTTCGTGCTCGGTGCGATCTTCGTGCTGGTGACGCTGTATCTGCCGAACGGTGTGCTGGGTCTGACGGGCAAGCTGCGCATAAAGAAGCGGGTGCCCACACAAGCCAAGGCACCCGAAGCCGCGACCGTGACCGGAGACCACGCATGAGCACGTTCACCGAACTCCCTGACCGTGCCGAGACGGGCACCGCCACCGGCATGGGCCACCTGGTCGAGCCCGACACCATCGACGTCTCGCACGGCGCCATCCTGTATCTCGAAGACGTGACGGTGCGCTTCGGCGGCTTTCGTGCGCTGAACGCGCTCACGCTGTCGATCGACCACGGCGAGCTGCGCTGCATCATCGGCCCCAACGGCGCGGGCAAGACCACGATGATGGACGTGATCACCGGCAAGACGGGGCCGCGCAACGCCGACGTGACGGGCCGCGTGTTCCTCGGCCAGACCATCGACCTGCTGCGCCTGACCGAACCGCGCATCGCGCAGATCGGCATCGGCCGCAAGTTCCAGAAGCCGACCGTGTTCGAGCAGCACACCGTCTGGGAGAACCTGGAACTGGCGATGAAGGCCGACAAGCGCTGGTGGGTCTCGCTGCGCGCGCGTCTGCTCAACGACGGCCGCCAGCGCATCGAAGAAACGCTCGGCCGCATCCACCTGGAAGCGGAAGCCTATCGGCCCGCCGGGCTGCTCTCGCACGGGCAGAAGCAGCGGCTTGAGATCGGCATGCTGTTGATGCAGCAGCCGCAACTGCTGCTGCTTGATGAGCCTGTTGCCGGCATGACGGATGAAGAGACGATGCAGCTCGCAACGTTGCTCAACGGCCTGCGCGGCACGTGTTCGATCATGGTCGTCGAGCACGATATGGAGTTCGTCGCCGCGCTGGCGGGGGCGGAAGGGCGCGTGACCGTGCTGGCCGAAGGCAGCGTCCTGGCCGAAGGCACGCTCGACGCCGTCAAGCGCGATGAGCGAGTGATCGAATCCTATCTGGGGCGTTAGAAGGCTCCGCAAAACTACTGCGCGTCCCGATCTTGCCCCTGTGATGCTCGCCGTACCCGTGTACGGCTGCGCTTCTCGGGCCAACATCGGACCGCTCGCTACGTTTTTCAGAGCCTTCTCGAGGCAAAAGGAAAGAACGCGATGTTGCAGGTCCAACAACTGAACCAGTACTACGGCGGCAGCCACATCCTGCGCAACGTCAGCTTTGACGTCCCCACGGGCAAGCTGACCACGCTGCTTGGCCGCAACGGTGTCGGCAAGACGACGTTGCTCAAATGCCTGATGGGCGTGGTGCCCGCCGCCAGCGGTGCGATCGATTGGGAAGGGCGCACCATCCAGAAGCTGCCCGCGTACGAGCGTGTCTCGCAGGGGCTTGCCTATGTGCCGCAGGGGCGCGAGATCTTCCCGCGCCTGACGGTGGAAGAGAACCTGCTGATTGGTGCGGCCGCCAAGCGTGCGCCGTCCAAGGTGCCCGATTCCATCTATGAACTGTTTCCGGTGCTCAAGGAGATGAAGGGCCGACGCGGCGGTGATCTGTCGGGCGGCCAGCAGCAGCAACTTGCCATTGGCCGCGCGCTGATGAGCGAGCCGCGCCTGCTGATCCTGGACGAGCCGACCGAAGGCATCCAGCCGTCGATCATCCAAGAGATCGGCCGCACCCTGCGCCGGCTGGTGGATGAGTTTGGCATGTCGGTGCTGCTGGTCGAGCAGTACTACGACTTCGCGCGCAGCATTGCCGACCGCTACGTCGTCATGAGCCGTGGCGAGGTGATCGCCCAGGGCGACGGCGCCAACATGGAGGCCGATGGCGTACGCGATCTGGTGGCGGTTTGACGCACAGGTGTCGTGTGAAAAAGTCGGGTGCCAAATGGGCGGCATCTGGCTATGATGGAAAACCTTTCCGTTTGCTTAGGGCGGGGTCCGGTCTGAAGCGCACAGCCGCGTTTCATGAGGGACGCCTCCCGTTTGCATGACCGATGCGCCATCCCGATTTTCCTGTTCCGCCGCAGGCCTCCGCATTTGCATCCTGGGAAGCCTCATTGCACTTGGCGTTTGCGCGGCGCGGTGAGCGCACCGTGCTGGCCACGTGCCGGCATCAGGGGCCGCTGCGGGTGCAGAAGGCCCTGTATCCGGAAGGCGAGGGCGTCTGCCATGCCGTCATGCTGCATCCGCCCGCAGGCATTGCCGGCGGC
>JAGWNU010000223.1 GCA_028871175.1 Burkholderiaceae bacterium | reverse complement strand
TGGGGGCCACGGTACCGCTGGTATGACGGCCGTCGCTGGGGACACTGGCGTTGAACGGCAGGCTGCTCGATGAAAAGGCTCCCTTGGGAGCCTTTTTCTTTGCCGGCACGCCGCAGGCACGGCATCTGCGTAGAAATCCACGACGGGCAAGCGACGTGGTTGCTACGTGACAAACGCGCACGGGGCAGAACCGACGGCGTCCTTGGCCGATCGCATGTTCACACTGCCATGACCGAAGGAGGCCACATGCAAGTCACGACGCAACGATCTGCAATCCGCGCCCTCGCCGTTACCGCAGGCGGCTTGGCGCTCGCGCTCGGCGCGACAGTCGCGCACGCCGGCTCGATCGAGCCCGACCAGCCGATCCACAAGGTGAGCCGTGCAGACCTTTACACCGATGGTGCGAAGATCGGCCGTGCCGATCCCTACACAGACGGTGCTAGGACGGCGCCCCCCGACCCGTACACGGAAGGCGCCGGGGTCGGCCGCCGGGATCCCTATACCGATGGCGCTTGATCCGCCGTTGCCGCACGACATCCAGCCCGGGTCACACCGGGCTTTTTCTTGCCTGTCGGCTGCGCGCGCGTGGCGGAAGAATATTCACCTGGCAAGCCGCGCACGCGCGCCGATACTGAAGATGCAGAAATGTATCGGCTCCTTTGCGCTGGATGAAGAGGATCGTGCTCTGGAAGCGGCGCACGCCGGTGGCATACTTTCGCTTTGCGCGGCATTCGCGCATCCGTATCACCTCGACCAAGGAGAACGTCATGAAAACCAAGCCCTGCCTGTGCCAGGACGATGTCACCAAAATCCTGGATGCCGCCGAGAAGGAAGCGCGCGCGCATCAATGGGCTGTGACGATCGCCGTGGTCGATGACGGCGGCCATCTGATGGGCCTGCGCCGCATGGACGGCTGCGCAGTCATCTCTGCGTACATTGCACCGGAAAAGGCCAAGACGGCCGCGCTGGGCCGCCGTGAATCGAAGATCTACGAGGACATCATCAACAACGGCCGGATCTCGTTCCTGTCGGCACCGCACCTGCAAGGCATGCTGGAGGGCGGCGTCCCCATTCTGGTGGAAGGCGTTTGTGCCGGCGCCGTGGGCGTATCGGGCGTGAAGTCGTCGGAAGACGTGCAGATCGCCAAGGCGGGCATTGCCGCTGTGCACGTGATCTGCTGATACGCAGATCGCGAAGTGGTCCGAAGAGGAGGGCGTGGCGCAAGTCGCGCCCTTTTTCTTTGGGTGGCGAGAAAAGAACGGCTTGGCTGGCGGTCGTCAGGCAGACAGGTCTGGACGTCTGCCAACGCGAAATGACGATGGCTGGCTACGACCGAATGTCTCCTGAGAGAGATGTCCCCACAAAAGCCGGTGCGTGTTACTTGGTCAGGATCAGCTTACCAAAGCGCGTCACACGCAGGGTGTACACAGCGCCGTTGTGATGGATGGCCACCGCGTTCTGACCGGCGAAGAGCTGCTCCGAGGTCATCGTCCTTGTCGCGGTGCCTGCCGTGGCGACGGGCTCGGCAGCTTGCGCGGCTGCGGGTGCAGGTGCGGCGTCGGCGCGGGTTGGGCGTGTGCGGGCCACGATGATATGGCGGCGGCGTGTCACGGTGCGTCCTGCGTCTTGGTGTTCGGCGGCAATCATTGAGCGTTCCAGGCGAGCAGCAAAGCGTTGGCTGGAAAGAGCGTTTCCAGCGAATACGCAGCAGAATAAATGAGAATAGTTATCATTTCAAGGTTCGCCTGACGATGTGCTGAGCCCTTGCGCCCCAGGGGTCACTGATCTCGCGGTGCACGATGCTTGAAATGACGAACCCCCGCGCGAGGGCGGGGGGTGAGTGACGTCAGCCTGCCGGCGGTGTCAGTTACGCTGCGGCTCGGTGACGAAGCCGATGCGGGCGAGGCCTCCGCGCTGGATGGCCGCCATCACCTGCGCCACGCGTTCATAACGGACGTTCCGATCCGCCCGCAGATGCATTTCGGGCTGGGGCTGCTGCTGCGCGGCCTGGGCAATATCCGCCTGCAGCGTGGCCTCGTCGACCGGCTGGTTGTTCCAGAACACCTGGCCCTGCGCGTCGATCTCCACGTTCACGCTTTGCGGCTTGGCATCGTCGGGTTTGTTGGAGGCGCGCGGCAGGTCAATCTTCACCGCATGGTTGATCACGGGAATCGTAATGATGAAGATGATGAGCAGCACCAACATGACGTCGACCAGCGGCGTCATGTTGATTTCGCTCATGACGTCGTCATCGCTGTCGAAAGATCCGAAGGCCATGGCGACTCCTTACTGCGGCTTCACAGCGGTGAGGCGGACGCCGCCGTCGTCACGCTGACTGCTCGGGCGCAGGCGTGCGCCGGTCACGAAGTAAGCGTGCAGGTCATGTGCAAAGCGGTTGAGCTTGGCGATGACGGCCTTGTTGCCGCGTGTGAGGGCGTTGTAGCCCAGCACCGCCGGAATGGCCACCGCCAGGCCGAATGCCGTCATGATGAGCGATTCCCCCACGGGGCCGGCTACCTTGTCGATGGTGGGCACGCCCACCGCGCCAATGCCGAGCAGCGCGTGATAAATGCCCCACACGGTCCCGAACAGGCCGACGAATGGCGCAGTCGAACCGACCGACGCCAGCACGGCCAGACCGGATTGCATCTGCCCGACCGATTCATCGATGGCGCTCTTGAGCGAACGCGTGATCCAGTCGGAAATATCCATCACGTCATGCAATTGCGGCTGGCTGGCGCGATGGTGCTGCGCGGCTTCGCGGCCGGTTTGTGCAAGCGTGTAGAACGGATTGTCCTTGGGTGAGCCCAGCGTCTGCATCGCGTGATCGAAATCATCGGAATGCCAGAAGCGTTTTTCAGCGCCTTGCGCCATCGACTTGAGGCGCACGATATCCCACGCCTTGGTGAGGATGACGATCCACGAGGCGAGCGACATGATCAGCAGCAGAATCGCCGTGGCGCGCGTGACGATGTCGCCTTGTGTCCAGAGGTGGGAAAGACCGAGTTCCTGCATAGTGGGTTTCCTGATGACGAGAGACAGATCGGATTAGTTATCGAGCTTGAACACGTACGGCTTGCTGGCCACGACGGGCACAGCACGGCCGTTCTGCTTGTATGGAGTGCACTTGATGCCGCGGGCCGCTTCGGTAGCTGCGCGGTCCAGGCGAGGGGAGCCAGACGACGTGACTACGGCCACATTGGTGACCTCGCCAGCTGTGCCGATGGAGAGTTTGACCAGCGTGCGGCCTTCCTCGCCCATCTTTTGCGACATCGATGGGTATACCGGTTGGGGGTCGCTGCACTGGATGTCATTGAGGCCGACGCTGATCGGGCCCGATGGTACCGGTGCGGGCGCAGGCGCTGCCTCGACGGGCGGGGCAGGCGGCGCGGGCGGTGCCGGGGGCGCCACGGGTGCGTTGTCCGATGGCGGCAGCGCGGGCGTCGGCATCGGGGTCGGCCTGGGCTGCGGCGCCGGCTTGACCAGATTGACCTGCTTGGGTGCTTCCTGCTTCACGGGAGGCTGTTTGGGCGGCTCCGGCTGCCGGATCGGCTCCGGCCGCACTGCGGGAATGAGGTTCACCTGCAGTTCAGGCGGCGCCTCCTCGCTGAGGGGCGGCTGAATCAGGCCGAGCTGGACCATCATCAGCACGCCCGCGTGCAGCATCAGCACGACCACCAGGATCTTGAGAGTACGTGGGTGAATCATCAACGACCGGGAATCGAAGGCAGAAAGGGTTAGTGTGCGGCGTGTCGGGCAGCAGGACGAAGGCTTCAGCGCTTGCCAAAGACGAGCAATGAAACGCCGATGCTGATGAGCAGACTGAGGAGCAGTTCCATGACGCCTAGCGTTGGAGCCAGCGGGGTCGCCGCCAGCATGGCAGGTATTGTAGGCCTACATATTGCAACAATGTTGCGACAGCGGGATGCGGCTTTGATCTGCGCTATCGCTTTGATTGATGCAGTATAAACGCTAATGATTCCTATTTGCGAAAATACCATACGATTCGTGGGGTGCGGGCCACGTCCAGATGGCGGATGGCAGGCCCTTGGCTGCTTGGGCGGCTTGCGTGCGCGGCCGGAGCAGCCCCGCAATGTGCGGACACGGGGATGAACCCGGGGTACGCACCGGGCGCAAACGCGCTAGGATGAAAAAACATTCGAACGCGGTGACCGGCCGGCCAACCGTGAAACGGGGAAAGGGGGCGACCATGGATGAAGCCAACCTCAGCCTGGACGACGCCGATGACGACGGCACATTCGTCCCCACCGGCGGCAGACAGCCCCAGGCGCTGGTCTCGTCGCTGGACTCCATGTGTGCGCAATTCGCGCTTCGCACGGTATGTGCGATGGGCTTGCGCTTCAATTTGCGCACCAATATCAACGACATCCTGACCGTCTGCGCGCCGGAACTGGTCTGGCCCGTGACGGTCATCCAGCGCCTGCAGCGCTTCCTGGCCGCGCGCTGCGCGGACATGCCGGGCTGGCGCGCCGTGGGTAAGCTGGACCTGCCCACATTCATGGACCGCCACGGCCAATGGAGCAGCGCCTTCGATGAGGGCTCGCTGTTCTATTACCTCGATGAATACGTCAAGCATCACGCCAAGGACATGTTCACCGTCTTCGGCGCCTCGTGCGATATCCTGGGCGCACGGCTGGCAAACGAGCGCGTCCTGCTGGTCGGCAACATCGACATGCTGGCGCGCGTGCTGGGCCTGCCGCCGCATGAGCGCGCGCTGCTGCTGTTTGCGTCGCTCGTGAAGTACAAGCGCGACCTCCGCGCGGTGATGGTCGATTGCAAGGTCGCGCACAGCCAGGAAGCATTCCAGCTGCTGGCCGGCCTTGCGGGGGCGAGCACCGCCGAGGTCGCCGCCTCGCTGCGTCCTGGCTCGCGTCTGGAAACGCTTGGCCTGATCGAGCCGCCGCTGCCCGAAAACAGCGTCACCGATCTCGGTGACCTGATGCGCATCTCCGACCGCCTGCTGCACGTGCTGCTGGGCGACTACGCCAGCGAGGCGGAGATGATGGCCGTCTTCACGCGTCCCGCCCCGCCCACCGAACTCTCACAGGCGGATTACCCGCATGTCGAGACTGACGCACGCTATCTGACCGCCCTGCTGGAGAATGCATCGCAGCAGCGCGCGGCGGGCGTGAACATCCTGCTGTACGGCGCACCCGGCACCGGCAAGACCGAGCTGGCGCGCGTGCTGGCACGCGATGCGGGCTGTGAGCTGTATGAAGTGGATTGCCTGGACAAGGAC
Source organism: Burkholderiaceae bacterium (assembly GCA_028871175.1). Lineage (GTDB taxonomy): Bacteria > Pseudomonadota > Gammaproteobacteria > Burkholderiales > Burkholderiaceae > Ralstonia > Ralstonia condita. The sequence continues at coordinate 741 of JAGWNU010000223.1, read as the reverse complement.
GGTAACAGTCTCAACGGCAAAGATCGCTATCGCTCGCTGCAGGTCTCGCAGGCGTTCCTGCGCGGGCGGCCCGGCGCGGTGCTGTTGTTCGATGAGGTGGAGGATGTATTCCCCGGCCCGACGCGCGAGTTGATGAGCCTGTTCGGGCATGAGGAGCCGCGCGGATCGGTCAACGGAAAGGCGTGGGTCAACCAGACGCTGGAACAGAACCCGGTGCCGGTGATCTGGGTGTCGAACTCCATCCGCCAGATCGACCCGGCGTACTTGCGGCGTTTCCAGTTCCATCTCGAATTGAAAGTGCCGCCGTCGGCGGTGCGCGAAAGCATCATCCGCAAGCATCTGGAAGGGCTGGACGTATCGGATGCCTTCATGGCCAAGCTGGCTGCGCGCAAGACGCTCACGCCCGCCCAGATCGACTCTGCGGCGCGCTTTGCGCGCCTCACGCAGCCCGCCATGGAGGAGTCGGCCGAATCCCTGATCGTGCGTCAGCTTGATCACGCCGATCAGGCCATGGGCCTGCGTCCGGAAGTGCAGGCGCATCGCGTCGTGACCGAATACAAGCTGGACTACCTGAACCTCGAATCGCGTTTCTCGGTGGAGCGCATCATCGATGCGCTGCGCGCCCGAAAACGCGGCACGCTGTGCTTTTACGGGCCGCCGGGAACAGGCAAGACGGTGCTGGCCGAGCACATTGCCGCGCAACTCGACGTGCCGCTGATGATCCGCCGCGCATCGGATCTG
>JAGWNU010000222.1 GCA_028871175.1 Burkholderiaceae bacterium | reverse complement strand
GGGCAGCGTCCTGGCGTCGTACGCGTACACCAAAACGACGGGCGCGGCAGACGTCAAGCGCAACACCTGGGCGGTCGGCTATGACTATTCGTTGTCCAAGCGCACCGATGTGTATGCAGCGTACTTCCGAGACAAGGTGTCCGATCTGTCGTCGGCTGATACGTTCGGCGTGGGCGTCCGCGCAAAGTTCTAAATCTTTTGCTTTCCTTGTCGCCGCCCGCATGTCGACAGTGCGGGTGGGTGCTTTCAGCGGTGCCCCACCAGGGGCGCCGCTTTTTTATGATGCGGCGGCGATCGAAAAAGCGTCAGCCGGTACGCGCCAGGCGCAGAGGCGGCTCGGCCAGCTGCGGGTGATTCAACAGCATCGCGCCGCGCTGCGTGGCGACGAATACGGCCTCGGTGCGGCTGCGGACTTCCAGCCGGCGATAGAGCGCGTTGATATGCGCCTTGGCCGTCGCTTCCGAAATGCCGAGCATGCGGCTGATGGTTTTGACGGGGTGTCCGCGTGAGAGCAATACCAGGATCTCGTATTGGCGCTGGGTGAGTCCGAGCATTGCGCAATCGTTGTTCCCGCCGGGCGATGCCGCGGCAATGGCCTCTGGCCGGGCGAGCACGACTGAGGCCGGCACATAACGCCCGCCTGCCAATACCAGTTCCAATGCCGCTGCGATCAATTTACCGGAATAGCTTTTCAGCAGATACGCTGAAACATTCAACTGCATGAGCGCGCGCACATGCGCGGCGGAGTCCGTTTCACCCAGCACGGCGATATGCCTCGGGTGCGGCTGTTGCAGCAGCCGGGAAATGGCCGGCACATCGTCGATACCCGGTATGGGCAGGCCGACCAGCGCCAGTTCGGCGTCCGCATGCGCCGCCAGATTTTCGAAGAGGGTCTCGTCCGGCTCGACACTGACGACCTCGGAAATGGCCGGCAGGGACTGCAAAACATGGGTTGCGCCAGCACGCACCAAAGGGTGGGCCTCGACTACGATTGATTTCACTGCGCCGCCTGTCTGGTTATGGTTGTTTGCCCATTTCCGGAATCAGCTGGTGCTACGTCGATTTGGATCGGCGCGATCCAAACCAATACAGACGTTGCTGGTAGAAATGCAACGGCGCGCGGTTTCGGTATGTTTCCCCGTTCAACCGGTGGTCACCTGGGTAAGGTGCCGCCGGGCCAAAACCTTGGCACGCCGTTCAGGCGCAATTTCCTTCCGGTTTTCTTGTTTATGTCGCCAGGCGCGGAGGATTAACCCCGCCAAAATCCGCAGAATAAATCCCCAGCATGCTTGTTGCACCCATCAATGGGATGTAAACCCTTTTATCTACCCGGATGGATGCGTGTACTAGGCCCCTCTATAGATAGCAGGATCAGAGGGCAGCAGCTAGCCCCACTTCACGCGCATTGACGTGCACGGAAGGCGGCGTACAGCAGCAGGAGGGCGCGTCGAGGCTTACTGCGCAACCACCGAGAAGCGCGGCATCGACAGCGGTTGCTTGCCATCCCGGCCATAGGGCGTGCCGCCGCCGTTGTTGGCCGCATGCAGCACGGACAGCGCATTCTGCGTGGCGCGCAGGCGCAGGTCGATGAGGGTGCCGTTTTCGATATTGCGCTGGCGCAGGGTGCGTGCGAGCGCGAGATTCTCGTCGAAGAGGCAGCTGGCGGTGTCGTCCGAGCGGAGGTATTTGACCAGCCCATACGGGTCGGCGCCGCCATGCTGCGCCCACCAGAGGCGGCGCTCGCGATCGGCTTCGCCCAGGGCGGTGAGCTGCTTCTGCTTGGTCTGCGTGATGCGCTCGAGTTCGGCCATGTCGCCGTCGCGCAACGCCTGCGCTTCGGCCTCCAGCGTCTGGGTGGCGGCGCGCAGCAGTTCCTGTTCGTCGGCGAGGGTGCGAATCAGAAGGGTGTTGTCCATGGGTGCTGCCTCCAGCAGGGTAGCTTGGGCAGCCGCCGGCCGGCACACCGCCCCGCCGCAGTCAGCCCGTGCGGGCCGGCGGCGTCATCAGAATTGGGGGACGGAAGACGGGAAGCTCCCGTCAGACCTTCTTGGATCGCGTGGAGAGCAGCGATTGCGCGTCGGAAAGCGCCGCATCGGCGATCTTGCCGGCGTCCATCTTGAGCGTGCCGCTCTGGATGGCGCTGCGGATCTGCTCGACGCGCGCGGCGTCGAAGTCGCCGCTGCCCACCTGGCGCGAGACGCGTTGGACCGATAGCGACGGGGTGTCGCCACTGTGGCGCGCCGAGCCCGAGGCCGCGGTGCTGGCCGGAGTCGTGCTCGCGGCACGCGTCGACCCGGACGTGGCGTCCTTGGTCGGCACGGCGGCAGGTGCGTTGTTGACGATATGGTTGATTTTCACGGGTGTCTCCGAAGAGCGCGTTCATCCTAACACCCATATCGGCCAACCCCGACCCAAACTTTAGCGGGGAACATCGACGGATCATCACACTGTGCAAGTGATTAATTCGTCTCAAAACTGAATGGCAACCACGCCAACAGACTGCGCGATGCCCGAAACGACGTTGCCGTTGGCGGTCCGTACCTGCGCAACCTGGCCCACTGCGGCCTGATTCAGGGCGCGCCCGTCGCTTGTAACCTGGAAGCCACCCCCTTCAGCGACAAGCTTGACGGTCTGGCCGGCTTGCACGGCAATCGGCAGGCGCAGGCTCTCGGCGCGCAGCGGCTGGTTGGCCGCCACGCTGGTCACGAGCACGCGGCCGACCACGTCGGCGGGTTGCTGCACCACGGAGGGCGGCAGCATGGACAGGTCGCCGGTACGGGCTTCGAGATCGCCCATGTCGAGCGTCTTGCCGGGCGACAGTTGATGCGAGGCCACGTAATACGTTCCCGTGATCTGGATGGTGGCCGGGACCCATGCCGCCCAGGCATGCGGGGAGCGGCAGCGGACCCCCACTTGTATACGGCCGCGCAGGCGGTTGGCGGCCGGCAGCATCAGGTCGATCTGGTCGCACGGCTGGTTGGCAATGCGCGGGTCGACCGGGCCGACCTCCACGGATGCGCGCGGCGCGCCTGCGTCATTCGTGCCACCCAGGATGTCCAGTTGCGATTGCAACTGCTGCTGAATCTGCATCTGGATCGCGTTCGGACCCTGAATGGTCGTGGTGGCGGGCTGGATACCTTGAGCGGGCGTGTGCAGGTTGGCGGCCGCCGGCGGGTAGCCGACCCGCACCATGCCCTGGGCGCGCGCCAGGATCGGATGGGCGAGGCTTGCCAGCAGCGCCAGCGCCAGAACGGCCAGCATTCCGCGCCCGCGTGCGGCCGGCCGCACGGCCGTGGCGCCTGATCGGGTCGGGGGGTGCGCGCTGCGTGCAAACCGCGTGGACATGGAAAGCCCTCCATCAAAAGTCCGGTGAAGTGTAGCCACGCGTGTGCGAGGGCCAAATGCGGAAATGTCGGTCAATCCCCCCCTTATTCGGACGAATGCGCTTGCGCACCGGCCCCTAGACTTTGCAACGTGGTGAAGTCCCTGGCGTTGCGCGGTGTGTGCTCTTTGCTCGCGCGACCTGCCCCGGCGGCTGTTTTCCCGACGGCCCCCGGATCCGCAGACAGGCTTTCGCCACTGAGGCTGCATGACGGCAACTCAGCAACAAGCGGTTTGGGAGACGGCATTGGCGGTTTTGAAGGGGCCGCCAATGCCGGTGTCTCGGTCCCACGGCATTCGAAACACGAACCCGGCGGGTGGCGCAAGCAATCACGCGCCACGCGCGAGGAATGGCAAACATGGTCGACAAGCTGGATCAGTTGTTCGGTTTTCAGGAGCAGGCACTGCGGCTGCGCTCGCAGCGGCATCAGATTCTGGCCTCGAACATCGCCAACGCCGACACGCCCAACTACAAGGCGCGCGACTTCGATTTCCAGTCGGCGCTGCAGAAGGCGGTCGGCCAGCAAAGCGGTAACAGCCTGCCGATGACGGCGACGGCTGCAGGCCATCTGACGGTTGACGGCGCGCCGGCCGGTGAAGTGGCGCTGATGCAGGCTTCGCTGTCGCAGCAGACCAAGGCGCTGCAGGGCGAGGTGCAGTACCGCACGTCGCAGCAGCCGTCCATCGATGGCAATACGGTGGACATGGACGGCGAGCGCATGCGCTTCGCCGACAACACGGTGCGTTACGAGGCAGACCTGAACATCGTGACGCAGAAGATCAAGTCGATGCTGGCGGCCATTCAGAGCAGCTAGCGCGGCGCAATAGGCAAGACTGTCGCGCAGCAGTCAGGCGCGGCGAGAAAGAGGGGCGGGAGTGATGCGGCGCCCCGGGCCAGGCTGATCTGGCCCGGAGAGCGCCCACACAACAACGGACGCAGTCCGGAAACAGCTTTAAGACAGCGGAACCAACATGTCGCTATTCAAGGTGATGGATGTGGCTGGCAGCGCGCTCACCGCGCAGTCCAAGCGCATGAGCGTCGTAGCCTCCAACCTGGCCAATGCCGAGAGCGTGACGGGCCCGAACGGAACGGCTTACCGTGCCAAGCAGGTGGTGTTCACGCCCGTACAGGAGTCTGACGACTACGCCACCGGCGTGTCGGTCGACCGGGTGGTGGAAGACACCGTCACGCCCATGAAGCGCATGCATCAGCCGGGCAACCCCCTGGCCGACGCCGACGGCTACGTGACCATGCCGAACGTCGATGTGGTCGACGAGATGGTCAACATGATTTCCGCTTCGCGTTCGTACCAGGCCAACGTGGAAGTCGCCAATACCACCAAGACGATGGCCGCCAAGGCACTGACCCTGGGTCAGTAAGCGGCGCCAGCCCGACCGAGACACGCGAGACACGATCATGACCGTCACTTCCGCCACCAGCACCCCCAGCACGAATACCAGCAACAACCTGTCCATCACCAGCGGCACCGATCTGCAGAACACGTTCATGCAGCTTCTGGTTGCGCAGCTGCAGAACCAGGATCCGCTCAATCCGATGGACAACTCGCAGATGACCTCGCAGCTGGCGCAGATCAACACGGTGAACGGTATCCAGCAGTTGAACACCACGATGTCGAGCATGGCCACGCAGAACGCCGCCACGCAGGCGTCGTCGCTGATCGGGCGTACCGTGCAGGTGCCGTCCTCCACGCTGACGCTTGCCTCGGGCTCGGCGAACTTCGGCATCTCGGTGCCCAACGGCGCCGACGACGTGGTCGTGACGATCAAGGACGCGAGCGGCAACACCGTCCGCAAGGTCGATCTTGGCGGCATGAGCGCCGGCTCAGGCAACTACACCTGGAACGGCAAGAACGACAGCGGTACCTCGGTGGCGGACGGCACTTACAGCATTTCGGTGTCCGCCACGCTGGGTGGCAAGGCAGCCACGGCCAACGCCCTTGGCGCTGACAAGGTCACGGGCGTGACCATCACCAACGGCACGACGCAACTGCAACTGGCCTCGGGCAATACGGCCAAGCTGTCGGACGTCACCACCATTCAATAACGGGTCGAACCCGCTTTTCATCTTCCACGGGAGAACACTATGGGATTCCAGCAAGGCCTGAGCGGTCTCGACGCCGCCTCCAAAAACCTCGACGTGATCGGCAGCAACGTCGCCAACGCCAACACGGTCGGCTACAAGAAATCGACCGCGGAATTTGGCGACGTGTATGCGCGCTCGCTGGTGGGCGCGTCTGACAACCAGGTCGGGCAGGGCGTGGAAGTGACCAGGGTGTCGCAGTCGTTCACGCAGGGTAACGTGACCATTACCGGCAACCCGCTGGATATCGCCATCAACGGCACGGGTTTCTATCGCATGGTCGATACGGCAAGCGGCCAGGTGTCGTATTCGCGTAACGGCCAGTTCCAGACCGACAAGAACGGCTACATCATTTCTGCCACCGGCCAGAACCTGACCGGTTACGGCGTGGACTCGACCGGCAAGGTCAACACCGCCGTGCTGACCAACCTGCAGATTCCGGTCAACGACCTGGCCCCGCTCGCGACCACCAACACGGCGTTCGGCATCAACCTCGACGCTGCAGCGACCGCACCGACCACC
>JAGWNU010000221.1 GCA_028871175.1 Burkholderiaceae bacterium | reverse complement strand
AGCTGATCCTTGTAGGGGCCCAGCAAGCGTATCACTCCCTAACTGCCGCCCTGTCCGGCCCCAAGGGGTCACTCCATAGGTGGGTCAATTCTGCTCGCGCGTTAACAGTCTGGCTACCAGTGGGATTGGTGATCTGTTTTGCCACGCACGCGCACGCGGTCACGTGCAGCTTTAAACCGGGCAATTCCGGGAAGACGATGCAGTTCACAATACCTTACAACCTGACAGTCCCGCGGGACGCGCCAGTTGGTACGGTTGTATGGGAGTCGGCGCCCATGAATGTGCCGACTGGCCACAGTTGGAAGTGTTCGACAAGCTTCAAGGCCGGCACGATCAATTGGGTGGGGGGTGCCGCTAGCGCAGATCAGAAAACTGATGAACCGATTGGAACGACCGGATTGGCATGGAGTGTCAACATAGCGGATATGACGCAGGCCACAACCACATGGGAGATCGATGGTGCATCAACGACATATTGGTCTGTCACTGGTCCGCTCGTGCTTCGTATCAAGAAGATCGGCCAAGTCGGGGCGGATGCTAGTGTTCCGTGCTGCGTACTTGGCTATCACACCGTAGAGAATCAAATCACTCCACTCACGTACAAAACGAGTAATACATCGACAGTCGCCACGCGCAGCTGCAAGACGCCCAGCGTCACAGTCAAGATGGGCGACCAGAACGAGGTGAGGGGCTTCCAGGGTGTCGGCACATCACTGTCTCCCGTCAGTTTTTCCATTGCCTTGAAAGAATGCCCTGAAGGTCTCAACAAGGTGTCGTACCAACTGAACCCCAACTCGGCCATTGTGGATGCATCGCGTTCGGTTGTCGCGCTCGATGCCGGCTCGACCGCCAAGGGCGTGGGCGTGCAGTTGCTCAACAGCGCGGGCAATCCGGTAGCTTTAAAGACCAAGCTCCAATTTGCGCAATACGACAAGCAGGGCGGTAACTTCAACATTCCGTTGCAGGCGGCGTATTACCAGACTGCCAATCAAATCGTGCCCGGTACAGCCAATACTTCTGTCGCGTTTGTGATGGGCTACAACTAGCGCCGCTGCCATCGGTCAAGACGGCAGCGTTGCGCTGGTGCGATGAGGAATGTGTAACGGCGTGGGCGCCGCAGTTGGACAGTGGTCTGGGTTTTCGCCCGGCTTCCTGCTCTACAGAATGGATGGGGGACGCGTAAAAATCTGATTGTTCCAGGCAACAAAAAACCCGCAAGGCGCAATGCCTCGCGGGTTTTTTTAGTCCACGAACTGCCTCGGACTGTGTTCTGGTGCCCAGGAGAGGACTCGAACCTCCACGGAGTTACCCGCTAGTACCTGAAACTAGTGCGTCTACCAATTCCGCCACCTGGGCTAGGTGAGCGGCGCATTTTACCGACCGCCCAAAAATTTGCAAGCCCTTGTTGTTGGATCGGCAATTCACTCCCGCGCCGGAGCGTTACAGCCGTTACGCCCGTGGCCGTCAGCAAAACGGTCACCGCGCTGCTACGCTGCCGCGCAGTTCACCGCAGTCCATTCAACGAGGTTGATCGATGATGAAACTCCGCCACGCCGCCACCGGCGCCCTGCTCGCTGCGCTTGTCACCTTTGCCCACGCCGAGCACCCGATCTGCACGATCGTGGCTGATGCCGCTACGGGCACGGTCGTCCTGCACGAAGGCAAGTGCGATGAGCGGGTGACGCCCGCTTCGACCTTCAAGCTGGCGCTGGCCGTCATGGGGTTTGATCACGGCTTCCTCAAGGACGAGCACACCCCCGTCGAGCACTTCAGGCGCGGTGACCCCGACTGGGGTGGCGAAGCCTGGCACCAGCCCATCGACCCGGCGCTGTGGCTTCAATATTCGGTGGTCTGGTATTCGCAGCGCATTACGCATGCGATGGGCGCGCAGACGTTCCAGGCCTACGTGCGTAAGCTCGGCTACGGCAACATGGACGTGAGCGGCGACCCGGGCAAGCACAACGGCATGGACCGCTCGTGGATCACCTCGTCGCTGAAGATCTCGCCGCAAGAGCAGGTCGACTTCATGCGCAGGATCGTCAACCGGCAGCTGCCGGTGTCCGCGCACACCTACGAGATGGTCGACCGTTCCGTGCAGACCTGGCAGGTGCCGGGCGGCTGGGCGGTGCAGGGCAAGACGGGCACCGCCGGCCCGGCGCCAGGCAATACGTCACCTGATGGCACGTGGGACCAGGCGCACGCTTACGGCTGGTTTGTCGGCTGGGCCAAGAAGGGTGATAAGACGTATGTATTCGCCAACCTCATCCAGGACGACAAGGTGGAGCCGACCTCAGGCGGCATCCGCTCGCGCGATGCGCTGCTTGCCCGCCTGCCGGAAGTGCTGGCCTTTGCGGGGCATTGATCGAGGGCGCTATGCATGATGGTGTCCGGCCTCGCTGCGCACCGTTGCTTCATCCACGCCCAGGCGCTGATGCAGTTCTTGCCAGCCCTTGGGCGTGACCAGCACCGCGCGTGAGTTGCGTGCCCGCAGCATCCAACCCGCATCGCACAGACGACGCAGGAACTGCACGCCCAACGGCCCCGCCAGGTGGTGCGCGCGCTCGGTCCAGTCCAGGCATTGCCGCGCCAGGCCGCGTCGCGTCGGGCGGATGTCCTGCACATTGAGCCCCACGTCGCCAAACCACGCGATGCCCGCGGGCGTGATCTCGTATTGCTTGTCTGGCATCGGCAGCAGATAGCCGTGAGATTGCAGCGCCTGTGTGACGGCTACGCCTACCTGCCCCGCAAGGTGGTCATAGCAGCAGCGGCAGAAGCCCAGTTCGCGCGCTGTCGGGCTGGGCGTGGTCCGGCGCACCACGGCCGAGGGCGTGATCGCGGCCAGATGTTCCAGCGCTTGCGCCACATGCTCGCCTGCTAACCGGAAGTACTTGTGGCGCCCCTCGGTTTCCACCACCACCAAGCCACCGTCGAGCAACTTGGCCAGGTGCGTGCTGGCCGTCTGCGCGGTGATACCAGCCGCATGGGCAAGCTCGCCCGCAGGCAACGCGCGCCCGTCAAGCAGGGCGGTGAGCATGGCGGCACGCGCGGGGTCGGCAAGCAGGAACGCCGTGCCGGAAAAGCTGTTCGGATGCGACATGTCGGACTCCTTGTCGTGTGGCCATTCTAGGGAGCCTCTTGCCGCGATGCTTCGACACGCATCGAAGCGTTGCCCGGGGCGCGGGCACTACGCTGGGGTCATCGCTTTCAGGGCCCCCGATATGGATGCCGTCACGATGCAACCCACGCACGCCGATACCGCACCCCGCAAGTGGCTGGTGCTGTGTGTGCTCTCCATGGCGGTGCTGGTCGCGCAGATCGACACAGCCGTGGTGAACTTGGCCGTACGGCCGATCGGACAGTTCTTCCATGCGGATGTCGGTCCGCTGCAATGGGTGATCGATGCCTACAACCTTGCCTACGCTGCACTGCTGCTCAGCGGCGGCCTGCTGGCTGATTTGTGTGGGCGCCGACGCGCGTTCGTGACAGGCGCGGCGGTGTTCTCGGTGGCGTCGGTGCTGTGTGCCCTGGCCGCTTCCATCGGCTGGCTGATCGGTGCGCGCGCCATGGCAGGCGTGGGGGCGTCATTGCTGCTGCCCGCATCGCTGGCGATCTTGCGCGTGGTGTGGCGCGACCCTGCCGAACGCGCGCACGCGCTGGGCGTCTGGGCGGCATGCAACGGCCTGGCCATGGCGATTGGACCAACGGCCGGCGGCTTGTTGGTGACGCACTTCGGTTGGCGCGCCGTGTTCTGGGTGGTTGTGCCCGTGAGCGTGGCCATCATGGTGCTGGCCGTGCGCGTGGTGCCCGAATCGGCAGACGCCGCGCACCGGCGCTTCGATGCCCTGGCACAGGTGCTGGGTGCGATTGCTCTGGGCGGCTTCGCGTTTGCCGCGATCGAGGCCTACCACGCGCCTACCGTGGGAGGTGGTGTGTTCGTACTTGCGCTGGCAGCGTTGGCGTGGTTTGTCCGCGTGGAAGCGCGCCACGGCAGCGCCGCGCTGGTGCCGCTCGATCTGTTTTCCGTGCGCGAGTTTCGCGGCGCCATCACTGCCACGGCCGGGATGACCTTCGGCATGTACGGCGCGCTTTTTCTGCTGCCGCTCATGTGGCAGAGCACGGGGCGCTTTACCGTGGTGGGCGCTGGTATCGCGCTGATGCCGATGGCGCTGGTCTTCATGGCGGTGTCGCCGACTTCCGGCACGGTGGCGCGCCGGGTCGGCACGCGAATGGCCACGGCTGGCGGCGTGGGCATCATTGCGCTGGGGCTGCTGGTGCTGGCCGGATTTGGCGGCGCAGTGTCGATCGTGCCGTTGGCCATCGGGCTCGCCCTGACAGGGCTCGGCATGGGCTTCGCCACCGGCCCGCTGATGGGGGCCGCCGTGGGCGCGGTCGGGCCGGAGCGTTCGGGCACGGCGTCTGCACTCGTGAACGTGGCGCGCATGAGCGGAGCCACGTTGGGCGTCGCCATGCTGGGCGCGGTGTATGCCGCGTGCGGCAGTGGCGCCGCTGGGCTGCGTGTGGCGATGCTGTGCGGGGGCCTCGTCCAACTGGCTTGCGCGGCCGTGGCCTGGCGGCATGGTGAACAACCCGGCTGAACGACCGCATGCTGGTATGGCGGTCGACCCAAAAAATACCCGGCGAAGGGATGCCGGGCTAAGTGGGATGGAAATCGCTGGATGAGAGAACGATATCGAGCCTTTTCAAATTGATTGAAAACAATCTTAAAAGGCGACGCAGTCGCGGGCCATTCTTCTGGATAAACGCACGCTTGAATCGCATCTTTGAATGACGGGTTGTCACCAACCATGATGCTGTCTGCAGGCGATGGGCGAACGATTTCCGAGTTATGAAAATCGCTGCGAACAATAAAACATGCCGAGGCGAATGATCTCCCTGCGTTCCGCTGCATGATCGTGATCGATGCGATCGGATGCTTAAAAGATGCGAATCTGGATTCGATTCGCCCACGACCGGACGAGGTTTTCATCGCGGCTACGCCGGGAAAATGCCCTTGGTCGTGTCAGGGATGTTTGTTGCGATGCGGCATCCGCCTCGGACGCCATGCCGGTAGTCCGTTGCGCCCGATGGAACGCGGCCCCAGGCACTCCGTGGCTTCCGCCCGGACATCCAGGAGCCAATCCAAGCTGCTGGAATTCGTGAAAACCCTAGGAAACCCGCGCCAACCTTAGCGATTGGTTATTTCACGCGAAAAGCCTACGCTTACTACGTAGTACTACGTGTTGTGGCTGCGTACAGGTGCGGATGGTCTTCTGTGGATGGCGCGATCAGAGTGCGCGCACAACGACAAGACGGAGAACCATTTCCAGGAATTTCCGCCTGCCATGCCTTGCGTGGCCCCTCACCGGTTCAAAACAACATCCGAAGTCCCTCGAATATCAGGAGACAACCCATGAAGTTCTTACTCGCACTGCCATTCATCGGCCTGCTGTGGGTGCCGTTCTACAACCAGGAATTGCCATCGCTATTTGGCTTTCCGTTCTTCTACTGGTACCAGTTCCTGTGGGTGCCGATCACGTCGCTGCTGATCTGGATCGTCTTCAAGAACGGCCAGAGCCAAGGAGAAGAATGATGGACGGACAGATCAACTGGACTGCGCTTGCCGTATTCGTCTTTTTCTTTGCGCTGGTGACGGTGATGGGTTTCATCGCCTCGCGCTGGCAACGTGGGCAATCTGACAAGGGCGCCCACATCGAGGAATGGGGCCTGGGCGGCCGCAACTTCGGTACCTGGATCACGTGGTTCCTGGTGGGCGGCGATTTCTACACCGCCTACACCGTGATCGCCGTGCCGGCACTCGTGTATGCGGTGGGCGCGTATGGCTTCTTTGCGCTGCCGTACACGATCCTGGTGTACCCGATCGTGTTCCTGATCATGCCCAAGCTGTGGAAAGTGGCCCATGCCAAGGGACACGTGACGGCAGCCGATGCGGTGTATGGCCGCTATGGCTCGCGTCCGCTGGAGTTTGCGGTGGCGCTCACGGGTGTGGTGGCGACGATGCCCTACATCG
>JAGWNU010000220.1 GCA_028871175.1 Burkholderiaceae bacterium | reverse complement strand
TGGAGCGTGGCGGTGGCCGCGCTATGGTGCGTGCTGGGCGGGCGTCCGGGCACGATGCGAGCGGTGTCACTGGGTGTGCTGCTGAGTATCAGCGGACCGGTGACGGTGCTCCTGCTGGCAGGTGTATCGCGTTTGGGCGCGGTCGCCTGGGGCGACGCCGGATTGCTCGGAATCGTCATGGTGCTGTCTGCGGCCGCCTGTGCCGCAGCGCTGCAGTTTGCGTTCACGGCGCGCTCTGGCGCCTTGGGCGTTGCAGTTCGCCGTCCGGCCGTGAGCCTGCTCGTCAGTGTGCTGTTCGGCATCGGCCTGACGCTCGATGCCGTCTACGCAGCGTCGTTGGGTAATATGGGCCCGGTTTCGGGCAAGGGTGCGCCAGTATGGCTGCAATGGCTCATGGCGCTCGGTGCAGCCGCAACGGTGCTTGCAGGCTACCTGCTCGGCTATCGGGACCGCGCTGCCGGCGATACGGCAACGGCGGTGGCTGCACGCGAGATCCGTCGCCGCAAGGAAACCATGCAAGCGCTCAACGACCTCGAGCAGAGCTACCGTCAGCGCGAGGCAGAACTGGCCGGGCGTCACCAGTTGCTGCTTGACGGCGCGGACGTCGGCTTGTGGGAATTTGATCTTGTGACGCGCGGAGCGCAGTTTTCCACCCGCTTCGCGGCCATGCTCGGCTATTCGCTCAAGGAGATCGGCCCCAGCACCAGTGAATACCTGCGCCTGGTGCATCCCGACGATCTGCCGATGGTGCTCAATCGCATCCAGGCCCATGTGGATGGCAACACGTCGGCCTACGCCGCGCAGTTCCGCATGCGGCACAAGGACGGCGCCTATCGCGAGGTTGTCGCTCACGGTGTGGTGTGGCGCGATGCCAGCGGCCGGGCGGTGCGCATGGCCGGTTCTCATGTCGAGCTGCCCGGCATCAAGGATGTCACGGCAAATACAGCCGTGGCAGAAATGGAGGTTGCCGCTTCGGCATCCGGAGCGCCCGCGCGCCACGGTTTATGGGAATCGTGGTCGCCGCTGGACCACGAGCAGCCTGGTCCGCCCTCCGCCGACGTGCCTGCGCCAGCCTTTGGCGCCACACTGCCCAGCATCGATCCCAACGCCTTGCGTTGAACCTCCCGGCCCCTGCCCACTGCAGCTGATTGCATGTGCGGCTCAAGTTTCTGCCTTGTCAGCCCGATAGCACCTATAGAGCGCGTGCAATCGCGCCGGGGAGCGCCGTCTGCATGACGCAGGCGACACAAGAAAAGAACGCTTGGAGGAAGGGAAGATGAACCGACTCACGCTTCGTCAGAAGCTGTGGCTGCCGCTCGTCCTGAGTTGGCTGTGTCTGCTGGTGATCACATTATGGAGCGCATGGGAGGCTCGCTCGTTGCGCCTGGAAGAACGTGAGCGCGACCTGCAGAACATCAGCGAAGCTGCATTCAGCATCGTCAAGGATTACGGCCAGCTTGCGCAGGATGGCAAGTTGAGCGCCGACGATGCCCAGAGCCAGGCCATTGCGCGCATCAAAACCATGCGCTACGGCAAGGACGGATATTTCAGCATCAGCCACACCAATTCCGTGATGGTGATGCACCCGATCAAGCCCGAACTGGACGGCAAGGATATGTCGGGCTTTATCGATCCCGCAGGCACGCACCTGTTTCAGGAAATCTCCGTGGTGGCGAAGAATGGAAAGGGTTTTGTCGATTATCTGTGGCCCAAGCCCGGCGCCGATGCGGCGCAGCCGAAAAAGAGCTACGTGCTGTATTACAAGCCTTGGGACTGGTGTCTGGTCACGGGCACCTACATGGACGACATCAGCGCCGCGTTCCGCGCCTCGCTCGTCAAGGCGCTGGCCCTGCTGCTCGGGGTCGGCCTGCTGATGACGGCGGCAGTCGTGGCCGTGACGCGGAGTTTGCAACGCCAACTGGGCGGCGAGCCTGCTTATGCCGCCGACATCGCTACCCGGATCGCCAGCGGCGATCTGGCCATGCCGGTGCAGACCCGCGCGGGCGATGAAGACAGCATGCTCTACGCCATGGCCCAGATGCAGCGCGAACTGACGGGCACGATCAGCAATATCAAGCACTCGGCAGAATCGATCGCCAGTGCAACCAAGCAGATCGCTGCTGGCAATGCCGACCTTTCCCAGCGCACGGAGCAACAGGCTTCGTCACTGGAAGAAACCGCTTCGAGCATGGAGGAGCTGACCTCGATCGTGAAGCAGAACGCCGACAATGCGCGTCAGGCCAGCACGCTGGCTGTCAACGCTTCCGACATTGCCGTCAAGGGCGGGGAAGTGGTCGGGCGCGTGGTCGAGACCATGTCGGGTATCAATGAAAGCAGCAAGAAGATTGCCGACATCATCGGCGTGATCGAAGGCATTGCCTTCCAGACCAACATCCTGGCCTTGAACGCTGCCGTGGAAGCCGCGCGTGCGGGCGAACAGGGGCGGGGTTTTGCCGTGGTGGCGGGCGAGGTGCGTAGCCTCGCACAACGTTCGGCTGGCGCAGCCAAGGAGATCAAGGAGCTGATTGGCGACTCGGTCGGGCGCGTGCAGAACGGCTCGGCGCTGGTGCAGGAAGCGGGGGCGGTGATCGAGGAAGTCGTGACCGCCGTCAAGCGCGTGACAGACATCATGGGCGAGATCTCCGCGGCCTCGGACGAACAGAGTTCGGGCATCGAGCAAGTCAACCAGGCGGTGAATCAGATGGACGAAGTCACACAGCAAAATGCCGCGCTGGTTGAACAGGCTGCGGCAGCAGCGCTGTCGCTGGAAGAGCAGGCGCAATTGCTGCGTTCCGCTGTGGGGCGGTTCCAGGTATAAATCCCCAAACCCAAAAAAGCACAAGGCCGGCGAATTTGCCGGCCTTGTGCTTTTGTGGTTTCCGGACGCCTCTTTGTGCTGTCTCGGAAGTATGAAGCCCTGCGTGGTCAGGCGATCAGAAAATCCTCAACTTTCCGGCCTGCCGACAGTTCCTTCACCAGCCAGCCCGGACGTTTGCCACGGCCTGTCCAGGTATTGCCATTGTTGTCGCGGTAACGCACGGGCACCTTACGGCCGGCCTTTTTCGAAACCGGGCTGCTCTTGCTGCCAAAACCGAGATCGTCGGCGGTCAGGCCATATTCCACGATCTTCTGCTTGATTTCGGCAATCACGGCTGCCTGTTCATTTGCCCGGAGTTCGTCGGCTTGGCGCTGCAGTTCAGAGATCTTCTGAACAATTTCTTTGTATGTAGGCATTATGGATTCCTCAACGTTGCAATTGAAACATGGGCACGCTCCCCGCAGCCCACGGCATTATAACGACTTTGGCTGAGCGGAAAATATTTCGCGCTGCCTTATGTCGCCAACGTTGATTTCTGCTGGTGCTTGTATCGCGCAAAGCGTTGCGGCGTGCCGGTTTGCGAGAAACGAAGAATCGCAGACAATTGAAACAATCCAAAACTGTGATGCCGCATTCCAGCAATGTGATGTCGATGCAGTTGTGATGCAAATCCTGCACAGTTTGCACACACTTTGGCAAACGATGGCTTTATTGCCAAGGCAATTGAACGCTCAGCGATGAAATTTTTTCAGGGAATTCATTTGAAAGGTTCCTGAAAGAAGAGGCGATGCGTCGCAATGACGCATTGGCCATGCGATCGCGTCAGGCGAATTGCACTTCCATCTGTTCCTGAAAATCCCTGGCCGGCATGGGGCGTGCAAGAAGATAGCCCTGTAATTGATCACAGTGCAGATTCACCAGCGCTTGCATTTGCGCCTCGGTTTCCACACCTTCCGCCACGACCGTCATGTCCAGCGAATGCGCCATTGCACAAATGGCGCGAATGATGGCGGCGGCCTCGGGCAGGTTGTCGTCGAGCGCGCTGACGAATGCCCGGTCGATCTTGATTTGCTGGGCTCGGAAGCGCTGCAGGTAGCTGAGGCTGGAATAGCCGGTGCCGAAGTCGTCGATCGAGACTTCAAAACCGAGCGATTGAATCTGGCGGATCGTCGCGATGCTCTGCCCGGCATCACGCATCGCAGCGGTTTCCGTAATCTCGAACATCAGCCGGTGCGCGGCCACCTGATAGCGGTGCAGGATCTGCGCCAGACGCTGTACCAGATCGGGTTGCTGGAACTGCCGTGGCGAGAGATTCACGGCGATGCGCAGCGGGGGCATGCCGACGGCATCCCAGTGCATGATCTGGCGGCAGACCTCTTCCACGACCCAATCGCCCAATTCAATGATGGTGCCGGTGCGCTCGGCCAGCGGGATGAACTCTGCAGGCGACACGGCCCCCAGTTCTGGGTGGTTCCAGCGCAGCAATGCCTCCGCGCCGGTCATTGCCTGCGTGCGGGCGTCGAACTTGGGCTGGTAGTGCACGGACAACTGCCCGTTGAGCGCCGCATGCGACAGCGCGCGCTGGATCTGCAGAACGCGGTGTGCGGTGGTGTTCAGGCGCGGTTCAAAGAAGCGGTAGGCATTGCCGGTGGACTGCTTGCAATCGAACATGGCGGCATCGGCATGTTCAAGCAGCGCATCAGCCGTCACGCCGTTGTGCGGATGGATCACCACGCCAATGCTGGCGGTCGCGCGCACGCGGCGCCCATCCACCTCGACCGATTCGCGCAGGCGGAACAGCAGCTTGTCCCCGATGGTGGCCGCCGCCTCCGGCAGGGAGAGCCCCTCGACCAGGACGCCGAACTCGTCGCCGCCCAGGCGTGCGACGACATCCTCACCGCGCATCGCCTGGCGCAGCCGCTCGGCGATGATCTGCAGGACGCGGTCGCCAGTGTTGCGTCCATGCTGTTCGTTGATCTGCCCGAAGTTGTCCAGATCCAGATAGAAAAGGGCGAAGGGCCGACCGCGCCGCGTCGACGAGAGAATCGCGCTGTCCAGCGCCTGACGCAGTTGCAGGCGGTTGGGCAGGCCGGTGAGCGTGTCGTGATGCTGGGGCTCCGGTGCCTGGTTGGTCACGCGCGCAAGTGACGCGGCAAGGTGCGCCTGGGTCGAGTCGACACGGGCTTCCAGCATGATCAGCGCGGCGTGCAGGCTCAGGGCGACCAGGACGCCACTGGCGCTCAGCATGATGATGGGAACGATGTGTGTCGTGGCTTCCCCCGCGGGCCACGCAGCCATCGACGGCCATGCCGCCAGCGAGAGCATGGCAGAGGTAGCGAGTACGGTGGCCGCGCGCGCGCGCAGCCCGACGGCCGCCCGGCGCAGGGCGGGCGGCGTATCGAATGCCATACTCAGGGCCAGACACGTGCCCGCACCCAGTACAAGCGTGCCGCCACCCCATCCGAGGACGACGCGACGCAGCGTCAGCGCATCTTCCTGGACCCATGGGCGCGCCAGATGGAGCTCCATCGCCAGCAACCCGAGGCCCAGCGCCAGCGTGCCGATGGCAATGCCACGCCGTTGCAACGCCTGCGTGGCGGTGGTGAGCGGCGCATCTGGCAGCAATACGGAGAACGCCGCCACCGATGCCGCCAGCGCAATCAGGAGCGTGGCCAGGATGGGCGCTCCCGCCGACGTGCCCACCTGGCGGTGCAGGCCGATCTGGGCAAGCCAGAGTCCTGACCACAAGCCAAGCCCGAGGATGGTGGCGCAGGCGATGCGCCAGTTGCGGCGTTTCGCGACCGTCGAGCCCCCCGGCAGACGTGTCGCGGCGTCTAATGCGGCAAACGTGGTCAACCCCGTGCTGACCCACGCAAACAGCAGCAGCGCAATATGGATATCGTTATGCATTCGAGCGCATGTGGCGTGGTCCCCCGATCCATGACCAGCGCCTGTCTGTGTTTTGCGGCGAGCATAGCGCAAAAGCCTGCTGTTTCAGGCAGAGAAAAGGCGTGTTTGTTGTGCCCTATTCACAGAATGCGCAGAGACTTGCCATCGGGAATGCGTAAGCACAAGCCAGCGTGACGACGCCCCGCCTGTCCTGATACATCGGCAAGCATGGTCCAAACATGAATGGGGTATACGCGGATGGCAGGCGCATGTGAATGCGCCCTGGCCGCAGCGCCGCGCCGCGCCGCGTCAGGCGTTCAGGCGGGGACGGCTGCGCGCGACGGGTGTTGCTGCTCCC
>JAGWNU010000219.1 GCA_028871175.1 Burkholderiaceae bacterium | reverse complement strand
GCCGCGCATTGCCCGAACGTGAAGGGTTGGGTGGCGATGACCGATCGCGCGCATATGCCGGCCTCCAGCGTGCCGATGCTCTGCTACGAAGAGCTGCTCGATGCGCAGAGTGCCGAGTACACGTGGCCGCAGTTCGACGAGAACACCGCCGCCGGTCTCTGCTACACGTCGGGCACGACCGGCAACCCGAAGGGCGCGCTGTATTCGCATCGCTCCACGGTGCTGCATTCGTACGCGTCCGCGTTGCCGGATGCGCTCGGATGCTCGGCGCAGGACGTGATCCTGCCGGTGGTGCCGATGTTCCATGTCAATGCCTGGGGTCTGCCGTATTCGGTGCCGCTGGTCGGTGCCAAGCTGGTCTTCCCGGGGCCGAAGCTGGATGGCGCCTCGCTGTACGAGCTGTTCGAGCAGGAACAGGTGAGCTTCTCGGCTGGCGTGCCGACCGTATGGCTCGGGCTGCTGCAGCACGTGCAGGCCAACAAGCTGAAGTTCTCGACGTTCCGCAAGACGGTCATCGGTGGCTCCGCGGCGCCGCCGGCCATGATCCGTACGCTCAAGGAACTCGATGTGGAAGTGATCCACGCCTGGGGCATGACGGAGATGTCACCGCTGGGCACGACGTGCAGGCTGATGGGCAAGCATGCAGGCCTGTCCGATGACGCCAAGCAGCATGTGCTCGAGCGCCAGGGCCGCGCCATCTATGGTGTCGAGATGAAGATCGTCGACTCGGAGGGCCAAGAGCTGCCCTGGGATGGCAAGGCCTTTGGCGACCTCTACGTCCGTGGGCCATGGACCATCCAGAGTTACTACCGCAACGACAAGTCGCCGCTGGTCGACGGTTGGTTCCCGACCGGCGACGTGGCCAATATCGATGCCGACGGCTACATGCAGATCACCGATCGTAGCAAGGACGTGATCAAGTCGGGCGGCGAGTGGATCTCGTCCATCGACATTGAAAACGTGGCTGCTGCGCACCCCGCGGTGCACATGGCAGCCTGCATCTCCTGCTATCACCCCAAGTGGGATGAACGGCCGCTGCTGGTGGTGATGAAGAAGCCCGGTGCGGAAGTCACGCGTGAAGAGATGCTGAAGTTCTTCGAGGGCAAGGTGGCGAAGTGGTGGATTCCCGACGACGTCGTGTTCGTCTCCGAGATTCCGCTCACGGCCACCGGCAAGATGCAGAAGCTCAAGTTGCGGGAGCAGTTCAAGGATTACCGGTTCCCCTCCACGCAAGGTTAGACACAAGGCAGAAACCGCCGCCCGTGCCCCGGCAGCAGGCCAAGCACACGGACGGCGGACGTAAGACAACCGGATCAGGGCCGGCCACTGCGCAGCGATGCTGCTGACGCAGCGGGATGAAGCCCGGGCGCGTTGCAACCTGGAGACGCAAGCAGCCGACGTGCTCGACAACGGCACGCGGAGAGTGACTCGCAGGCGCTCCACCACATGAAGGAGACACGCATGACGAAGTTCCGTCCGTTGGTTGTGGCTGTCGCATGTGTCGCGGCAATTGGTGGTGCAACCCTGCCCACCGGAGCATCTGCCGCCGAAACCGTCAAGATCGCCTGGATCGACCCGCTGTCGGGTCTGATGGGCGCGCTGGGCCAGAACCAGTTGCGCAGTTGGCAGTACATCGCCGACATGGCGACACAGAAGAACTGGACTGGCGACGGCACCAAGTTCGAGGTGGTGGGCTTTGACAACAAGCTCTCGCCGCAGGAAAGCCTGACCGTGCTCAAGCAGGTGGCCGACCAGGGTATCCACTACATCGTGCAAGGCAATGGCTCGAGTGTTGGCATGGCGCTGGAGGAGGCCGTGGCCAAGTACAACGAGCGCAATCCGGGCAAGGAAATCGTCTACCTGAACTACGCGGCGGTAGACCCCGACATGACCAACAGCAAGTGCAACTACTGGCACTTCCGCCTGGACGCCAACTCCGACATGAAGATGGAGGCACTGACCAGCTATCTGGCCAAGGATCCGAAGGTCAAGAAGGTCTACCTCATCAACCAGAACTATTCGTTCGGCCACCAGGTGGCGCGTGCGGCCAAGGAATATCTCAAGCGCAAGCGTCCGGATATCGAGATTGTCGGCGAAGACCTGCATCCGTTGGCGCAGGTGAAAGACTTCTCGCCTTATGTCTCGAAGATCAAGGCTTCGGGAGCCGACACGGTCATCACCGGCAACTGGGGAAGTGACCTGGCGCTGCTCATCAAAGCGAGCAAAGACGGCGGCCTGAACGCCAACTTCTATACCTACTACGCCTCGACCACCGGCGTGCCGACAGCGATGGGCGCCGCAGGTGCCGATCATGTCAAGTACGTGGGTTACTGGAACGTCAATAACGATGGCTACAAGGGCGCGGACATCGTCGAGGGCTTCAAGAAGAAGTACAACGATGACTTCTACCTGATGGCCTCGTACACGGGCATTGCCATGCTGGCCAAGGCTGTCAAGCAGGCCAAGTCCGCCGAGCCTGCCAAGGTCGCCAAGGCCTTTGAAGGGATGAAGGTCGACAGCCTGAACGGCACGTTCGAGATGCGCGCGTCTGACCACCAGGGCCAGCAACCGCTCTACATCGCCACCTGGGAGAAAACCAACGGCAATACCGTCAAGTTCGACCAGGAAAACACCGGCTACGGTTGGAAGACCAACGCCGTACTCGACGCGTATGTGGCGTCGCAGCCGACGTCCTGCCAGATGAAGCGTCCCCAATAACGCTGGTCGTTTAACGGCAGGTGGAACGCCGAAGGGCTGCCCGATGCTATCGTGCGGCGATGTTTTAAACGGGGCATGGGCCGATGCATTCGGCCCATGCCCCGCCGAAAGGGCTGTAGCGTGGAATTCCTAGTCATCAATCTGTTGAACGGCGTCAGCTATGGGCTGCTGCTGTTCATGTTGTCTTCGGGCCTGACGCTGATTTTCAGCATGATGGGCGTGCTGAACTTCGCGCACGCCAGCTTCTACATGCTGGGCGCGTATTTCGCCTATGTCGTCAGCGGCCATCTTGGCTTCTGGGCTGCACTGATCGTGGCGCCGCTGCTCGTCGGCACGCTGGGCGCGGTGGTGGAGCGCTTTTGCCTGCGCACAGTGCACCGCTATGGCCACGTCGCGGAACTGTTGTTCACCTTCGGCCTGGCCTACCTGATTGAAGAGGGCGTGAAGCTGGTGTGGGGCCTGCCAGCCGTCCCCTATCGCGTGCCGGACGTACTGGACGGGCCGCTGTTCACGTTGTTCACCTCGTCGTTCCCGAAGTACCGCGCTTTCATGATGCTGGTATCGCTGCTGATGCTGGTGGGCATCTTCCTGCTGCTCACGCGCACCCGTATCGGCCTTGTCATCCAGGCGGCGCTCACGCATCCGGACATGGTGGAGGCGCTCGGCCACAACGTCCCGCGTGTGTTCATGCTGGTGTTCGGCGGCGGCTGTGCGCTGGCCGGGCTGGCGGGCGTGATCGGCGGCAATGCCTTCGTCACCGAGCCGTCGATGGCGGCCGCGGTCGGCTCGATCGTGTTTGTGGTGGCGGTGGTCGGGGGGATGGGCTCGCTCGTGGGCGCCTTCATCGCGTCGCTGCTGATCGGTTGCATCCAGACCTTTGCTGTCACCTTGGATATCTCGGTGACGAGCGTGCTGGAAAAGATCGGCGTCACGCTCAGTCCCGATGTGCCGCTCAGCTCGGTCTGGAACCTGACGATTGCGCAAGTTGCACCGGTGCTGCCTTACCTGCTGCTGGTGTTGATGTTGATTTTCCGCCCGCGCGGGCTGATGGGTACGCGGGAGAGCTAAATGGAACGCGTCATGCAACAACAACAAACGCTGCCGACCAACGATCGCTCGCGCACGATGAAGTTCAGGCCGGTCAACCTCACCCGGTGGCTGATCTGGGGTATCACGGCGCTGGTGATGATCGTGCTGCCGCTCATCTGGTCGCAGGGCTTTGCAATCACGCTGCTCTCGCAGATGGGCATCATGATCATCTTCGCGCTGTCATACAACATGCTGCTGGGGCAATCGGGCATGCTGTCGTTCGGCCACGCGGTATATGCGGGTCTGGGCGCCTTCATGGCCGTCCATCTGCTCAACAAGATCGGCGCGATCCAGGCGGTTGGTATTGCAGGGCCGCTGACAGTCGCACTGCTGCCCATCGCTGGTGGCCTGGGCGGTGCGCTGTTCGGCCTGATCTTCGGCTACGTCACCACCAAGAAATCGGGTACGACGTTCGCCATGATCACGCTGGGTATTGGCGAGATGGTTTTCGCCAGCGCCCTGATGTTCCCGGACTTCTTCGGCGGCGAGGGCGGTGTCTCCACCAACCGAAGCATCGGCGATGCGTTGATGGGCGTGACGTTCGGTCCGGCGCGCCAGGTGTATTACCTGATCGCCGCCTGGTGCCTGATCTCGATGGCGCTGATGTACGCCTGGACGCAGACTCCGCTGGGCCGTATCGCCAACGCGGTGCGCGATAACCCGGAACGTGTCGAATTCATTGGCTACAACACGCAGCGCGTGCGGTTCCTGGTGGTGATCCTGTCGGCGTTCTTTGCCGGCATTGCCGGTGCGCTGTCGTGCATCAACTTCGAGATCGTCACGGCGGAAAACGTCTCTGCGGTGCGCTCCGGCTCGGTTCTGCTGGCGACGTTCATTGGCGGCATGGGGAGCTTCTTCGGGCCGATCATCGGTGCGGTGCTCACCGTGTTCTTTACGGTGGCGCTGTCGGGCATCACCAAGGCGTGGCTGCTGTATCTGGGTCTGTTCTTCGTGCTGATGGTGATGTACGCGCCGGGTGGCATTGCCAGCCTCCTTGTCATGCATCTGCCCATCATTCGCCGCGGTAAGTTCATGAGGCTCGTGCCCGCGTATGCGGTGGCGATTGTGCCGGCCGCCGTGCTGCTGGTTGCGCTGATCTCCACGGTCGAGATGATCTACGCCATACAGGACGAAAGCTCGGGCGGCGTCGCCACGCTGTTCGGGATGTCGTTTGAACCGGCAACGTGGATGCCGTGGGCGGTGGCTGCCGCTCTGTGGCTGGTGGGGGCCATCGGTCTGCGCGTCGCAGGCAGCAAGCTGCGCGCCGCCTGGGACAACGCTTTGCAGGAGCCGTAATCATGAGCCAAACCACTTCCGGGCCGATCCCCGCGCTCGAGTTGCGTGATGTACGCAAGCGCTTTGGCGCCACAGAAATTATCCGCGGCGTCAATCTCACCGTCGGTAAGGGTGAGCGGCATGCGCTCATTGGCCCTAACGGCGCGGGCAAGTCGACGACGTTCAATCTGATCTCGGGCAGGTTCCCCGCCAGTTCGGGCAGTGTGCGACTGAACGGTGATGAGATCAGCGGCCTTGCGCCGTTCGAGATCAATCGCAAGGGCCTGTCGCGCAGCTTCCAGATCACCAACATCTTTCACCGGCTGTCGGTGTTCGAGAACCTGCGCTGCGCGGTGCTCTGGTCGCTGGGCTACAAGTACTCCTTCTGGCACAAGCTGGCCGAGCTGCGCGATGCGCGTGAACGTGCAGAGGAGGTGCTGGAGCAGATCGGTATGACGCACCGGCGCGATGCCCCTGCTGGCATGCTGACCTATGCCGAACAGCGTGCGCTGGAAATCGGTATCACCATCGCGGGTGGGGCCGACGTGATCCTGCTGGATGAGCCCACTGCCGGCATGAGCCGCTCGGAATCGGACCACGCAGTCGACCTCATCCGCAAGGTGACGGTAGGCAAGACGCTGGTGATGGTAGAGCACGACATGAGCGTCGTGTTCGGCCTGGCTGATCGCATCTCCGTGCTGGTCTATGGCGAAGTGATCGCCACCGATACGCCTGAAGCCATTCGCAATAACCGCCGCGTGAAAGAAGCCTACCTCGGCACCACGCTGGACGAACCCGCAGGAGCGCATTGATGGCGACAAACACTCCCATGCTCGAAGTGCGCGGCCTGCATGCGTACTACGGCAAGAGCCACATCCTGCACGGCGTCGATATGCACGTGGGCGAGGGCGAGATCGTTGCCCTGCTCGGGCGCAACGGCGTGGGCCGCTCGACCCTGGCCAAGTCCATCATGGGCATGGTCAGGCATGAAGGCGA
>JAGWNU010000218.1 GCA_028871175.1 Burkholderiaceae bacterium | reverse complement strand
GCCGCCTGCTTGTAGATGTCGATGCGGTTGATCTGCTTGGCCACGGCCAGGTAATCCGGATGCGCCTTCAGCAGGCCCCAGCGCTTGTGCTGCGTGAGGAACCACATGCCGTCCGACAGGTACGGGAAGTTGACCGCGCCATCGTGATAGAAACGCATCGGGTCCGGGTCGTCCCAGGTCTTGCCCAGGCCATTCGAGTAACGGCCCAGCATGCGGTCGAGAATGATGTCCATGTCGGTGTTGACGTAGGACTTGGCGGCGATGGTCTCGGCGGTCTTGCGGCGGTTCGACGCGGATGCATCGATGAACTTGCTCGCCTCCAGGACCGCAGCCGTGAGGGCACGTGCGGTGTTCGGATACTTCTGCACAAACTCCGCTGTGGTGCCGAGCACCTTCTCCGGGTGGTCTTTCCAGATGGCCTGTGTGGTCTCGGCGGTAAAGCCGATGTTGTCGGCAATCGCGCGCGCGCCCCACGGCTCGCCCACGCAGAAGCCATCCATGTTGCCCACGCGCATGTTGGCCACCATCTGCGGCGGCGGCACGGTGATCGCCTTCGCATCCTGCAGCGGATGGATGCCGTGCGCGGCCAGCCAGTAGTACAGCCACATCGCGTGCGTGCCGGTCGGGAAGGTCTGCGCGAAGACGTATTCGCGCTTCTCCTTGGTCATGACCGCACGCAGCGATGCGCCGTCCTTGACGCCTGCTGCCTTGAGCTTGTTCGACAGCGTGATCGCCTGGCCGTTGTTGTTGAGCGTCATCAGCACGGCCATGTCTTTCTTCGGGCCGCCAATGCCGAGTTGCACGCCGTAGATCAGGCCGTAGAGCACGTGCGCCGCATCCAGGTCGCCCGACGCCAGCTTGTCGCGCACGCCGGCCCAGGAGGCTTCTTTCGACGGCGTGATCTTGAGGCCGTACTTCTTGTCGATGCCGAGCGTGGACGCCATGACCACCGAGGCGCAGTCCGTGAGCGGGATGAAGCCGACCTTCAGCTCCGTCTTCTCGGGCGCATCAGAGCCCGCAGCCCAGGCGCCGGCGCGCACCAGCGGATCGATCAATGCCACGGCACTGCCTCCTGCAATCGTCGCCGCGGCTTTCATGATGCTGCGGCGCTTCGGGTTGATCGGGTTGACGAGAGCGTCGGTCTTGTCTGGCGCGGCCATCCATGGCTCCAAAGAAAAGGCGTCCCGACGCGCGCCATCGCCCCATCGCCAAGGAAGGGTCGCAGAGCCGTGCGTCGGGACGCCGTTGTCCCTTGCCGATACCCACGTTGGCACCGGCTTCGCAGCGACACTTGCAAGGGGTATGCCAACGTTGAGCAATGGGTTTCGGCGATCCGGGTTCAGAGCGCCACGCGCCGAGCTTTTTTCTCGGTGTTCCGAGCTCGGAGCTCGGCGTGCGAGGCTTTTTGCTCGGCGGTTGAAGCTCGGAGCTCGGCGTGCGAGGCTTTTTGCTCGACGGTTGAGGCTCGGAGCTCGGCGCGTGAGGCTTTTTGCTCGGCGGTTGAGGCTCGGAGCTCGGCGCGTGAGGCTTTTAGCTCGGCCATTGAGGCTCGGAGCTCGGCGTGTGAGGCTTTTAGCTCGGCGGTTGAGGTTCAGAACTCGACGTGCGAGGCTTTTAGCTCGGTGATTGAGGTTCGGAACGCCGCGTGTGAGGTCCGGAACACCGCGCGCGACTGGTGCGTTTCCAGCGCCGGAGTTGTGCGGCGCACCAAAACTGGGCGGTGGCCCGGCCGCTCAACTGGCCATCACATCGATCACCCGTTGGGCGGCTTCCACCAGCTTGATGTTGCGGTCCATCGCCATCTTGCGCAGGCGTTTGAAGGCATCGTCTTCCGACAGGTTCATCTGCTTCATCAGCAGGCCCTTGGCGCGCTCCAGCACCTTGCGTTCGGCCAGTTGCGTCTTGGCGGTGTCCAGCTCTGCGCGCAACGCACTTTCGTGCTCGAAGCGAGCGTAGGCGACATCCAGTACCGCCTTGACGCGCGTGGGCTTGATGCCGTCCACGATGTAGGCGGTGATCCCGGCGGCAAACGCCGTCTTGATGCGTGTGGCGTCGTCGTTGTCGGTAAACAGCACGATCGGGCGCGGCGCGTGCTGCGTGGCCACGCAGACGTGCTCGATGGTGTCCCGCGCGGCCGATTCGGAGGCGACGATGACCATGTCGGGCTGGGTCTCGGCAATGCGCTCGGGCAGCGTCAGGTCGGCATCCGCCAGGCCCACGTCGACGAAGCCGGCCTCGGCCAGCCCGGCGCGGATCAGCTCCAGGTTGATCTGTTCGGCATCGAGCGGATCGCGCACCAGCAGCACGCGCATCGGCGCGGCCGGGTGCGGGGCGGCGGGCGGGGCAGATGGGGCGGGCGGTTTCGTTTGCATGGTGCAAAGTGGGGCAGTGTGCACGCCACTCATGCAAGAACCGCGCCGGGCCGGTGCGGGTGTATTCTCGCAAACTCGTCGGTCGCCGGGGGGCGGTGGCCGCAGTGTCCCCACCTGTTTCAATCCAGTTTAGCTTCAGGAGACCCGCATGACCGAGTTCGTCGTCACCCCGCCCGCCGTCAACGGCATTCCCGTCCGTGGCGGGCATGGCCAGTTTCCGGTGCGCCGTGTGTACTGCGTCGGCCGCAACTACGCCGCCCACGCCCGCGAGATGGGTTCCGACCCCGACCGCGAGCCGCCGTTCTTCTTCTGCAAGCCGGCCGACGCCGTGCGCTACATCCCCGACGGCGAGACCGGCCAGTTCGTCTACCCGACTGAAACCAAGGATTGCCACTACGAGATCGAACTCGTGGTCGCCATCGGCACGGGTGGCCGCGACATCTCCGTGGAAACCGCTGCCAACCATATCTACGGTTACGCCGTTGGCCTGGACATGACGCGCCGCGATTTGCAGAACGCCGCCAAGAAGGGCGGCCGCCCGTGGGAAACCGGCAAGGCGTTCGACGGCTCCGCACCCATTGGCCCGATCGTGCCGGCAAAGGATGTCGCCCACGCAGATAAGGGCGCCGTCACGCTGTCGGTCAACGGGCGGGAACACCAGCGCGGTGATTTGTCCGACCTGATCTGGTCGGTGCCGGAAACCATTGCGTATCTGTCGCGCCTGTTCGAACTGCGCCCCGGCGATCTGATCTATACCGGCACGCCCGAAGGCGTCGGCCCGGTCGCCGTTGGCGATCTGATGGTCGGCCAGATCGAGGGTGTGGGCGAGCTGCACGTGAAAGTCATCTGAGCCAGAGAGTCAGAAGCCATGTCGATCAAGCTGTACAACTACTTCCGCAGTTCGGCGTCATTTCGCGTGCGTATTGCCCTGGAGGTCAAGGGCCTGTCGTACGACTACGCGCCGGTGCACCTGCTCAAGGGCGAGCAGATGGCGCCCGATTTCGTCAGGATGAACCCCGATGGACTCGTGCCCGTGCTGTGCGACGGCACCGACGTGCTGAACCAGTCCCTGGCGATCGTCGAATACCTGGAAGAGACGCACCCCGAGCCCACGCTGTTGCCCGGCTCGCCAAGCAACCGCGCGCACATCCGCGCGATTGCGCTCGCCATCGCGTGCGAGATCCATCCGCTGAACAATCCGCGCGTGCTGAAGTACTTGAAGAACACGTTCAACGTGGAAGAAGAGGCGCGCAACGACTGGTATCGCCACTGGGTGAAGCTGGGGTTTGCAGCGTTGGAGACGCGGTTGTCACAGTCGCCGCTCACGGGCGCCTACTGCGTTGGCGACACGCCGACGCTGGCCGACGTGTGCCTGGTCCCGCAGGTGTTCAACGGCAAGCGGGTTGATGTGGCGGTGGAGGATTACCCGACGCTTGCGCGCATCTTTGAGCACTGCATGGCGCAGGAGGCGTTTCAGAGGGCTGCGCCTGCGGCGCAGCCGGATGCGGCGTGATTGAGAGGGCGGGGGCGCTCGCAAGTCCCCTGTCACTATCTGAACGCAGGAGCACGCTGGCCGGCTTCAGTTACCGTTACTCCTGAATCTCGAATTGAAAGGGGACTTCCGGGTGCGTGAATCGCACTCGAACCTCTTTCTGGATTGGCACAAAACGCCGGCGCTCAAAGGTGTAATACGACAGCAGTAACCCTGTTCGGTTTTCTTGCTGTGCGTCGGGCAGATATGTGTTCTTCGGGAAGGCAATCTTCCCATCGTCGGTCACCCTGACCGCCCTGCACGACGAGAGCAAGCTCGGTAGGTGCAGGAACGTCGCTTTGCCTCGCAGCGACAATGGGTTGAGCAGCAGATAGATCTGTGTATGTCGGTTGGCTTCGCCTGAGCCTGAGCTTGCCCCTTCCGCGCAAAGCGCGGCTGGATGGACAGTGGTCCTTGGAACCAGGAACACGCTTGCGCCCGGGGGATAGATGTCTGAGGGGTACTCTCCCGGGAAGGTCTTCGCTCGGCCAAAGCGATGGACGGCGCCATTGATGGTGATGCGATCTTGTGCAATTTCAACGCGCAAAGGCGTGCCTTCCAGAAACGCCCGAAGCTTCACATAGCTACCGGGTTGTCCCTGCACAGCATAGGTGGAGTTGTGATCGAATTCGATTGGCACACCGAAAAGTCTGTGAGGTCGAGAGACGTAGAAGCTGTCGTAGTCTTCGAACATCTTGGCAGCGCTGGCATTCGTCATTACGGCAATCGCTGCCGTAGCCAAGATCACGGAAACTTTCATCGGTATGCCTTTGCCGCTGTGGCGCTGAACTGGGCTGGAACGTGAGGCGAATATCAGACGACTCACTGAGTGTTGATCGAGATGATCTTGATCGTCGGCTTACTTCGACCTCGTTCCGTGATGCCGCTGATCCAGACCTCGCCGCTCCCGATCATGATGCCCCGGTAGCTCACGAACACATCCTCAAATCGTTGTGCTTCGATCGCGTCCTTCACGCGTTGGTTGAAGATCGACGGGTACTCCTTTCTAAATGCTGCCGGCGTCGCGATGCTGCTTGCTCCGTTTAGAGCATGGATGCGCAAGGGGTATTGGACGAGCCGACTGAGGGCATTCTTGTCATCGCGCTTGGTCGCGTCCTTCAAGCAGTCAAAGAATAGCTTTGCCTCGTCAAAGTCCAAGCCAGCTTGTTCGCTCAATGCTCTACGAAACACATCTTCCGCTGATCGCGATGGAGCAGAGAGTGAGGTTTCAGCTTCATAGCTCGGCTTGCCCGTGAGCAAGTGCGGGCAGCTGGCGTACGTTGTGCCGGGCGGTATTGCAAAAGACAGGGCTGTGATGGCTTGCAAATAGAGCAAGGGATGGGTGCGCAGATCCATAGCCATGTTTGGAGGAGGCGTCTTCATAATCAGTCCGTTGACGACGACGTGGGGTGCTGCTCAGCCCCAGATCTGATGCGGGCTGGCTGGATATCAAAATTCTGCCTGTCGATGACCCAGCCACGCCCCTTCTTGCACTGAATCTCGGTGTGGAGATAGACCTTCATGACCACGCTGCGCAGTGGGGTGCATGTGTCGCCGGGCACCAAGGTGAACAAGACCTGGTCTTCGGTGTCCTCTTCTGAGGCATAGACGGAGGTACTTTGCTTCGCTGTCCACACTGCAGCTGCATGTTCTCCTGAGCATGCGGTGGCTACCAGGGCATTCAGTAGAAGCATTGGGACAGAAATCCTCATGGACTCTCCTTGGCGTAAAACCGTTTTTCCTTGACCCGCTTCGAGCGAGACAAACCAACAGCAATGTCTTCGGGGCTCACCATGCCAAAGGCTGACCAACGGGGGTCATAGGCAACGATTCCCACCAAGTTCAGCACGTCAGCTACATTCGACGAGCAGCTGTTGTCAAGAAGGCTATAACCGTGCTTGACCGGATCTCGACTGGTCACCGCGACTCTGCGTTTCAGTTCGACTTCGATCTTGCTCTTTTCGCCTGGCGATACGCGAAGAACGTAGCCTACGGAGTTGCGAAAGCTCTGTTGGGTGGTCACATATTGTGCATAGGTCTTTTTGGAGTCATAGCCATCGTGCGCACGAGAATATGTAACTCCATTAACGATGATCGCAACATGGCCGAACTGTGATCCGCGACTGATCGGTCTGGAGTCGCTTGCGATCCCCGCGCCATAATCGCTCTGATGTATGAGGCGGATTTTTACAGCAGTGGTGCTGATCGTGCTGGCAGAAAACCGCGTAGAGGCATGGATAGAAA
>JAGWNU010000217.1 GCA_028871175.1 Burkholderiaceae bacterium | reverse complement strand
ACACCAACACCAACACCAACACCAACACCAACACCAACACCAACACCAACACCAACACCAACACCAACACCAACACCAACACCAACACCAACACCAACACCAACACCAACACCAACACCAACACCAACGCCAACACCGAGCCCGTGGCCCGTGCCATCACCCTGTGGCAGTTGCCACAGCGGTGATCACGGTGGCCATGATGGCGGGCACCATGACCATGATCACGTCCACGACCACGACGGTCACCATGGTGGCGATCACGACCGGGGCGGCGATGGGGAAGGGAATCACCACCACCATGGCGGCGATCACGGCCATGGCCACGATGGCAACCATGGCAACAGTCATGGCGACCACGACCGGGGCGGCGACGGTGATGGCAATCGCAACCACCACGACAGCGATCACGGCCACGGCAACAATGGCGACAGTCATGGCGACCACGACCGGGGCGGCGATGGCGAGGGCGATCACGGCCAAGGCAGTGGCGACAGTGGCGGCCAATATCCTGGCCGCGGGAACAGCCGCGACTGACCAGAACTACCCCTGAGCCACGGCGCCTATGCCATGCGGTCCGTGCCGATCTCCTGAAGTGAAAAGTGGAGCACTTCAGACGGCACATCGCCCACCCCGCGTCATCGGGACGGCAGGCCATTTGGTGTATGCTGGGCCGATGTCTAACGACGCGCGACCGCGCCATGAATGATCCGTATCCCAGTCCGAAGCCAGCCGATAAACCCCGCTCGCTGCTCGAACGCCTGACCGACCTCATCTCGCCCGAGCCTGAATCGCGGGCCGAGCTGCTTGAAATCCTCCAGGATGCCCACGCACGCAACCTGATCGACGCCGACTCCCTGTCGATGATCGAAGGCGTCTTCCAGGTCTCAGACCTGTGCGCGCGCGACATCATGATCCCACGGGCGCAGATGGACGCGCTCAACATCGCCGACGCGCCGGCTGAATTCATCCCCTTCGTGCAGGAAGCCGCGCATTCGCGTTTCCCCGTCTACGAAGGCAGCCGCGACAACATCATCGGCATCCTGCTCGCCAAGGACCTGCTGCGCTACTACACCGATGAAGGCTTCGATGTGCGCGACATGCTGCGCCCGGCCGTGTTCATCCCCGAGTCCAAGCGCCTGAACGTGCTGCTGCGAGACTTCCGCGTCAACCGCAACCACATCGCCATCGTCGTCGATGAATATGGCGGCGTGGCGGGCCTCATCACCATCGAAGATGTCCTCGAGCAGATCGTCGGCGACATCGAAGACGAATACGACTTCGACCAGGAAGAAGACAACATCCTGGCCACGGCGGATGGGCATATGCGCGTGCGCGGGCTGACCGAGATCGGTCAGTTCAACGACGCCTTCGGCACGCACTTCTCCGACGAAGACGTCGATACCATCGGTGGCTTGCTGGCCAACCACCTGGGCCGCGTGCCGCACCGGGGCGAAAAGATCGCCCTGGGCGAGTTGCAATTCGAAGTCCTGCGCGCCGATGCTCGGCAGGTGCAAGTGCTGCTCGTGCGCCGCGTTGCCACGCCGGCAGACAGCAACGCTGCAGCCACCGCCTCTGGTTCTCACCCCGTCTGATTCTTCCGTGCCTGCCCAGTTCTCTTCCCCCGCCGCCGACTCCTCGTGCAGGCAGGACACCCCCGCCGTGCCGCTCGCGCGGCTGCGCTATGCGATGCCGCTGGCGGCACTGCTCGGCGTCATGCATACGCTGTCGTTCGCACCGAACCACTGGTGGTGGCTGCAGATCCTGTCGCTGACGGGGCTGGCTGCGTTGGTGCAACGTGCGCCGCGCCTGCATCATGCCGCCTGGCTCGGCTATGCCTTCGGGCTGGGCTGGTTCCTGTCGGGCATCTGGTGGCTCTATATCAGCATGCACGTCTACGGCGACATGCCGTCATGGATGGCAGCGCTGGCCGTGCTGCTGTTCGCCGGCTATCTGGCGCTGCATCCCGCGCTGGCGGTGTGGACATGGCAGTGGCTGACGAGACGCGGGCGGTGGTCCGGTACCGCATCTGCACTGGTATTTGGCGCAGCGTGGGTCGTGACCGAATGGCTGCGCGGCACGGTGTGGACCGGCTTCCCCTGGATCAACGGCGGTTACGCCCATACCGATGGCCCGCTGGCCGGCTACGCGCCGCTGG
Source organism: Burkholderiaceae bacterium (assembly GCA_028871175.1). Lineage (GTDB taxonomy): Bacteria > Pseudomonadota > Gammaproteobacteria > Burkholderiales > Burkholderiaceae > Ralstonia > Ralstonia condita. The sequence continues at coordinate 3,992 of JAGWNU010000217.1, read as the reverse complement.
TGGGCGTGTACGGCATCGTGCTGATCGCAGCCGTGCTGGCCGGCCTGCTGTGCGTTGCCGCGGAGCGCCGCCTGCACTGGTCAGCGGGCGTCATTGGCGGAATCGTGCTCGTGGCAGGCTGGCCGCTGCATGGCATTGCGTGGACGCAGCCCGTGGGCAAACCCATCTCCGTACGCTTGCTGCAAGGCGACGTGCCGCAGGATGTGAAGTTCCAGCAGACCGGCGTCGAGCACTCGCTGGCGCTGTACACCAAGATGGTGACCGAGAAGCCCGCACAACTGGTGATCACGCCCGAGACGGCTTTTCCGATCATGATTCAGGACATGCCGCAGGACATCGCACTGGCCATCCGCACCTACGTGGACACCACCGGCTCCAGCGTGCTTTTCGGCGCCGCCAGCGAAGATTCGCGCGTCGACTACACCAACAGCGTCTTCGGCGTCGGCCCGCAGGTCCAGGGTGTGTACCGCTACAACAAGCACCACCTCGTGCCCTTCGGGGAGTTCATCCCGTTCGGCTTCCACTGGTTCGTCCATATGATGAACATGCCGCTCGGTGATTTCCGTCGCGGCCAGCTCGTGCAGGCCCCCATGACGGTCGCTGACCAGCGCGTCGCCCCGAACGTCTGCTATGAGGATTTGTTTGGCGAGGAAATTGCCGCGTCGCTACGGCAAGCCGATCAGCCCGCCACGATGCTCGCCAACGTGACGAACCTGGCATGGTTTGGCGACACCATCGCGCTGGACCAGCACCTGCAGATCTCGCGCATGCGCGCGCTGGAAACCGGCCGCCCTATGCTGCGCGCCACCAACACGGGCGCCACGGCCGTAGTGCGTCCAGACGGCAGCGTGCAGGCCCGCCTCCCCGTCTTCACACTGGGCACACTGCAGTCGGAGGTCCAGGGCATGCAGGGCCTGACGCCGTTCGTACGCGCCGGCAACGCCCCCGCGCTTGGCGCAGGCGCTGTGGTGTTGCTTGTCGCGCTGGCACGCCGCCGACGGGCACGGGCAAGCTGATCGATCCGAGCCCGGCGGCTTTTGGGCCACTTTCCGGGCCGGCTGACAAAAAACGCTAAAATTCAACGTTTTACGGCGGGCACGCAGCCAAGCGCTTGCGTGCCCGCCGCTGCATTCCACCGCCGCGCGGCATCCAGAGCGTTTCTGTGCCGCAGCGGACCTACGGGTACCACCATGCTCACCTTCCAGCAACTCATCCTCAAGCTGCAGTCGTACTGGGACGCCCAGGGCTGCGCCCTGCTGCAACCGATTGACCTCGAAGTCGGCGCCGGGACTTCGCATGTGCATACCTTCCTGCGCGCAATCGGCCCCGAGCCGTGGCGCGCGGCTTATGTGCAACCGTCGCGCCGCCCCAAGGATGGCCGCTACGGCGAGAACCCCAACCGCCTGCAGCACTACTACCAGTATCAGGTGGTGCTCAAGCCCGCGCCCGAAAATATCCTGGACCTGTACCTCGGATCGCTGCAAGCACTCGGCCTGGACCTGAAGCAGAACGATGTGCGCTTCGTCGAGGACGACTGGGAGAACCCCACGCTGGGCGCCTGGGGCCTGGGCTGGGAGGTGTGGCTCAACGGCATGGAAGTGACGCAATTCACGTACTTCCAGCAAGTCGGCGGCCTCGACTGCAAACCCGTGACCGGCGAAATCACGTACGGCATCGAGCGCTTGGCGATGTACCTGCAGCAGGTCGAGAACATCTACGACCTCGTCTGGACGGAATGGGAAGAACCCGGCCCGAATGGCCCGGTCAAGCGCCGCCTGACGTACGGCGACGTCTATCACCAGAACGAGGTCGAGCAATCGACCTACAACTTCGAACAGGCCGACACGGCTGTGCTGTTCCGCCGCTTCGCCGAGCACGAGGCCGAGGCCAAGCGCCTGATGGGCGTGCGCGAAGACGGCGCGGCCGATGACGGCGCCGCCGTCGTGCAACTTGCCCTGCCTGCCTATGAACAGGTGCTCAAGGCCGGCCACACGTTCAACCTGCTGGACGCGCGCGGCGCCATCTCGGTGACGGAGCGAGCGGCCTACATCGGCCGCATCCGCAACCTGTCGCGCCTGGTTGCGCAGGCCTATTACGACTCTCGCGAGCGCCTGGGCTTCCCGATGTGCGGCACGGCCGTCGCCACGGAGGCGGCATGACGGCCACCCGTGCGTGGCGCAACCTGGCGCTGCTGACGGCCGCGTCCGTCGCCGCCCTTGCTCTGCCGGTCAGCCTTGCCCAGGCGGCGCGGCATCGCACATCCAGGCCCGCGTCCACCGAGAAGGTCTTCGTCTTGCCCGAGAACCTGTCGCAACTTTGCGTGGCGGACGCCAAACCCCTGCAGCAGGCGCTAAGCACCGCGTGGACGCCCCCTCCGCCCGCCCTCGACCAGTGGACAAGCCTGGCGCGCACCATGGCCTGCGACCTGTCCGGCGCGCGCGATCTCGGCTGGCACCGCGTGCCGCTGCGTACGTACGCCACCGCCTTGCGCTTCCCGTTCACCTGGGTCGAATGGCAGGGCTCGGGCAGCAAGGCGCAACGCCGTACGCGTGTGTTCCGCTCGGCTGCGCAACTGCCGAGCCGACTGGAATTCAACGTGTCCGGCACGTTGCAGGAGGTGCGCTACGACCGGCGCCACGGCGCGCTGTCGGCCCGGTTCATCCGGCGCGATGCCGCTGCGCCCGGTACCAACCCCGCGCCGATCGCCCCGCCGCCTCCGCCGGGCCAGTGCGCCGGCACGCAATTGCGCTTCCAGCAGCAGAACGGCGTGTGGCTACTGTCGGGCGTGGAGCCCGTGCCCGGATCGCCCTGCTGAACCGAACAACATGACCGCCGCACGCAATACCTGAGCGGCGCAGAACAACGACGTCACTGATTCAAACGCTATGTCCACCCTCCTGATCGAACTGCTGACCGAAGAACTGCCGCCCAAGGCGCTGGCCCGCCTGGGCGAGGCCTTTGCGCGCGGCCTGTTTGATGGTTTGTCGGCGCAAGGCCTGCTCGAAGAAGGCGCCGCCGTGGAAGGCTTTGCGACGCCGCGCCGCCTTGCCGCATCGATCACCGGTGTGCGCCGTGCCGCGCCGGACCGCGAACTGCGCGAGAAGGTGCTGCCCGTCAACATCGCCTTCGACGCCGAGGGCAAGCCCGCCGCGCCACTCGCCAAAAAGCTCGCGGCGCTCGCCAAGACGGTGGGGGTTGACGCCATCGCCCCCGAATCGCTCGAACGCGCACCGGACGGCAAGGCCGAATCGCTCTTCTACCGCTACACCGCGCGCGGCGCCCTGCTGGCAGACGGCCTGCAGGTGGCGCTCACGCAGACCATCGCCAACCTGCCGATCCCGAAGGTGATGATCTATCAGCGCCCGAACGGCGAGAACGTTCAGTTCGTGCGTCCGGCGCACAAGCTGATCGCGCTGCTCGACAGCGAGGTGATCCCCGCCAGCGTGCTGGGCCTGCAATCCGGCAACGTGACGCTGGGCCATCGCTTTCTGTCGTCGGGCGAGATCATCATCAAGGATGCAACGGCGTACGCGAGCACGCTCGAATCAGAAGGCAAGGTCATTGCCAGCTACGCCCGCCGCCGCGAAGCGATCCACGCCGAGCTGCTCAGGACGGCCGGTCCCGACACGGTGGTGATGCCGGAAGCGCTGCTCGATGAAGTGAACGCGCTGGTCGAATGGCCGGTGGTCTACCCGTGCCACTTCGAGGAGCAATTCCTCGCGGTGCCGCAGGAATGCCTGATCCTGACCATGCAGACCAACCAGAAGTACTTTGCGCTTACCGATGCGCAAGGCCATCTGCGCAATCGCTTCCTGATCGTCTCGAACATCGCCACCGGCACGCCCGAAGCCATCATCGAAGGCAACGAGCGCGTGGTGCGCCCGCGCCTGGCCGACGCCCGCTTCTTCTTCGACCAGGATCGCAGGCAGTCCCTGGAGCAGCGCGTGCCGGCGCTCGACCGGGTGGTGTACCACGCCCGCCTCGGCAGCCAG
>JAGWNU010000025.1 GCA_028871175.1 Burkholderiaceae bacterium | reverse complement strand
TGAGCGTGGCCAAGTGCGCGAAGCCGCCCATGCGGCCGTAGCGGCGGGCGGCCTCGGTAAAGTCGAGCGCGGTAAAGGCGTGCGCGGCGCGCGAGCCGGGCGCAATGCCGTACCGCTTGAGCAGCGCGTGCCCAACCAGATGCGGCGGCTGCCCGGCCCATTGCGCCACGCCCAGGTTGACGCTGGGCTCGCGGTATTCAATGGGCAGCAACTGCGCGTGGCAATCGGTGAAGTGCAGCAGGTGGACGTTGCCAAAGCGCGGCACGTCGTAGCTGAACGTATCGGCGTGGGCGTCGGTCAGGCGCAGGCCGGCGGCTGCGGCAATCGCCAGGGCTTGAACGAATTCGCGGCGGTTCATTGTTTGGGGCTGTTTGCGTAGCGGGCCAGGTCGGCTACGTCGTCTTCGAGCATCTCGCCAACTTCCTTGCGCACCACACGGCCCTTGGCGTCGAGCACGAGCAGTTCGGGCAGGCCCTTGCGCGGGCCGGTGGCGGCGCACAGCGCGTCGGTTTCCATCGCCACGGGCAAGGTGAAGTTGCGCTTGGCGACGTAGTCCTTCGCGAGCTGCGGGTTAGCGTCGATGCTGATGGTGAGGATGCGCAGGTCGGTGCCGCGCGTGGCGTCGTAGAGCTTTTGCAGGCGCGGGTTCTGCAGCGCGCAGAACGGGCACCACGATGCCCACGTGGCGATGATGACGGGGTGCCCGCGCCATGCATCGCCCGGCACGCGTGTGCCGTCGAGCAACTGCACGTCGGGCAGCGCCACCACATCGCCTACTTCGACGGCCTGCGCATGATTGGCAAACTGCGTGGCGGCAAACACCATCGCCGCTGCTGCCCACGTCAGGAACCGCCGAAGCGTACGCATGGCGTTACTGGTTCACAGGCGAGGCCGGATCGAACAGCAGCGCCATCACATCGCGGATCTGCTGTTCAGTCAGGATGCCCTTGTGCCCGAAGCGCGGCATGTTGGAGCACGCCGCATACGCGTTAGAGTTGTAGATCTTGCCCCACGTATAGCGCAGGATCGCTTCCGAATCGCCGCGCAGCTTGCCGTACTGATACAGCGACGGGCCGATGGTGCCGTACGACACTTCGTCTTTCGACAGCCGATGGCAGGCATAGCAGTTGGCGCCGTTGACCATGCCAACCGGGTCGGAGAACTGCATGCCCCGTCCGTTCTGGGCGGTCTTCTCACCGGCCTTCCAGTCGCCCAGCCACTTGCCGTCGGCTGGGTAGCGGATGGTCTGGAGCTGCGCGACTTCGAGCTTCCTGGCCACGGCGGCCGGCACGGCGTTGCTGTTTGCGAACTGGCTGCAGACCTTCTGCACGTCGTCGCGCTCGGTGACGCCTTCCACGGTGGCCGGGCCCTTGGAGACAAAGCTCTCGTGGATAACCTTGGCGAGGGCTGCGTCTGCCTTGGCATCGGGCTTGGGCGGGGTGACGGCCTTGGCGGGTGCCGCATCGGCGGCATGGGCAGCGCCTGCAACGAGGGCCACGGCGATGAGGGTCAGTCGGATCATGTGCGGCATGGTCGGCCTCATCGTTTGATGGACGGCGCGTCCATCTTGCCGCCGTTGGCGTTGCGGGCGAGGAACATCTCTAGCGCAGTGATCACCTCGCTGCCATAGAGCGGTTCCGGAAAGCGCTGCTGGCGCAGGCAGTCGTACAGGCGGTGCTGCATCGTGCGTACCTCGCCCTGCGAGACGCGGTAACCCGGCCACGTGGAATACGCATAGCGCGCGCCCTCTGCCGTCAGCAGATCGGGCAGTTCCTGCAGGCGGATGCGCAAACCCGGTTGGGCATGGCACGTGGCGCAGGCAAAATCGTACGCGCCGCCACGGTAGAAGAACATGCGGCGGCCAAGTTCGTACACGCGCTTTTCTTCCGGATGCGCGAGGGGGATGTCGATGGCCGCGCCGCGCGATTCGGAGGCGACGTAGGCCATCAGCCGCTCGATCTCGGAAGGCTTGCCCGGCGAGGAAAACGGCCGCGCCGAAGCCTCTTCCCTGGTCAGCCCCTGCAGCGTCATGCGGCAATACATGAGGCGCTGCTCGGCGTCCATCACGCGGCCGGTGTCTTTGAAGTAACGCGGCAACTTGGCATACGCGCCCTTCACGACGCCCGGGCCGAGGCCCAGGTCGCACGCTTCGAGCGATACCTGCTTGGGGCCGGCGGGCTTCTTCCAGAGTTCTTCGCCAGCGGCTTCCCAGAGTTCGGCCGGGTTGCCGTCGGCCAGCATCTCGCGGTACTGGGCGATGCCGGCGGCGATATTGTCCTTGGCATCCTGTGCGTGGGCGGCCATGGCCACCCCGCAGGCCAATGCACCTGCCGCCGCACGCAGCGCTGCGCCCCGCACCTTTGTCAGTGTCTTGCGTTTCACGGTCCCCTCCGCGTGTCGCCTACGGTTTGAGATAGGCGAAGCCTTCTTCCTGCTGCAGGCGGGTGATTTCCACCACGCCAGCGGGCACGACCTTGGCTTCCAGCAGCAGCTTGTCTTCCGGCACCTTGAAGGCCATCAGCGAGTTGTGGCACACGCGAAACTCCACGCCCATGCTGGCCAATGCAGCCACGGGCGCGTCAAAGGTACGGCCCTGCCCGTCCTTGGCACCTTCCACGAGAAACTCGATGCCGTGTCCGAATGCCACCACCACGATCCGGGTGCCCGGCGCGCCATTGACGTGGTTGCGCAGGTTGCCGATGGCGCGCACCGCCTGGTCGATGCCCTCGCTCAACTGATAGACCACCTTGTACCGTGCGCCGGCACCACCGGCACGCGGCATATTCTGGGCGGCCGCCTTGCCGGCCACGCCCAGCGCCGCCAGCGCGGCTGTTACCCGAAAGAAGCTGCGTCGCATGTCGGTCTCCGGGGCTTACTGGATGGATGTTTCGTCGGTGCGCTTGTCGCCATGGTTGTCGACCCAGGTGACTGTCACCTTGTCGCCCTTGGCGGCGCCCTTGAACTTGAAATTGAGGAACGGATCCTTCGATACGGCTGTGCCGAACTGCGCGTCCAGCACTGTCTTGCCGTTATGCTGCACCGTCACGTTGGTGATGTGCCAGGCGGGCACGATCTTGCCGGACGCGTCCTTGCGCTGGCCGGTCTCCATATCGTGCTTCATCAGGATCTTGACGTCGGCCGTGCCGCCGTTTTCCATTGCGCGGATGCGCATCGGGTCTGCCATGGTGTGCTCCTTGTCCTGATTGGCCGGTCAGCCGCCGCAGCCGCCGAGGGTGACCTTGACTTCCTTGCTTGCCAGGATCCATTTGCCGTTGGCGCGCACAGCGGCGTAGACCATCGACGTCTCGCTCATCTTCACGCGCGTGCTGACGAACGGCTCGGTGCCTGCCGGAATGCCAAAGGTGGCGGCCAGCGTGTTCGGGTTCTTCTCGACCAGGATGGCGATCATGTCGGTGCCGGGCAGCGTGCTCGTCACCACCAGCGGCACCACGGCGCCGTTCTCGGCGATGTCCGGGGCGGTCAGGTGAACGCCCGCGCCGCCCTTGTCGACGGCGCCGCCGCCCAATTGCTTGAGCACGTCGTTCACGCCCTTGATGCTGAACGCGGTCTTGTTCCACTCGGCCGCCTGAGCCGGCGTGGCGATGCCTGCGGACACGAGCAGCGCCATCATGGCGCCTGCGCGCAGCACGTCGCGGCGGGTCAGGTTGATTGCATCATGCATGGCCGTGCCCTCACTTGGACGGGGCGCCAGCGAGCACCCAGTCGATCACGGTCTTCAGATCGGCGTCGCTGATCTTCGGGTTGGCGGGCATCGGGATCTGGCCCCAGTTGCCCATGCCGCCTTCGCGCACTTTCTTCATGAGCCTGGCTTCGGCGCTGGCGTCGCCCTTGTACTTGGCGGCGACATCCTTGTAAGCGGGGCCGACGAGCTTGTGGTCGACGGCGTGGCAGCCGAGGCAGGCGTTCTGGTTGGCGAGGGATTGCGCGCGGGCTGCATCGACGGCGGCCAGCGCAGGCGTGGCGGACAGCGCCAGGCTGGCCAGCACAGCCGCAGCGGCGAGCGTGGGGGCGAACTTCATGTGGTCTCCAGATGATGAGGCGGCCCGCATGCCGGGCGCGGGCGAATGGACCCGATATTGTGCCCCAAGTGGAGAATTGCCATGCCGGGCCAGAATGCAACGCGCCCGGCATCCGCCCCGTGCCGGGCGCGCCCGCTCGGGTAGGCGGCGGTCAGGCCATCGCCCGCCGCGCCGCCAGCCGGCCGCCGAACACGTTCAGCAGCAGCCCGGCCATCACGACCGCGCCGCCCAGCCACTGGGCCGGCACCAGCCGCTCGCCGAGCAGCGCGGCCGCGGACACCAGGCCCACCACCGGCACCAGCAGCGTCAGGGGCGCGACCTGGCTGGCCGCGTAGCGGGCCAGCAGGCGGCTCCACAGGCTGTACCCGAAGATGGTGGCGGCAAAGGCCAGATAGACGATCGCGCCAATGCTCAGCGCGCCGATGTTCGCCAGGCTGTGCGCGATCTGTTCGGGGCCTTCCATCCAATACGAAAGCAGGAAGAACGGAATCGGCGGGATCAGCGCACCCCACACCACGAGGCTGACGACGTTCACCGGCCCGATGCGCTTGGTGACGATATTGCCGCTGGCCCACGAAAACGCCGCGCACAGTGTGAGCAGGAAACCCGCCGTGGTCATGCCCGTGGCCGCCGAGCCGCCCGCCATGCCGATGATGGCCAGCCCGCACGCCGCCACGGCCATGCCGGCCAGGTGAAACCAGCGGATCGGCTCCCGCAGCACCACGGCCGCGATCGTCAGCGTGAAGAACGCCTGCGATTGCAGCACCAGCGACGCCAGCCCCGCCGGCATGCCCACATACATGGCCGAGAACAGAAACGCGAACTGCCCAAAGCTGATGGTCGCGCCGTAGGCAAGCAGCCACTTGAGCGGAATCTTCGGGCGCGGCACCAGCAGCACCGCCGGGAAGGCGACGAGGGCGAAACGCAGCGCGCCCAGCAGCATGGGCGGCACGCCGTGCAGCCCCACCTTGATGACGACAAAGTTGACGCCCCACACCAGCACGACGGTCAGGGCAAGCAGCAGATCCTTGGGAGACATGATGAGCGAAATGTTCTGGCGGCCGCCCGCGCGGCCATATGACGCACTGTAGGCGGTTCAATCGCGCCCGACTTGCACAATCTTGCGCATTGTTCGTGCCGGACGCTGCGTGCGCCCTCAGCCGAGCATGTCCGACCAGATCGCGCGGCTCCACCCTTGTGCCAGCGTCGCTTCTGCCGCAGACGGCATGTCGGATACGCCACCCGCTCCAGGCACCGTGACCATCGTGCGCGCGATGGGGTCGAAGCGATGCACCGACGCCACGTGGATGGCCTCATCGGGCGCGGTGAAGCTGTAGCAGGTGTTGGCATACAGCGGGGAGGCATCGGGCGCGTGCCCGGCCAGCATCGCCACCACCGCGGCGGCGGCCACCTTGCCGTGCTGATTGGCCATGTGGCCCGACTTCGGCATCAGCGGCGCGGTCTGGATGGCATCACCAATCACATGCACGCCCGGCGCCACCCTGGATTCGAACGAGAGGAAATCGACCTCGCACCAGCGGCCGTTGGCGGTCGCCAGCCCCGCCTGCACGGCAATCGCGCCGGCGCGCTGCGGCGGGATCAGGTTGACCACCTCCGCCTGCACGTCGTCCTGCACGTCGAACTTGAGCACGTGGCCGGTCGGGTCGATGTCGACCGCGTTGTACTGCGGGCGGTATTCGATGTGGTTCGGATAGCGCTCCGCCCACACCCGCTTGAACAGCGCCCCCTTGGACGTCACCTCGTCGTTCGCATCGAGAATCAGCACGCGCGAGTCGGGCTTGGCGCGCTGCAGCCAGTTGGCGATCAGGCACGCTCGCTCGTAGGGCGCGGGCGGGCAGCGGTACGGCGCGAGCGGAATGCTGATCGCCACCGTCCCGCCGTTGGGCATGGCCTCCAGGCGGTGGCGCAGCGCGAGCGTCTGCGTGCCGGCCTTCCATGCATGCGGAGCCCGCGCCGCCGTTGCGGGATCGGCGAGACCCGGAATCGCGCCGGGAATGAACTCGATGCCAGGCGAGAGGATGAGCCGGTCGTAATCGAGCGAGCCGCCGCCGGCCAGGCGCACCTGCCTGGCGCCAACGTCGATGGCGGATGCCCGGTCGCGCACCCAGCGCACGCCGTGGCGCGCCACCAGCGCGTCATACGGCACGGTGATCGAGGCGAGATCCCGGTCGCCGGAAAGCACGAGATTCGACAGCGGGCACGACACGAAGGCCGCGTTGGGCTCGACCAATGTCACGTCGACGCGGCCGCCCGAAAATGCCCGCACGTACTTGGCGGCAGTCGCGCCGCCATAGCCGCCGCCGACCACCACCACGCGCGCATTGCGCATGGCCGTCCACGACGCACACGCGGCCAGCGGGCCTGCGAGCGCACCCGCACCGAGCGCGCGCAGCACCGCGCGCCTGTCCTTGCGCAGCATCGAGGCGGTCATGGCGCCTCCTGCGGCTGACGCGAGAGCCAGCCGGCAATGGCGGCGATCTGCACCTCGGTGTATCCGCGCGCGAGCTGACCCATCACCGTGGAGGGGCGCGTGCCGTTGCGGAAGGCCTGCAGCGTGTCGATCAGCTCGGCCTGTGAGCGGCCCGCCAGCGAAGGCAGCGTCTGCGCCGACAGCCTGGTGCCGGGCGCCGTATCGGCATGGTGGCAACTGGCGCAGGAAGCCGCCCAGATGCGGGCCTGCATGTTGGAGGGCGGGGCCTCACCTGCGTGGACAATGGGGGCCACGGCGAGCAAGGTGGCGGTCGCAAGACGATGGACGACGGGCATGGGGGGCAGCGAAGTCGCGGGAGCGCCATACGCTAACACGCCCGCGTTGGCGCAGCCGACCGTGCGATGCGCATGGGCCACAAAAAACGCAGCACGATGGCTGCGTTCTTTGTGGCGATGATGCGTGCGCTCAGGGCAGTTGCTTACCCGGCGGCAGCGCCGGCGAGGTGGTCGGCGACACCGTCGCGCCCACGCCCGGCTGCCCCGGCGAGGCCGACGAGACCGGCGCGGGCGCCTGCTTTTCGACAGGTGCCGGGGTGCCGGCGCCACTGCCCGGCGCCACCTGCGGATTGGTCGACGTCGCATTCGAGTCCAGGCGCTTGCGCTCGTCTTCGCTCACGTAATCGAACACCTTCACGACCTTGTTGACGCCGCCAACGGTCCGTACGGCCTCGGTGGCGCGGTTGCCTTCAGCCTCCGTCACCACGCCCATCAGGAAGACGGTCTGCGCTTCGGTGGTCACCTTGATGGAGTTCCAGGGCACGCCCTCCGTGCCGGCCAGCACGCTCTTCACCTTGGTCGTGATGTACGTATCGTTGGCGCGTGAGCTGAGCGTGCTGGACTCGCCCGTCACCACCAGCTCGTTGACGACCTCACGCGCGTTCTGCAGCTTCTGCGCGTACTGGCCAATTTCCTGCTTCGTCTGCTCGGTGCCGGCTTCGCCAGTCAGCAGCACCTTGCGGTTGTAGACCGTCACGTTCACGTGGGCACGACCGTCGTAGCGCGTGATGAGCGTGTTTTCGGCCTCCATCTGCAGGCCGCGGTCGATGGTCTGGGTGGCGGTCGGGCGGCGGTCGGTGGCCAGTGCCACACCACCTGCCACGGCACCCGCAAACAGCGGGAAGCAGGCGGTCAGCTGCGTGGCGGTGATGCCGGCCAGGGCGGCCAGCACGACGATGCGCTTGGCGCGGGCAGACTTGGGCGACGGGCGTTTCATGTTGTCCTTGCAAAGAGTCCGGGAAGAATGGGAAAGAGCGCGGGAGTCATGCCTCGACGCCAAATGCGTCGCGCATCCATTCGATACGCGCGCCGTCGATGGCGATGACATCAAAACGGCAGGCGGGTACATCCTCCACCTGCCGCGCCAGGAAATCTTCGGCCGCCGCAATCAGGCGGCGCTGCTTGGCGGGCGTCACGCTCGCGGCGGCACCGCCGAAGCGCTGCGTCGAACGTGCCACGCGGGCGCGCACCTCGATGAATACCAGCGTACCCGCCGCATCACGCATCACCAGATCGATCTCGCCGCCCTTGCAGCGATAATTGCGGGTGACCATCAACAAACCGCGTGCCTGCAGATAGCGCAGGGCGCGATCTTCACCGGCCTCGCCGGTGGCTGCGGTCATGGGTTGCGGAGGTACGGGCTGTTGCGGCGCGTGCATTGGCGGTTTGAACCGACTGACTAAGAGAAGTTCTCGTGAGTGATCCTGACTGGACCCTGCTGGCGCACGACCAGCACTATCCCGCCGGCGCATTATATGTGGTGGCTACCCCCATCGGGAACGCTGCCGATGTGTCGCTGCGCGCGCGGCACGTGCTCGGCCTCGTCGATGCGGTGGCCTGCGAGGACACGCGCAACACCGGCCAGTTGCTGCATCGGCTGGGACTGTCGCGGCCCATGCTGGCGGCACACGAGCACAACGAGCGCGAGGCCGCCGCGCGCATCGTCGAACGCCTGGCGCGCGGCGAGCGCGTGGCCTATGCGTCCGATGCGGGCACGCCGGGCATCTCCGACCCCGGTGCGCGCATTGTCGAGGCGGTGCGCGCGGCGGGCCATCGTGTGATCCCGCTGCCGGGCCCGAGCGCGGTGGTGACGGCATTGTCCGCGGCGGGCGAGCTGCTGGCATCGTCGGATGGCCAGTTCACGTTTGTCGGCTTCCTGCCCGCCAAGGCGGGCGCGCGTGATGCGGCCATCCGCCAATGGGCCGCGCACGGACCGGCCTGGGTACTTTATGAAGCGCCCCATCGCATTGACGCCACGCTGGCGGCACTGGCGGAGCATCTACCCGCGCGCCGCATCCTCATCGGCCGCGAGCTGACCAAGCTGTTCGAGCAGATCGTCGTGTTGCCGGCAGCGGAGGCGCCATCGTGGCTGGCGGCCGACGCCGCGCACGGCAAGGGCGAGTTCGTCCTGGTGGTGGAAGGCGCAGGCACGCAGGGCGCGGCGCCAACCGCCATGGCAGCCGACCAGGTGTTACGGCTCCTCTTGGCCGAGCTGCCCGCCAAACGCGCGGCCAAGCTGGCCGGCGCCATCACGGGGGCTTCAGTCGATGCGCTGTATCAGAGCGCGCTGGCACTCAAGAACGATGGAAAGGATTGATGCCACGTCTGCCATGGCAGCGTGAGTGGCGGCGCTCAAAGGCGGCGCTTAATGATGGCGCTTTGCGCGGTGCCGGATCGACTTCTTCTTGACCGGCGCGGGCTCGTCGGCGCCGACATCGGCGTCGCCATCATTGCTGGCGAGGTCGGTTTGCGTGAGTTCCGGGCGCAGCGCCTCGACTTCTGCGCGCGACAGCCGTCGGATCTCCACCTGCGCTGAGCCACGCTTGACGAAATCCAGCCGCTTGGCGGCGGCATATGACATGTCGAGAATGCGCTTGCCGTGATACGGACCGCGGTCCGTCACCTTGGCCACCACCACACGATCGTTGGCAAGGTTGCGCACCAGCACCCAGCTTTGCAGCGGCAGCGACGGGTGTGCCACCGTGAAGGCATTCATGTCGAAGCGCTCACCGCTGGCGGTACGGCGGCCATGGAAGCCGCGGCCGTACCAGGACGCCACGCCGCGCTGCTCGAAGGTGCCGAGATCGGCGCGCAGGCCGGGCTCGGTGTTGGCATCGTCAAGCTTGAGGCCGCTGGATTCGGGGACGCCACGGAACGACAGCGCGCCCCAGGCATCCGGGTTGTCGCGCACGTCGGACACCGTCCGGGCGGGCGCGGCGGCCTTGCTGACCTGGCCGCCGGTCTGGGCGCCGGCGGGCGGTTCGCCAGGCACGGCGGCGCAGCCTGCCAGCACCAGCATTGCGGTGCCATGCAGCAGCCAGGCACGCAGCGAGCGGCCAGCCGGAAGGCGGGAGAACAGAGGGGGCGAACTTGGCATGAGCGCGAGTCTACCATGCAAGATTCGACCGATAATTTACATTTCCTATTAAAACAGCGCGATCATGCGGGCATCTGACGTCATTTTTGTAAAATTTTCTTTCCGCTGTAACAGCGCGTCCCGCCAGGCCAATGCTGGCGCGGCCCGGGGCCGATACAATTGCCATCACGTCTATTCGCCTTAAGTGCGCAAAAAACCACATGAAAGTCGTTGTCGTCCCCGTTACGCCGTTTGAACAGAACTGCACGCTGCTGATCGGCGACGATGGCGCCGCCGCCGTCACCGATCCCGGTGGCGATATCGAGCGCATCCTGGCCGCCGCCGAGCAGCACGGCGCGCGCATCGCAAAGATCCTGCTCACGCACGGCCATGTCGATCACTGCGCCGCCGCCGATGCCTTGCGCACACAGCTTGGCGTACCGATCGAAGGCCCCCACAAGGACGAGGCATTCTGGATCGACCAGTTGCCGATGCAGAGCCAGCGCTTCGGCTTTCCGCCGGCCAGGGCTTTCGTGCCCGATCGCTGGCTGGATGACGGCGACACCGTGGAAGCGGCCGGCCGCACGTTGCAGGTGTTCCATTGCCCGGGCCACACGCCGGGTCATGTCGTCTTCTTCAGCCCTGAAGACCGCGTTGCCATCGTCGGCGATGTCCTGTTTGCGGGCTCGATCGGCCGCACGGATTTCCCGCGCGGCAACCATGCCGACCTCATCCGCTCGATCCGCACCAAGCTCTGGCCGCTGGGCGACGACGTCACCTTCGTGCCGGGCCACGGGCCGGTGTCCACGTTCGGCGACGAACGCGCCACGAACCCCTACGTCGCCGATCGGCTGTTTGCCAACGAAGGCGGCGCATGAGCGACGACACCTCTGCCGCCCCCTCCTCCGCCGCACCAGGCAACGGGCGCCGCAAGCGCGGCAACCCGGCGCCCGACACGCGGCCCGAAATCTACGTCAGCACCGACATCGAAGCTGATGGCCCCATTCCGGGACCGCATTCGATGCTGAGCTTCGCGAGCGCCGCATATCTGGCCGACAAGACGCTCATCGGCACGTTCGAGGCGAACCTGGAAACGCTGCCCGGTGCGCAGGGCCATCCGATCCAGGTGCAGTGGTGGAAGCAGCAGCCCGAGGCCTGGGCCGCCTGCCGCAGCAATCTGGAGGCACCCGAAGTGGCCCTGCCGCGCTATGTCGAGTGGGTGGAGAGCCTGCCGGGCAAGCCGGTGTTCGTGGCGTTCCCGGCGGGCTTCGATTTCACTTTCATGTTCTGGTACATGATGCGCTTTGCGGGGCGCTCGCCTTTCGGCTGGGCGGCTCTCGACATCAAGACGCTGGCCTTTTCGCTCACGGGGCTGCCGTACCGGCGCAACGTCAAGGCGGCCTTTCCCGCCCACTGGCACGATCCCCTGCCCCACACGCATATCGCGCTCGACGACGCGAAGGAGCAAGGCGCGCTCTTCTGCAACATCCTCGCCGAATTGCGCAAGCGAGAAGCGGAACGCGCCGGTAGCCAGGAGCCTGACCAATCTGCTCAGGATTGAGCGCCGCTCACATCACGCCGCTTGCGAAGAGCCGCATGCCCGTTGCCTTTTGACGGCGTGACGCGAACACCATGCCGCGGCGCAACTTGCGGCGTCTCGAAGCCCCGTCTACGCTGGGCTTGTGCGAGGCGACCCGACGACTGCGCCACCCGGCGCCGGCAAGCAAAGCCACTCGCATACGCCATTTGCATGTCGTATCGTCATCGGGCCGCACGTACCCCCGACGCTGGTGCGTGCCAGCGTCGGCTATCGGTCCACAACGGGAGGTGAGGCGATGCGATTTTCCCGTGACGCGTTTGACACGCACCATTTGCGAGCGATGACGGAGCGCTTGCATTGGCATCGCAAACCGGCCGCCAAGGCGGTCCCGCTGGCTACGCGCACACACCTGCACCGCGCGCACGGCAGAGGGATCGACGACGCGGCATTGATGAAGGTCACCGTGGTGTCGACTGCGGTGGTGCTGGCCGTGGTGCTTGCCGCCATGCTGGCGATCGGATTCGGGTCAGAAATGGCCCGATTGATGGGCCTGGAATGATCCGGTGCCCAAGCGCGTCTTGACGGACGCAGCCCCGGCCCTCGCGCAAGGCGATACGGCCACCCCTGAACGGCCTGTCCGATGGAAATCGGCAGGCCGTTCAACATGCATGCGGCGGTCGCGCGCGTTACTGGAGAAAGGCGTCCAACGCTTCAGGCGTACGGCCGATGGCGGCCTTGCCGTTGCGGACGAGCACGGGGCGCTGCAGCAGCCTCGGATGCGCCGCGATGGCCGCCAGCAGCGCGTCGTCCGAGGCTTCCTGCAGACCCAGTTCGGCGTATTCCTCTTCGTTCTCGCGCACGAGGCTGCGCAGCGGCGAGTTCAGCTGACCTGCGAGCGTTTTCAGGTCCGCCAGCGAGGGCGGCGTCTGCAGGTACTCGATGACTTGCAGTGACTCGCCCGTCTGTTCTGCGAACGCTTGCGCCCGCTCCAGTGCGGTACGCGATTTGGAGCAGCGCGGGTTGTGATAGATCTTCATGGCGCGATGTGTGGCGAGTTGCGGACAGTGGCCATCTTAATGGGTTGGCATCGTTGCGGATTTCGCTTCTTGATAAGGGGGGCTTCTCCGCTCAGCCCCTCGCTGCGTGCCCTGCCAAGTACCACACGGGCCCAAAAGCACAAGGGCCGACATGCGCCGGCCCCAAGAAGCAAACGCGGCAGCCTTCAGGCGCCCAACAACTCGGCCACTGCGCAGCCCACCACCACAGTGGCGCCCCGCAGATCGTTCAATCGCAGGTTCTCATCCGTGTTGTGGCCACGTGCTTCCATGAGCGTGCGCGGCCCCGCGCCATACAGCACGGTCGGCACGCCGCGCGCCGTGTAGTGCCGCGCGTCGGTGTACAACGGCACGCCGTGCACCGGTACATCGCCACCGAACACGCCCAGCGCGTTGCGCCGCAGGGCGCCAATCAGCGTCTGCACACCGGGCAATTCAGCCAGCGGCTCCGCCAGCAGGATGCGCTCGACTGACACCGTGATGCCGGGCCGTTCAGCGGCAGCGCGTTCGATCACGGCACGCAGTTCGCCTTCGGCATCGCGCCCAGCCTCTTCCGGGATCATCCGACGGTCGATGCGGAAGGTCACCAGGTCGGGGACGACGTTGGTGTTGATGCCACCCTGGATCAACCCGACGTTCAGCGTTGCGTGGTCGATGCCGGAGACCGCCGATTTGCGCGTCGCCAGTTCCGCGCGGTACGCATAGACCGCCTGCAGGATGTGCGTGGCGGCCTCGATGGCGTCCACCCCGGTATGCGGCATGGCGGCGTGCGCCTGCTTGCCGCGCACCGTCACCTGCACGTGCAGGCAGCCGTTGTGCGCCGAGGTGATGCCATAGGCAAACCCGGCCGAGATGGCGTAGTCGGGCCGGGTGAGGCCCTGGTCCAGCAGCCACTTCGGGCCGAGGTCGCCGCCGGTCTCTTCGTCGTAGGTGAAATGCAGTTCGACCGTGCCGTTGAGTGTCGCCCCGCGCTTCTCGGCGTCGATCAGCGCGAGCAGCGCCCAGGTGTAGGTCGCGAAATCCGACTTGGAGACGGCCACGCCGCGGCCGAACATCGTGGGGCCGTGCTCGGTCTCGACGATCTCGCCGCCGTACGGGTCGTGCGTCCAGCCCAGGCCCGGCGGAACCACATCGCCGTGCGCGTTCATGGCGACGGTCGGGCCGCCGCGGCCGAAAGCATGCCGCACGATCAGGTTGGTGGCGCTGACCATGCCGGCCGCGCGCACCTGCGCCTCCGGCACGGCATGCGCCTGGACCGTCAGGCCCTGCGCCTCCAGCAGCGCCTTGGCGCGCGCCGCGTGCGGGGCGCAGTCACCGGACGGGTTGTCCGACGGCACCTGCACCAGCTCGCGCAGGAATGCGATCTGCTGCGCGTGCGCGGCCTCGACAAAGGCGCGGATTTCCGCGTCGATGTCGGGGGAGGTGAGTTGAGCCTGGGTCATGCCGATGTCTCCTTATCGGTTTGAAAGTGACTGAGCCCCCGTGGTGCGGGGGCTCAGGGATGACGCTCGGGGCAAGCGGGTAACTGCGTGGCGCGCAGGGCCGCTTCGGTCAGCCACACCGATTCGGGCAGATCCTGCTCGTCGCAGTTGTGGCCTTCGCCACCACGGTCGACGACGATGAAGTCGCTCACCTCACCAAGGGCCAGCAGCGGGTGATGCCATACGCCGCGCGCGTAGTTGACGCCCTGCCAGCCGCGCGAGACAAACGCGCGCAGCTGGCTCGGGTCCAGCTCGCCGGCCGGCGCCACCACCACCAGATACGGCGTGTCGTTCAACGGGATGAACGCCTGGCTGCCACGCGGATGGCGCTCCAGCATCGTCACCTCGAACGGCAGCGTGCGCGGCTGGCCACGGAACAGGTTGATCAGCGCCCGGCCGCCTTCGCCCACGTCCACGTTGGCGAGGTCATGAAAGCGCGTGGTCGTGCCCTGGTTGATGGGGAACTGCTTGCACCCCTCCAGCTCGATCACGTCGCCGAACGGCGCGAAGGCTTCGCGCGTGAGCGGCTCGATGGTCAATGCAACGCGAGCGACGGTGTCCTGGCTCATTCGAGCACCCCCCACAGGCGCAGGCGCGACACGCCGCCATCCGGGAACATGTTGAAACGCACGTGGGTGACGATGCCCAGGTCAGCGATCTCGGCTTCGTAGTAATGCTGCAGGTCCATCTGCAGCTTTTGCTCGGGCAGCAACGTTTGCCAGAACATCGCTTGCGTCTTCAGCGAGCTGTCGGTGCCGCCCACCACGCGCGCGGCCTGGATGGAAACCCGGTCGGCAAAGTTGCCCTTGAAGTGCGCGGTGTCGACTTCGATCTTGCGGATGCGGCCCGGGTGCGCCAGCGCGATCACGCACCAGTCGTTGCCCGGCTCGCGGCGGCGGCGCGTTTCCCAGCCGTCGCCCATGTTCACGCCACGGCCCGGCATCAGCATGCGGGAAGCCGGCCCGAAGTGCTCGTTGTTGGCTTCGACCACGTAGGCGCCGTTTTCCATGGCGGCCAGGTCGAACAGCTGGGTGCGGTCAGCACCCTTCCAGTCGACTTGCGGCTGGCCGTACACGCGCAGGCGGGCGATGCCGCCGTCCGGGAAGATGTTCACGCGCAGGTGCGTGAAAGCGCCCGGGTTGCTCACGGCCACGTACGCATGGCTGTTGCCCTGCAGGGTGGTCGACGGAACGATTTCGGTCCACTGCGTGGCGTCGGTCGGCTCGCCGTCCGGCAGGTAAGCGGCTTCGATCGAGGCGGCCGGCGGGAAGTTGCCGGTGAAGTGGCTGGTGTCGATGTCCACGCCCTTCACGACGCCCGGGCGTGCCAGCCGGACGATGCAGTAGTCATAACCGCCGTTGCGGCGACGGCGCGTTTCCCAGCCGTCCATCCACTTGCCGTGGTCGTCGTACTTGCCCGGAATGAAGACGGCAGGCTCGGGATTGAGCATGCGGCTTTTCGGCGCGAAGAATTCGTCGGTCGCGAACGTGGCCTCGGCGCCCAGGCGGGGGTCCGCCAGGTTCGGATAGCGGCGCGTGAAATCAGGGGCGTTCGGATCGAGCGTAGGCATCGCCATGGGGTTCTCCTTGGTATCGGTCTCGTGGATGTTATACGGCGTGCCAAGTCGGGCAAGAACAGCGCAACGGGGCGGGCCGGAGGTGCAGCGTATGAGGGCAAATGCGTAGCGCAATGCAGACTGCATGAAGGGCATGCTAGCACGCGAATTCAAAAATTGCATACAAAAAATGTATCGCCTATGATGGCGTCACCGCTCGACAATTCGCCATGACAATTTGGTGCGATGCAGCGAGTGCGACAGAGCTTTTCCGACAATCGCAGCAGACGAGAAAGGAGGCTCGAGACACGTGCAAATCCAAAGGAGGATTCACCATGCAACGCTTTACGCGCCCGCTGTTCGGGCAGGTTTTGATTGCCCTCGCATTGGGCATCGCGCTGGGCATCTGGGCGCCGGAATTCGCCCAGAAGCTGCAGCCCCTCGGCGACGCCTTTCTCAAACTCATCAAGATGCTGATCGCGCCGATCGTGTTCTCGGTGGTGGTGGTCGGCATCTGCGGGGCGGGCGAGCTGAAGAAGGTCGGACGCGTGGGCGGCAAGGCCGTCATCTACTTTGAAGTCGTCACGACGATCGCACTGGCGCTGGGTATCGCGCTGGCCTATCTCTTCGGCCCGGGGCACGGCATGAACGTGGATCCGAAGACGCTCGACCCGTCCGCGATGGCCTCGTACATGAACACGGCCAAGCAGGTGGAATCGACGGGCGTGGCGGCGTTCTTCCTCAAGCTGATCCCGGATACCTTTGTCAGCGGCTTTGTGAAGGGCGACATCCTGCAGGTGCTGCTGGTGTCGATCCTGTTCGGCTGCTCGCTGTCGCTGCTGGGTGAGCGCACCAAGCCGCTGGTCAGCCTGATCGACCAGCTCTCGCACGTGCTGTTCCGCATGATGGCCGTGATCATCCGCCTCGCGCCGCTCGGCGTGCTCGGCGCGGTGGCCTTCACGGTCGGCAAGTACGGCGCGGGGTCGCTCAAGCAACTGGGCTTCCTGGTGCTGCTGTTCTACGTGGCCGTGACGATCTTTGTGGTGGTGGTGCTGGGCAGCATCCTGCGCCTGGCGGGCTTCAATATCTTCAAACTGATCCGCTTCCTGCGTGCCGAGTTGCTGGTGGTGCTGGGCACGGCCTCGTCGGACGCGGTGCTGCCGTCCATCATGAACAAGCTGGAGAAGATGGGCATCAAGCGCTCGGTGGTAGGCCTGGTCATCCCGACCGGCTACTCGTTCAACCTCGATGCATTCTCGATCTACCTGACGCTGGCCGCCGTATTCATCGCCCAGGCGACCAACACGCCGCTGGCCTTCCAGGATCTGCTGCTCATCCTGGGCGTGGCGCTCATCACCTCCAAGGGGGCGCACGGCATTCCCGGTTCGGCCATCGTGATCCTGGCGGCCACGCTGTCGGTCATTCCGGCCATTCCGGCGATCGGCCTCGTGCTGGTGCTGTCGGTCGACTGGTTCATCGGTATCGCCCGTGCGCTGGGCAACCTGATCGGCAATTGCGTCGCCACGGTGGTGATCGCTGCCTGGGAGAAGGACATCGACCGGGCGCGCGCCCACGCGGTGCTCGACGGCAAGATCGACATCACCGAGGAAGGCGAGCTGATCGCACACAGCCACGGCGTGCCGGCAGCGGCGGCGCACACCCTGCCGCATGCCTGAAGTGGGCATCCTGTCGGACGGCGGTAAAATCGGCACCATGACCGAAACCACCGCCGCCGACATCTCCTCCGAAGGCATCGCTGACGACATCGCCCAGGCGATCGTCGCGCATCGGCTGCCGCCCGGCACCAAGCTGCGCGAAGAGGCGCTGGCGCGCGTGTACCACGTCAGCCGCACCAAGATTCGCGCGGCGCTGCTGATGCTGGCCAAGGACAAGCTGATCCGCATGGAGCCGGACCGCGGCGCGTTCGTCGCCAAGCCGGACGAGACCGAGGCGCGCGAGGTATTTGCCGTGCGCCGCGTGCTGGAGGTGGCGCTGGCGCGCGAGTTCATCGCGAAAGCCACGCCCGCCGATTACGCGCGGCTGGAAAAGCATCTGGCCGAAGAGCACCAGGTGGCGGCCAGCACCGACGTGCCGCGCCGCAACCGCCTGATGGCCGACTTCCACCTGCTGCTGGCCGACGTGGTCGGCAATAGCGTGCTCAAGGAAATGCTGCGCGAGCTGTCCGCCCGCAGCTCGGTCATCACGATGCTGTATCAATCCACCTACGACGCCGTGCGTTCGTCGGAAGAGCACACCGCCTTTCTGGAAGCCGCCAAGCGCGGTGACGTGGAAGGCGCGATTGCCCTGATGGAAGAGCACATGGCACACACCGAATCGTCACTCCGGTTTGAATCACCGGGCGGTCGCGCAACGGACCTCGTTGCCGCCCTCCTGGCCTGACCGCGCGTGCCGACATACACGCTGCGCGCGCCGGTCTCGGCCGAGCTGGAAATCAAGAAGAGCCGCTTCATCGGATGGGCCATCCCGGTGGAGGACCGGGCTGCCGCCATGGACGTGATTGCGCGCCTGCGCGCCGAGCACCCCGCCGCCACGCACGTCTGCTGGGCGCTGCTCGCGGGTGGCCAGTCCGGCATGTCCGATGATGGCGAGCCGTCAGGCACTGCCGGTCGTCCCATTCTCGAGGTGCTGCGGCACCATGACCTGGACAGCACGCTGGGTGTGGTGGTGCGCTATTTCGGCGGCGTGAAGCTTGGCGCGGGCGGGCTCGTGCGCGCCTATACCGATGCGATTGCCACCGCGCTCATGCGGGCCGAACGCGTGGAGCGCATTGCGCGCACCACATTGACCCTTGCCACCGATTACGCCGATGAAGCACGCATCCGCCGCTGGATCGACGACGGCGGCTACACGCTTGTCGATGCCGCCTACGATGCGGGCGTCACGCTGACCGTGCGCCTGCCCGTCACGGACGAGGCTGCGGCCAGGGACATGCTGCGTGACCTCACGCAGGGGCGCATCGTCATCGCAGACTGATCGACGCGTCACTTGCCGCGCGACCAGTACCCGGGCTGCCCATACACCGTCTTCAGGTGTTCGATGAAGAACCGGATCTTGGCCGGCACCGGCCGCTGCTGCGGGTAAACCGCGAGGATGTCGTAGTCGGGCAGTGCGTAGTCGTCCAGCACCGTCATCAGCGCGCCGGATTCCAGTTCGGGCTGGATCTCCCACGTCGAGCGCCAGCCCAGGCCCAGGCCTTCGCCCATCCAGCGGTGCAGCAGTTCGCCATCGTTGCAATCAAGGTTGCCGTTCACCTTCACGGTGACGGCCTTGCCGTTCTGCTGGAAATACCAGCCGCGTTGCTGTCCCCCTTGGAGGTTGAAGGCGAGACAGTTGTGATGGGCCAGGTCGTCCAGCGTGCGGGGCACGCCGTGCTTGGCGAAATACGCGGGCGTGCCGCACACCACGCGTTTGTTCGACGCCAGGCGGATCGCCACGAAGTTCGGATCGATCGCGCCGCCAATGCGGATGCCCACGTCATAGCCTTCGCGCACGAGGTCGACCACGCGGTCGGTCAGGTTGAACGAGATGCGCACGTCCGGGTTGGCGCGCAGAAAGTCGGGCGCGTGGGGCGCGACGTGCTTGCGGCCGAACGCAGCCGGTGCAGAGACAATCAGATGCCCCGTCGCCTTGTGACGGCCTTCCGCGACGAGCAGCTCCGCGCGGTCGAGTTCACCCAGCGCCTTCTTGCACTGCTCCATGAACACGGCACCCTGCTCCGTGACGGCGATCCTGCGCGTCGACCGGTGCAGCAGCTTCACGCCCAGCCGGGCCTCGAGCGCGTTGATGCGCCGGCCGATCATCACGGGCGTCACGTCCTGGGTGAGCGCGGCGGCCGCCATGCTGCCGTGTTCCACCACGGCGATGAACGCTTCGATCTGCTTGAGCTTGTCCATTCCATCATTCCAGTCTGCAATGTCCATACATTGTAGGGAGGATTCGGTACGCGGATTGCAGCATTCCAACGCACATCACCTGTGACGAATGTCTGAAATGATGCGAGGTGATGTGATCGGTGCTCGTTCAACGCGCTGAATTTTTGCGTCGCACAAACTGGCTGCGAAGTGGCGTAAACAAACGATTCATCGCGGTGACAGGCGTCGCCCGCTGCTGCGGCACAGAAACCAATTCGATACACTCGGTTCGCAATCAACTAACGAAAGCAGCGTTTATCGATATCGGCATGCGGGAATAGGATCCGTTCAAAGCCATTCCCACCTTCCCCTTCCTGGAGACACCCATGCCGAAGATGAGAGCGATTGATGCCGCCGTTGCGGTGATGGAAAAAGAAGGCATCACCACGGCCTTCGGCGTGCCCGGTGCCGCCATCAACCCGTTGTACTCGGCGCTGCGCCGCGCCGGCAACATTGACCACGTGCTGGCCCGCCACGTTGAAGGCGCCTCGCACATGGCCGAGGGCTACACCCGTGCGGAGCCGGGCAACATCGGCGTGTGCATCGGCACGTCGGGCCCCGCCGGCACCGACATGATCACCGGCCTGTACTCGGCCTGGGCAGACTCGATTCCCATCCTCTGCATCACGGGCCAGGCACCGCGCGCCCGCCTGTACAAGGAAGACTTCCAGGCCGTCGACATCGAGTCGATCGCCAAGCCGGTCACGAAGTGGGCCGTCACCGTGCGTGAGCCAGCGCTGGTGCCGCGCGTGTTCCAGCAAGCCTTCCACCTGATGCGCTCGGGCCGCCCGGGTCCGGTGCTGATCGACCTGCCGTTCGACGTGCAAGTCGCCGAAATCGAATTCGACCCCGACACGTACAGCCCGCTGCCGGTGTACAAGCCTGCGGCAACGCGTGCCCAAGCCGAGCGCGCCATCGCGATGCTGTGCGAAGCCGAGCGCCCGCTGCTGGTGTGCGGCGGCGGCGTGATCAACGCCGATGCGGCCAAGCTGATGGTCGAGTTTGCCGAGCTGGTGAACGTGCCTGTGGTCCCGACGTTGATGGGCTGGGGCGTGCTGGCCGACGACCACCCGCTCAACGCCGGCATGGTCGGCCTGCAAACGTCGCACCGTTACGGCAACGCCACGCTGCTGGCGTCGGACTTCGTGTTCGGCATCGGCAACCGCTGGGCCAACCGCCACACCGGCAGCGTCGACGTGTACACCAAGGGCCGCAAGTTCATCCACGTCGATATCGAACCGACCCAGATCGGCCGCGTGTTCGGGCCGGACCTGGGCATCGTGTCGGACGCCAAGGCGGCACTGGAGAAGTTCATTGAAGTCGCGCGCGAGCTGAAGGCCGCCGGCAAGCTGCCGTGCCGCAAGCGCTGGAACGCCGACGTGCAGAAGCGCAAGCGCACGATGCTGCGTCGCTCGGACTTCGACAACGTGCCCATCAAGCCGCAGCGCGTGTACCGCGAGATGAACCAGTACTTCCCACGCGACGTTCGCTATGTGTCGACCATTGGCTTGTCGCAGATCGCTGCCGCGCAGTTCCTGTCGGTCAACCAGCCGCGCCACTGGATCAACTGCGGCCAGGCAGGCCCGCTGGGCTGGACGATTCCCGCCGCCATCGGCGTAAAGGTGGCTTCGCCCAACAGCGACGTGGTGGCCATCTCGGGTGACTACGACTTCCAGTTCATGATCGAAGAGATGGCGGTGGCCGCGCAGTTCAAGGTGCCGTACATCCACGTGGTGGTGAACAACTCGTACCTGGGCTTGATCCGCCAGGCGCAGCGCAACTTCGACATGGACTACTGCGTCCAGCTCGCCTTCGACAACGTCAACGCACCCGAGCTGAACGGCTACGGCGTCGACCACGTGAAGGTGGTGGAAGGCCTGGGCTGCAAGGCAATCCGCGTGTTCAAGCCCGAAGACATCGAACCCGCCTTCGCGCAGGCCCGCCTGCTGATGGCCGAGTTCTCGGTGCCGGTGATGGTGGAAGTGATTCTCGAGCGCGTGACCAACATCGCAATGGGCACGGAGATCGACAACGTGGTCGAGTTTGAAGAGGTGCTCGACCTGGAAGACACCCTCACGGAAGCCGAAGGCGTCACCGCATAAAGACGGCGCGTCGTTCCCTCACCGTCCGATAACAGGAGAAACCATGACAAAGCTGGCAGCCAACCTGACCATGCTCTTCAACGAGCAGGCCTTCCTCGACCGCTTCGAAGCCGCCGCACGTGCGGGCTTCCGCGGTGTGGAGTTCCTGTTCCCCTACGCGTTTCATGCCGACCAGATTGCCGATCGCCTGAACCGCTTCCAGCTCGACCTGGTCCTGCATAACCTGCCGGCCGGCAACTGGGACGGCGGCGAGCGCGGTATCGCCATCCTGCCGGATCGCGTGAGCGAGTTTCAGGACGGCGTGGGCGAAGCCATCAAATACGCGAAGGTGCTCGGCGTGAAACAGCTCAACTGCCTGGTGGGCATTCGCCCCGAAGGCGTGAGCGAAGACGCTGCGCGCAAGACGCTGGTGGAGAACCTGAAGTTTGCGGCGAAGGCACTGAAGGCCGAGAAGATCGACCTGCTGATCGAGCCGATCAACACGTTTGATATTCCAGGCTTCTACCTGAACCGCACGCAGCAGGCGCTGGACCTGATCAACGACGTGGATGCGTCCAACCTGTACGTGCAGTACGACATCTATCACATGCAACGGATGGAAGGCGAAGTGGCTAGCACGCTGAAGCGCCATCTGGACAAGATCAAGCATGTGCAGTTGGCCGACAACCCTGGGCGCAATGAGCCGGGGACCGGGGAGATCAATTACCAGTTCTTGTTCCGTTGGTTGGATGAGATTGGGTACACCGGGTGGGTTGGGTGTGAGTACAAGCCTAAGGCTGGGACGGTTGAAGGTCTTGGTTGGCGGACGGCGCACAACGTTGCTTGATTTGGTTTTTGCCTTGTTCCGGCGGGGGTGGTGCATCCCTTGTTTCATCCCCTGCCGGGGCTGACTCACTTTCTTTGTCTTGCCAAAGAAAGTAAGCAAAGAAAGGCGCGCCCGAGATGGCGACTTCCCCTTGAATTTATGTCGCAGAGAGGGGAAGGGAAAAACTCGCTTCGCTCAGACAGTTTCCCTTCCTTTTTCCTCTCTGCAACAGAAATTCAAGGCGCCATCTAGGGCCCCAACGGCCACACCATCGAAGCACAACCGCAGTCGCAAAGAGCAACACAACGCGGAGCAAAGCGAGCATCAATAGCCACAAGCAAGAGCCACCCGGCCAAGCAAACCAACGGTTGGCCTTTGACTCTCCTGCCCTATGCGGCGCCTTGAATTTCTGTGAGCGGGCGGAAAAAGGAAGGAGGCTTGTCTGAGCGCAGCGAGTTTGCCTCCTTCCCCGCACGGTCACAGAAATTCAAGGAGTCTTTCGCCGCATCGGGCGCGCCTTTCTTTGCTTACTTTCTTTGGCAAGACAAAGAAAGTGAGTCAGCCCCGGCAGGGGATGAAACAAGGGATGCACCAACAAGAAGAACCCAAAACCCAAAACCCCTACATATTCCGCCGATACTCCCCCCCCACCTCAAACAACGCATGCGTAATCTGCCCAAGCGAGCAGACCCGCACCGCGTCCATAAGCACCGCAAACACGTTCTGATCTTCAATCACCGCCCGCTGCAGGCGCTGCAGCATAGCCGGGGCTTCCCCCGCATGCCGCGCATGAAATTCCTGCAGCCGCGCGAGTTGGCTCTGCTTCTCCTCCTCGCTGGACCGCGCCAGTTCAATATGCGGGGGCACTACGCTCTCGGCGTCGGGATTGCGGAACGTATTCACGCCGATGATCGGCAGCGAGCCATCGTGCTTGCGCTGCTCATACAGCATCGACTCCTCCTGGATCTTGCCGCGCTGATAGCCGGTTTCCATGGCACCCAGCACGCCGCCGCGCTCGGCAATGCGTTCGAACTCCTGCAGCACCGCTTCTTCCACGAGGTCCGTCAGCTCATCGATGATGAAGCTGCCCTGGTTCGGGTTCTCGCACTTGGCCAGGCCCCACTCGCGATTGATGATGAGCTGGATGGCCAGCGCGCGCCGCACGGACTCGGCCGTCGGCGTGGTGATGGCCTCGTCGTAGGCATTCGTGTGCAGGCTGTTGCAGTTGTCGTAGATGGCGATCAGCGCCTGCAGCGTCGTGCGGATGTCGTTGAAGGCGATTTCCTGCGCGTGCAATGACCGGCCTGATGTTTGCACGTGGTACTTCAGCTTCTGGCTGCGCTCGTTCGCACCGTACTTGTCTCGCAGCGTCACCGCCCAGATGCGACGCGCGACGCGGCCGAGCACGCTGTATTCCGGGTCCATGCCATTGGAGAAGAAGAACGACAGGTTCGGCGCAAAGTCATCGATATGCATGCCGCGTGCGAGGTACGCCTCCACATACGTGAAACCATTGGCGAGCGTGAAGGCGAGCTGCGAGATCGGGTTCGCGCCCGCCTCGGCAATGTGGTAGCCCGAGATCGACACCGAATAGAAATTGCGCACCTGGTGATGCACGAAATATTCCTGGATATCGCCCATCACCTTGAGCGAAAACTCGGTCGAGAAGATGCAGGTGTTCTGCCCCTGGTCTTCCTTGAGGATGTCGGCCTGCACCGTGCCGCGCACGTTCTGCAGCACCCACGCGCGGATCTTCGCCTCTTCGTCCTGCGTCGGCTCTCGCCCGTTGTCGGCGCGGAACCGGGCCAGGTTCTGGTCGATGGCGGTGTTCATGAACATCGCCAGGATCGTCGGCGCCGGCCCGTTGATCGTCATGGAAACCGACGTGGCAGGGCTGGTCAGGTCAAAGCCGTCGTACAGCACTTCCATGTCGTCGAGCGTGGCGATCGACACACCGGAGTTACCAACCTTGCCGTAGATGTCTGGACGCAGGGCCGGGTCTTCGCCGTACAGCGTGACGGAGTCAAACGCTGTGGAAAGCCGCTTGGCGTCCATGCCTTCGGAGACGAGCTTGAAGCGCCGGTTGGTGCGGAAGGCATCGCCCTCGCCCGCGAACATGCGCGTCGGGTCTTCGTTCTTGCGCTTGAAGGCGAACACACCGGCGGTGTACGGGAAGCTGCCCGGCACGTTTTCGCGCATCAGCCAGCGCAGCACTTCGCCGTCATCTTCATACGGCGGCAGTACGACCTTGCGGATCGTGGTGCCCGAAAGCGTGGTGTGCGTGAGCTGCGTGCGGATTTCCTTGTCGCGAATCTTCACGACGTATTCGTCGCCGGAATACGCACGGCGCAGGTCGGGCCACATGGCGAGCAGCTTGCGCTCGGCAGCGCCGAGTTGTGCGTCGCGCTCGGCCGCCTGCTTGTCGAGCGCGGACAGCGTCTGCACCGTGGCACCGGCCTGCTCCAGCATGCGGTGGCTGGCCTGCAATTGCTGACGTTCCCGCGCGAGGCGGCTTTGCGCATCAACTCGGCGGTGGTAGCCGCGCACCGTATCGGCCAGCTCCGCCAGGTAGCGCACGCGCGCGGGCGGCACGATGGCATCGTGGCGGGTGGAGCATTTGCCGGCCGGGCGCGGCAACGTGCGTTCGGCCAGCGCCATGCCGCGCTCGGTCAGCCGATCGGCCAGCGCGTGATACAGCGCCGTCACGCCGTCGTCATTGAAGTGCGAGGCCTGCGTGCCGAACACCGGCATGTCTTCAGGCCGGGCGTGCCATTGCTCGCGGTTGCGCTGCACCTGCTTGGCGACGTCACGCCATGCATCCTGCGCGCCCTTGCGGTCGAACTTGTTGATCGCCACCAGATCGGCAAAGTCGAGCATGTCGATCTTCTCCAGCTGGCTGGCGGCGCCAAACTCGGGCGTCATCACGTACAGCGACAGATCGACATGCGGCACGATCGCCGCATCGCCCTGCCCGATGCCGGAGGTCTCGACAATGATGAAATCGAACCCGGCAGCGCGGCAGGCGGCAATCACGTCGGGCAGCGCGTCGGAAATCTCACGGCTCGCGTCACGCGTGGCCAGCGAGCGCACGAAGATGTTCGGATGGTTGATCGCGTTCATGCGAATGCGATCGCCCAGCAAGGCGCCGCCCGACTTGCGCCGCGACGGATCGATCGAGATGACCGCAAGGCGCAGCGCGTCCTGCTGGTCGAGCCGGAAGCGGCGGATCAACTCGTCGGTGAGCGACGACTTGCCCGCGCCGCCCGTGCCCGTGATGCCAAGCACCGGCGTCGGCGCGGCCATCGCAGCCGCGTGGACGGCCTCGCGCAACGCCGGATCGACGCGGCCCGATTCCAGCGCGGTGATCAATTGCGCCAGAGCGCGGCGATCGCCGTTGGCAACGGGCTCCAGCGTAGCCGGCGCGTAGACGGAGAGATCGATATCGCAGCGCTGCACCATGTCGGCAATCATGCCGGCCAGGCCCATGCGCTGGCCGTCTTCTGGGCTGTAGATGCGCGCGACGCCGTAGTCCTGCAGCTCGCGGATCTCCGCCGGCACGATCACCCCGCCGCCGCCGCCGAACACCTGGATGTGCTGGCCGCCGCGTGCGCGCAGCGCGTCGATCATGTACTTGAAGTATTCGACGTGGCCGCCCTGGTAGCTGGACACCGCAATGCCCTGCACGTCTTCCTGCAGCGCAGCATTGACCACCTCATCCACGGAGCGGTTGTGCCCGAGGTGGATCACCTCGCAGCCCATCGACTGCAGGATGCGCCGCATGATGTTGATCGACGCGTCATGCCCATCGAACAACGACGCAGCCGTCACGAAGCGCACCTTGTTGCGCACCGGCGCGGCTTCGCTGGCAGGCGTGGGATCGGCCGCGCGGGCAGTGGAAAGATCGGTCATGTCTCCACCTTCGGAAAGTGGCGCGCCGGCGTTGGAAGTGTTCTAAGCCGCACAGAAGGCGGCATGCCGGTCAACACGTCGAACTGACAGTATTTTCGGGGCGGACGTCAACGTCAACTCGGCGGGCGCCACGGCGCGGCCAGCGCTCCCTGCCTTGGTGCAACCCCCACCTTGCACACAATGGATACAAATCGTTACAGTCGGATTTCGGCTGAAACCGGGTTCGGCCAGAGGGGGACATCTCCATGCCAAGCCGCGCGACGAAGCGCTGGTGTCTGAGCGCCATGCTGGCGTGGTCCGGCCACGCCCTGGCGTGGGACTACACGCCCGGCGCCATCCCCGGGCTGGTCAGCGTGCTTGGCTTCCTGACCGTGCAGACGCAGGCGCTCGAGCGCGCCATCCAGCGCTTTCCCGCCGAGCGCGAAGAGCTGATCCGCGCGCGCACGCAATTCGACAACGCCTTTCCGCAGGCGCTGACGCGCACGCGCCGCCTGATTGCCGGGATTCCGCTGACGGACGACGAGCGCCAGTTGCTGATCGAGCGGGCGCTCGACCTCCACCAGCCCAGTGTGATGGTCGCCACGCAAACCGCACAGACCGCCCACGCGCTGGCCGACCGGGTCGTGGCACGTGCACAGGGCAACCAGGATCGCCCGACGCTGCAATCCCTGCTGGCCGTGGTCTACGACGACCGCCCCGCCGACGAGATGGGCAGCCGTTTCATCCAGGACGTGACGCTGTTCGACTGGCCGAATGCGCGCGGCGCGAATCTGCTGCTGCGCCTGCCGCTGTCGTGGGAGCGTGTCCCGCCCGCCGCGCCGCGCAAGCCCGATCCGGGACGGGTGGCGATCGGCGCGTGGGCGAATCAGGGCGGCGCCGGACTCTCGCGCATCGAACTCATCGTCCGCCCCACCGAGAGCGAGCCCGAGGCCGTGCCCGACCACCGCGAGCCGCTCTGGATGCGCGATGCCGTCCGCCAGGCCGTGTCGGTGCCATGCCGACTGATCAGCTGGGGCACCCAATCGTTTGCTGGCCGCGCCGGCATCTGGGCCACCTACATCGGCGAGGCGCCGGGCCCGCATGTGCCGCGCGCAAGCGGTAACACGCTGGTCGGGCGCGTCGTCATAGTGCCGACTGACGGTGCACTCCTGATGCTGCACATGCAATCGCCCGCCACGTCGCCGGAGCAGGCCAGCACGGTGCGCTTGCGCTACGAGGCTCTGTGGGACGCGGTGACCAGCTCGCTCATCGTGTCGGCGTCCAAACCCTAGGCGCGCAACGCACCAACACGGCGCATCCACCGCGCCATACGCACCAATTCAAAGCAGTAGCGCACCAAATGAGAGCGGGCGCGTGCTGCATGCCCGCATCGCCCTCATCGCGCACGGCCATGGTGCGCCACTCCCCGTTCTTGCACATCGTTGGAACAAGTTTTGCATCTGTCGGCGCTTCCTGCGTCATTCGGGGGCACGCTGCACCCGAATGACGCTGACAATCAACCGCACGACAACCACAATGAACACCATCAAAACCGGGGGCGACGCGCTCTTCATCCTGCTGGGCGCGATCATGGTGCTTGCCATGCATGCTGGCTTCGCGTTCCTCGAGCTGGGCACCGTCCGCAAGAAGAACCAGGTCAACGCACTGGTCAAGATCCTGGTCGACTTTGCCGTGTCGACCATCGCCTACTTCTTTGTCGGCTATTCGGTCGCCTACGGCATCAACTTCTTTACCGGCGCCGACGTGCTCGCCCAGCAGAACGGCTACGAACTGGTGAAGTTCTTCTTCCTGCTGACCTTCGCGGCGGCCATCCCGGCCATCATCTCGGGCGGCATTGCCGAGCGCTCGCGCTTCGAGCCGCAACTGGCGGCGACCTTCGTGCTGGTGGGCTTCGTCTACCCGTTCTTCGAAGGCATTGCCTGGAACGAGCGCTTCGGCATCCAGCACTGGCTGCTGGCCGCCACGGGCGCGGAGTTCCACGACTTTGCCGGCTCGGTGGTCGTGCATGCCGTGGGCGGCTGGATCGCCCTGCCGGCGGTGCTGCTGCTGGGCGCACGCCACGGCCGCTACAAGGACGACGGCCGCATCGCCGCGCATCCGCCGTCAAATATCCCCTTCCTGGCAGCCGGCGCCTGGGTGCTGGCAGTGGGCTGGTTCGGCTTCAATGTCATGAGCGCGCAGACGCTCGACAAGATGAGCGGCCTGGTCGCCATCAACTCGCTGATGGCCATGGTGGGCGGCACGCTCACCGCGTGGTGGATGGGCAAGAACGACCCGGGCTTCTCGTACAACGGGCCGCTGGCCGGCCTGGTGGCCGTGTGTGCCGGTTCCGACGTGATGCACCCGCTGGGCGCACTGGCCGTCGGCGCCATTGCCGGCGTGCTGTTCGTGTGGATGTTCACGCGCGTCCAGAACGTCTGGCGCATCGACGATGTGCTGGGCGTCTGGCCCCTGCATGGCCTGTGCGGCGCGTGGGGCGGTATCGCGGCCGGCATCTTCGGCCTGAAGGCACTCGGCGGTCTGGGTGGCGTGTCGTTCTGGGCGCAGGTGGCGGGCACGGCTGGCGGCATAGTCATCGCGCTGGTCGGTGGCACGGTGGTCTACGGTACGCTGCGCAAGTTCGTCGGGCTGCGGCTGGACCGCGAAGCCGAGTTCATGGGCGCAGACCTCTCGATCCACCGCGTGTCGTCCACGCCGGAGAGCGAAACCCACTGGTAAGCCGGGCCGGCCGCCGCAGGATGCGGCACTTGCTACAGTGAAGGGCGTGTCCCCCGCCCACTGCAGGAGTGCCGCATGCCCGATACCGATCCGAATCACCCCATCACCGTTGAATCGAACCCGCGCCGCGTGACGGTCACGTTCAACGGCGTCACCATCGCCGATACGCGCATGGCGCGCACGCTGCGCGAGGCATCGTACCCGCCGGTGCAGTACATCCCGCGCGACGACGTGCAGATGAACCACCTGGAGCGCACGCAACATCACACGCACTGTCCGTACAAGGGCGAAGCGTCCTACTACACCATCGTCGCCGGCGACATGCGCGCAGACAACGCGGTCTGGACGTATGAGCAGCCCAAACCCGCCGCGCGCGAGGTCGGAGGCTATGTGGCGTTCTATCCGAACAAGGTGACCATCACGGAGGAATGAGCGCGCATGTGGCGCCGTCATGCGGCTGTCACCTGGGCGGTGCACGATGTGTGCGTTCCTCTTCTCACGGATCCTCGTCCGTGAAAGTTCAGCACCCGGTGGCTTCCACCGGGGTTTTTTTTGCCCGCGGCCCGGTGCTATCCTCGGCCGATCATGCTGGATTTCCGCACCTACGGCCGCGCCGCTCCGCCCCACGCTCACGACTTCATGCAGGTCGTGATGCCCGCGCGCGGCGTGCTCGAGATGGACGTGGACGGCCGTGCCGGCTGCGTCGACACGCACCATGCAGCGCTCATCCCCGCAGGTGCCACGCATGCATTCGAAGCCACCGGCGCCAACCGCTTCATCGTCTTCGACATCCCCGTGCAGGCGGCCGACACGCCCGCGCTGGAAGGTCTGGCCGACCGCGTGTTCTTCCCGCTCACGCCCGGCTTGCGTGCACTGACCACGTGGCTGCAAGGCGCGTCCGCCGTGGACGCGGCGCTGGCGAGCGCGTGGTCATCGCTGGCGCTGGCGACGCTCGCCGCGCACCCGGCCAACCAGTGTGCGCGGATTCACGCGCGCCCCGACGCCCGCGCCGAGCGTGCCTGGCACGCGATCGAACACCGCTACGCCGAACCGCTCACCGTTGAGGCCCTCGCCGCGGAAGTGGGCGTGAGCGCACGACGCCTCGCCACACTATTCCGCGCCGCCTACGGCACCACCCTGCACGCGCGGCTGGCCGAGGTACGCTTGCGACAGGCCCTCACGCTGCTGGAAACTTCCGCCTTGCCCATCGCCGAAGTGGCGGCACGCTGCGGCTACTACGACCAAAGCGCCCTCACGCGCCACCTCAAGGCCGCCCACGGCATCACGCCCGCGGCTGTGCGGCGCTAGCCTCGCCCGTTTCCGTTTTTGCCAAAGCGCGGCCGTCTTCGCCAAGACGCGACGGTCCGCACGCGCGCACAGTGCGGGTTCGATTCTCCTTTCGGACCGGACTTTCATGGCGCTCGGCGACACCCCCACCGCATCCCCGCTTGCCCACCCAACGCGCAACGCACGGCACGACCAACTGACCGGTCTGGGCTGCGGCGTGGCGGCCGGCGCGCTGTGGGGCATCATCTTCGTCGCGCCGAAGATGCTGCCGGAGTTTTCACCGCTGGCGCTGTCGGCCGCGCGGTATGTGCTGTACGGCGTGCTCTCGCTGGTGCTGGCGCTGCCGGTGTGGCGCACGCTATGGCGCAAGACGACGCGGCGCGACTGGGCGGCGCTGCTGCTGTTATCGCTGCCGGGCAACATTCTTTACTACCTGTGCGTGGCGGGTGGCGTGCAGCGCGCGGGGGTGGCACCGGTGTCGCTCATCGTCGGGCTGTTGCCGGTGACGGTCACGCTCGCGGGCTCGGCCGAACGCGGCAGCTTGCCGTTGCGTCAGCTGGCCTTGCCGTTGCTGATGGCGGTTGCGGGCGTGGTGTGCATTTACCTGGATGCGCCCGATGTGCATTCGGATGCCGGCGGCAGAACCTATTTCATCGGGCTCTTGATGGCAGCGGGCGCGCTGGCGTGCTGGACGGTGTATGCGGTGTGCAATGCGCGGTACCTGCGTGCGCGGCCGCAGTTCACGAGCCGCGAATGGTCGCTGTTGACGGGCGTCGCGACCGGGGTGCTGTCACTGGCACTGGCCGTGCCGGCGTTTTTGCTGCCCGGCATGGCAACGGCGTCTGCGCAGCCCGCATCGGCGTGGGGGATATTCTGGCTGGTGAATATGGGCGTGGCGCTGGGGGCGTCTGTGCTGGGCAACAGCCTGTGGAATGCGGCCAGCCGCAAGTTGCCGTTGACACTGTCGGGGCAGTTGATTGTGTTTGAGACGGTGTTTGCGTTGGTGTATGGGTTTGTTTATGAGGCTCGGTTGCCGCATGGGTTGGAGGTGGCTGCGGGGGTTTTGTTGGTGAGTGGGGTGGGGTTGGCGGCACGGCGACATGGGTAGGTTTTTTTTGGTTGTTTTTTTGCCTTGGTGGTGCATCCCTTGTTTCATCCCCTGCCGGGGCTGACTCACTTTCTTTGGTCTTGCCCAAAGAAAGTAAGCAAAGAAATGCGCGCCCGAGATGGC
>JAGWNU010000216.1 GCA_028871175.1 Burkholderiaceae bacterium | reverse complement strand
CCACGCGCCCGAATGCCTGGGCGAGCTGGTTGACGACCGGAATGATCTGGTCGCCGTCCGGCACCGCCAGCGCACCGCCGGGCAGAAAGTCGTTCTGCACGTCGATGATCAGCAGGCAATCGGTGGGCGTGAGTTGCATGGCGGTTGCTTAGTCGCTTGGTCCGTTAGCCGCGCATCAGCCGTTGAAGCCCTTGCCTTCGTCGGCCAGCTTCTGCAGCAGCGGCGCGACCTTCCAGGCTTCCCCGTGGTAGCCCTTGCTGTAGCGGTGCATGGCTTGCGCAACGTTGTACAGGCCGACGGTGTCTGCGTAGAGCATCGGGCCACCGCGGAACAGCGGGAAGCCGTAGCCGGTCAGGTAGACCATGTCGATATCCGACGCCTTGGAGGCAATGCCCTCTTCCAGGATCTTCGCGCCTTCGTTGACCAGCGCGAACACCAGGCGCTCGACGATTTCTTCGTCCGAAATCTTGCGGCGGGTGATGCCCAGATCCTTCGAGTGCTGGACGATCATGTCGTTGACCTGCTGGTTCGGATACGGCTTGCGGTCACCCGCCTTGTAGTCGTACCAGCCGCCGCCGGTCTTCTGGCCAAAGCGGCCCATCTCGCACAGCAGATCGGCGGTCTTCGAATAGACGATGTCCGGCTTGTCCACAGCGCGGCGCTTGCGGATGGCCCAGCCGATGTCGTTGCCGGCCAGATCGCCCATGCGGAACGGGCCCATCGCAAAGCCGAACTTTTCGATGGCCTTGTCGACCTGCTCCGGCAGCGCGCCTTCGTCCAGCAGGTAGCCGGCCTGGCGGCTGTATTGCTCGATCATGCGGTTACCGATGAAGCCATCGCACACGCCGGACACGACCGCCGTCTTCTTGATGGCCTTGGCCAGCTTCATGACGGTAGCCAGCACGTCCTTGGCCGTCTCTTTGCCGCGCACGACTTCCAGCAGCTTCATCACGTTGGCCGGGCTGAAGAAGTGCATGCCGACCACGTCTTGCGGACGCTTGGTGAAGCTGGCGATCTTGTCGACGTCCAGCGTGGACGTGTTCGACGCCAGGATCGCGCCCTGCTTGACGACTTCGTCCAGCTTCTTGAACACGACTTCCTTGACGCCCATTTCTTCGAACACGGCCTCGATGACGAGGTCGGCGTCCTTGATGTCGTCGTAGGACAGCGTCGGGGTCAGCAGAGCCATGCGCTGCTCGACCTTCTCTTGCGTGAGCTTGCCCTTCTTGGCGCTGTTTTCGTAATTTTTGCGGATGGTGGCGACGCCGCGGTCCAGCGCTTCCTGCTTGGTTTCCAGCATCGTGACCGGAATGCCCGCGTTCAGGAAGTTCATCGAGATACCGCCGCCCATCGTGCCGGCGCCGATCACGGCAACCTTCTCCACCTTGCGCACCGGCGTGGCTTCCGGCACGTCCGGAATCTTGCTCGCTGCGCGTTCGCCGAAGAACGCATGACGCAGGGCGCGCGATTCCGGCGTATTCACCAGCTCAATGAACAGCTCGCGCTCGAACTTGATACCGTCGTCAAAGCGCTTTTCCACCGCGGCCTGCACGGCATCGACGCACTTGCCTGGCGCCGGGAAATTCTTGGCGACAGCAGCCACCGTGTTACGGGCGAATTGCAGGAAACCTTGCGGATTGTCGTGCTCGACCTTGCGATCGCGCAGCTTCGGCAGCTTGCCTTCGGCAGCAGCTTTCAGCGCGAAGTCAATGGCGCCGGCCATCAGGTCGCCTTCGATCATCTGGTCGAACAGGCCGCTCTTGGCCAGCTTTTCCGACGGAATGGCGTTGCCGGAAACGATCATGTTCAGCGCCGGCTCCAGGCCAATGGCGCGCGGCAGACGCTGCGTGCCGCCTGCGCCCGGCAGGATGCCCAGCTTCACTTCCGGCAGCGCGATCTGCGCGCCCGGTGCGGCCACGCGGTAGTGACAGCCCATCGCCAATTCGAGCCCACCACCCATCGCCACCGAATGGATGGCCGCCACGACCGGCTTGCTGCTCGACTCCACTGCCTTGATGACGGCGTGCAGCGTCGGCTCTTGCGTCGCCTTGGGGGTGTTGAACTCGCGGATGTCGGCACCGCCCGAGAAGGCCTTGCCCGCGCCAGTGATGACGATGGCCTTGACGCTCGGATCATCGCCTGCCTTCACCATGCCTTCGACAATGCCCAGCCGCGTGGAGTGGCCAAGACCATTGACCGGCGGGTTGTTGAGCGTGATGACGGCAACGCCGTCCTGGACCTTGTACTCCGCTGTCATGCTTGTTCCTTTGGTGATGCGAGGGCCGGCTGAAACGACGCGCCGTGCCTCGCGGTTGAACTGTCTCTCAAATGTCTTTTTTCTGCGCGCGGCGGGCCCGCGACTCGACACAGAATACACAAAATAGCACGGTCGTTCAATTTTTATTTTTGCGCTGCACGGGGCCCTCCGAAGGGCGATCCGGCAAGCAATAGCAGGCACGATGGCGGGTGCGGCAGCATCGATTTTTTGCAGCCCACCAGACGGTTTTGATAGAGTCGCGCATTTCGTTCGCCGGCGCCCAACAGGTCCGGGGAATGTCTCGTCACATTTTGTTGATTTCGCTCGCGATCCGAGCAAAATCGCCCACTCTGTCTCCATGTCCGAATACGCCACCCCGTCTTCCGAGACACCTGGCTTGCGACGTACCCTGCGCGCGCGCCATCTCACCATGATCGCCATCGGCGGTTCGATCGGCACCGGGCTTTTCGTCGCCTCCGGCGCCTCGGTCTCGCAAGCGGGCCCCGGAGGCGCGCTCTCCGCTTATATCCTCATCGGGGCGATGGTCTATTTCCTGATGACGAGCCTCGGCGAGCTTGCCGCCTACATGCCGGTATCAGGCTCTTTCGCCACTTATGGAGCGCTGTACGTGGACGAGGGCTTCGGCTTCGCCCTGGGCTGGAACTACTGGTACAACTGGGCTGTGACGATTGCCGTTGAGCTGGCGGCCGCGCAGCTCGTCATGCATTACTGGTTTCCCGAAGTACCGGGCGTGCTGTGGAGTGCCGTGTTCCTCGCCATCATGTTCCTGCTCAACGCCATCTCGGTGCGCGGCTTTGGCGAGGCGGAATACTGGTTCGCACTCATCAAGGTCGTCACCGTCATCTTCTTTATCGGCATTGGCCTGGCGATGATCTTCGGGATCATGAAAGGCGGTCCGCAATCGGGCCTGCAGAATCTGACGATCGGTGATGCGCCGTTCGTCGGCGGGTTGCCGGCGATGATCGGCGTGGCTATGATCGCGGGATTCTCGTTCCAGGGGACGGAGCTGATTGGCGTGGCGGCCGGCGAATCGGCCGACCCGGCGCGCACCATTCCGCGTGCGGTCAAGCAAGTGTTCTGGCGGATCCTGCTGTTCTACGTGCTGGCCATCTTCATCATCGGCGTGCTGGTGCCATACACCGATCCGAATCTGCTGTCGACGGAAGTGACGAACATTGGCGTGAGCCCCTTCACGCTCGTTTTCAAGCACGCAGGCCTTGCGTTTGCCGCAGGCCTGATGAACGCGGTGATCCTGACCGCCGTGCTGTCGGCCGGCAATTCGGGCATGTATGCATCCACGCGGATGCTCTACAACCTGGCCACCGAGGGCCGCGCGCCGCGCATCTTTGCGCAACTCACCCGGAACGGTGTGCCACGCAATGCGCTACTGGCCACGACCGCCGTCGGAGCGCTCTGCTTCTTGAGTTCGTTGTATGGCGACAAGACGGTCTACCTGTGGCTGCTGAACACCTCGGGCATGACCGGCTTCGTGGCATGGCTTGGCATTGCCATCAGCCACTATCGGTTCCGCAAGGGGCTTGTGGCGCAGGGGCATGATCCGGCGCAGTTGCCGTACCGCTCCAAGTTCTTTCCATATGGCCCGTTGTTCGCGTTTGGGCTGTGCCTGGTCATCACGCTCGGCCAGAACTACCAAGCGTTCACCACCGGCACCGTCGATTGGCCAGCGGTGATCGCCACGTACATCGGCATCCCGGTGTTCTTGCTGATCTGGATCGGCTACCGGCTGGTGCGCGGGGGCGGCATCGTCCGTTATCAAGATATGCACTTCCCGCGCCCGCCCGTGCTGCGCGATTCGCTGGCCGGCCAAGACCCTGGCCCCGAATTGCCGACCGTCGCGAACCGTACGCAGTAATCACTCCCGCTCCGCCAGCCGTTTGCACAGCGTCCGGCGGGCGTTTTTATTGGGGCGCCCGCTCAGGCGCCACCGGCTATGCATACATCCATCACCCCCACCGGCCTCGAAGCCCAATCCGAACTGCGCCGACGCCTGCGCTCGCGCCACCTGATGATGATTGCCCTGGGCGGCGCCATCGGCACGGGGCTATTCGTTGCGTCCGGCGCGTCCATTGCGCAGGCGGGGCCCGGCGGCGCCCTGCTCACCTACACGCTGATCGGCGTGATGGTCTATTGCCTGATGACGAGTCTTGGCGAACTGGCGGTGCATCTGCCCGTCTCGGGCTCGTTCGTGACTTACAGCCGCCTGTATGTCGAAGAAGGCTTCGGTTTTGCGCTCGGATGGAACTACTGGTTTGCGCTGGCCGTGTCCGTAGCCGTGGAACTGGCTGCCGCGCAACTCGTGATGAAGTACTGGTTCCCGGGCGTGTCGGGCATGGTCTGGAGCGCCGCATTCCTGCTGCTGATGTTTGGCCTCAACGCGTTCTCCGTGCGCGGTTTTGGCGAGGCGGAATACTGGTTCTCGATGATCAAGGTGGTGACCATCGTCGTGTTTCTGCTGATCGGCCTGGCGATGATCTTCGGCATCATGCACGGCGGGCCGCAGTCGGGTTGGCAGAACTTCACCGTGGGCGATGCGCCGTTCGTGGGCGGCGTGCCGGCCATGGTCGGCGTGGCGATGATCGCCGGGTTCTCGTTCCAGGGTGTCGAGACGATTGGCGTGGCCGCCGGCGAGGCGGAGAACCCCTCCCGCACGATCCCGCGCGCCATCCGCCAGACGTTCTGGCGCATCCTGCTGTTCTATGTGCTGGCGATCCTGATCATCGGCGTGCTGCTGCCATACACCGACCCGAACCTGCTGCGCAATGAAGCGACCGACGTCGGCGTCAGCCCGTTTGCGCTGGTGTTCCAGCATGCGGGCCTTGCGTTTGCGGCTGGGATGATGAATGCGGTGGTGCTGACCGCGCTGCTGTCGTCCGGCACGTCGAGCCTCTATGTGTCGACGCGGATTCTGTACGACCTGTCGCTTGAAGGTCAGGCGCCGCGCTGGTTTGCCAAGGTGTCGGCCAACGGCGTGCCGCACCGCGCGCTGCTGGCCACGTCGGCGGTTGGCGCACTGTGCTTCTTCAGTTCATTGTTTGGCGACCAGGTGGTCTACCTGTGGCTGCTGAATACGTCTGCGGTCACGTGCTTCATCGCCTGGTTCGGCATTGCGCTGGCGCACTACCGGTTCCGCAAGGGGTTCACGAGCCAGGGGCATTCCGTGGCGCAACTGGCGTATCGGTCGCCGTTCTTCCCTTTCGGGCCGATCATGGTGGCGATCCTGTGCGTGGTGATCATTCTTGGGCAGAACACCAAAGCGCTGTTTGCGCCGGTCGACAACTTCGGCGCCTTCATCGCAACGTATTGCGGCGTGATCCTGTTCGTCGTGATCTGGCTGGCCTACCGCTGGAAGTTCAAGACGCGATTCGTGAAGTACTCGGAGATGCAGTTCAGCGCCGAGCATCTGCAGCAGGCCAAGGCGACCACGGAAGCCTCTGCGGCGGGCACAGTCGTCAACTGACTGCCAGAAAAAAGCCCGCACGGTTGTCCATGCGGGCCATCTGTACGCCGTGGATCGACCTGCGGCGCTTAAACCTCCAGCCACTCCTGCCGTACCTTCGCATCCGCCTTCAACTGCTGGGGCGTTCCCTCAAACACGATCTGGCCGTGGCCCATCACATACACGCGTTGTGAAATGTCCAGGGCGATAGCCAGCTTCTGCTCCACCAGCAGTACGGAGATTCCGCGCTCCTTGAGCGTCTTGAGATACTCGCCCACGAGTGTCACGATCAGCGGCGCAAGACCTTCGGTCGGCTCGTCGATGATGATGAAATCGGGATCGCCCATCAGCGTGCGGCACAGCGTCAGCATCTGCTGCTCCCCGCCGGACAGCACACCTGCAGCCGTGTTCTCGCGCTCCTTCAGGCGCGGG
>JAGWNU010000024.1 GCA_028871175.1 Burkholderiaceae bacterium | reverse complement strand
GCACGGTGTGTTGAGGCAACGCAAACTTCAGGCAGAACATCATGTCGAGTGCGCAAACGGCTGTCGCACAAGGCTTTGAGGTCGGAGGCCCTGCCGACGGCGGATCGCGCGGGCTCACCGTGGTGGTTTCGGGGCGCGAGCGGATGGGTAGGGCGCGCGCAAGGGGCGCTGCGTCGTGGTGCAGGGCTCGGCAGGCGGCGTGGCCGCGCAGGTGCGGCGCCCTGAGGCCTTGACAGCCAGGCACGCGCTGCCTCGTCGATTGTGCGCGTGCGTGGTCGATTTCGATCGCCTTTCGTCAGTCACGATCGCACAGCCGCCGTGGCTGTCGGGCGGCCGCAGGGCGTTCCGGCCCGGCAAACAGGTCGCGTAGAACCGGTTGCGCCATCGGCTGGCTGGTGCCGTACGCGTGACGCCGGGACCTGGCGGAATCGGTGACGGCTGCACGGGTCATGACCGCGCGAGCGGATGTGCGTGGCATGCGCGAGTTGGAAAGCGCTGCGTGGCCGGCGGCCAATGACAAGCGGCCGGTGGGTTGAGCCACCGGCCGCTGCGG
Organism: Burkholderiaceae bacterium; assembly: GCA_028871175.1. GTDB lineage: Bacteria > Pseudomonadota > Gammaproteobacteria > Burkholderiales > Burkholderiaceae > Ralstonia > Ralstonia condita. Next base: position 31,179 of record JAGWNU010000024.1, on the reverse strand, counting down.
ATCGGGCGGGTTTCAGCCGATTACGTCTCGATCGGCTTGCCGGTGCGATCGTGCATCAACGCAAGCGCAAAGACGCTGATGACGCCGGCCACCATCACGTAGTACGACGGCGCCAGCTTGCTGCCCGTGCTGGCGATCAGCCACGTCACGATCAGCGGGGCGAAGCCGCCGAAGATCGTCACCGCCAGGTTGTACGAAATCGACAGCCCCGTGGAGCGCACCGCCGTCGGAAACTGCTCGGCCAGCACCGCCGGCGCGGGGCCCGTGAACGCCGCCAGCAGCACGCCAAGGATGACCTGTACCTGCAGCAACGTCTGCACGGTCGGGCTCGCGTTCAGCCAGTGGAAGAGCGGATAGGCCGACGCCGCGATGATGAGCGCCACCGTGCCCAGCATGCGCTTGCGGCCAATGCGATCCGACAGGGTGCCCATGACCGGGCACAGTACGAAGATGATCGCGCCGCACAGTGCCGTCGATTGGAACGTCGCGCCCAGCGGCAGGCCGAGCTGCTGCTTGGCGTATGTCGGCATGTAGAACACCAGCGTGTAGGTGCAGACTGTCCACAGGATCGTCACGCCCAGGCCGCCCAGCACCTCGCGCGGGTGATCGCGCAGCACCTGCGACAGCGGCGCAAGACGCGGTTCCTGCGCTGCCTTCGCCTTCTGCGCTTCGAATGCGGGCGGCTCGTGCAGGTGAGAGCGGATGTACATGCCGACCGGCCCGATCAGCAGGCCGAACAGGAACGGAATGCGCCAGCCCCAGGCGTCGATCTGTTCCGGCGACAGCCCGTTCGTCACGATGGCGCCCATCGCCGCCCCGAGGATGAACGAGATGCCCTGGCTCGCCTGTTGCCAGCTTGCAAAATAGCCGCGCTTCTCATCCGGCGCGTATTCGATCAGGAACGCCGTGGCGCCGCCCACTTCGCCGCCCGCCGAGAAGCCCTGGATCAGCCGGGCGATCACGATCAGGATCGGCGCGCCGATGCCGATCTGGGCGTACGTCGGCGCCAGCCCGATGAGTGCTGTGCCCAGCGCCATCATCATGATCGTGAGCGTGAGCGACGCCTTGCGTCCCGCGCGGTCTGCGTAGACGCCGAGCACGACAGCCCCGACCGGCCGCATGAAGAACCCCACGCCAAAGGTCGCCACCGTGAGCAAGAACGAAGTGAGGTCGTTGCCGGTGGGAAAGAACAGCTTCGCGATGATGACCGCAAAGAAGCTGTAGACCGTGAAGTCGAACCACTCAAGGCCGTTGCCGATGGTGGCGGCAATGATGGCCTTGCGTCGGGTGACGGCGGAGATGGCCGCAGACGCTGCACGATCGCCCTGGGCGGGCGCTGCCGTGGCTTGCATGGATGAGTCCTCCAATGTTTGGTGGGTATCGCCGGCCGCGATTTCTCCCCCTGCGCATCCGGCGAAGCGGTCATGGTAAGTGATGCGGCAACAATTGACAGGGCACCCGCATGTGAGCCGGCAGGCACCGTCCTGGAATCGAATGGGCCTCGCGCTGTCCAAGCTGAAGGCACATGCACCGAATGGAGCGCACCATGAACCCGACACCGCGGCGCGGCGGCCGCATCGCCGCAATCCTGCCCAGGGCAGTGGCCGCATGCGCTGCCGCCATGCTCAGCGGCTGTGTAGTGGCACCGTACTACGATGCCTACGGGAACCCCATTGCCCCTGTGGCCGTGGCACCGGTGGCGACGTACCCGGCCTATCCGTACGATCCGTATTACTACTACGGGCCCGCCGTGTATCCCACGCCAATCTTCGGCAGTGTCTGGATCGGCGGTGGCGGATGCTGGGGGTGCCATCGCGGCTGGGGAGGCCGAGGCTGGGGAGGCCGGGGTTGGGGGCATGGCGGCTGGGCCCACGGTGGTGGGGGTCGCCGTCATTGATCGTCATCGTCTACGTGACGAAGAGGCCCGTACAGCCCGGCCGAACGCGAATTCCGCCGCCAGTTCAATACGCGTGATTGCGTAACGGGAATCTGTTGCAGCGCGACATACAATCCGTCGCTCTTAAAAGAAGAGCATGCGAGGAGATTGTCGATGTCCGTCATCATCGTGCTGGCTGCGCTGGCGTTCCTGATGTTTGCCGCGTACCGCGGTTACAGCGTCATCCTGTTTGCACCTCTGGCCGCCCTGGGCGCGGTGCTCCTGACCGATCCGTCCGCCGTGGCGCCGGTGTTTGCCGGCATCTTCATGGAGAAGATGGTCGGCTTCGTCAAACTGTATTTCCCTGTGTTCCTGCTTGGTGCCGTGTTCGGCAAGGTGATCGAGCTGTCGGGCTTTTCCCGCTCGATCGTCGCTTCGGTCATCCGGGTGGTGGGGGCCAAGCGGGCGATGCTCTCCATCGTGCTGGTGTGCGCGCTGCTGACGTATGGAGGCGTGTCGCTGTTCGTGGTGGTGTTTGCGGTGTATCCGTTTGCCGCGGAGATGTTCCGCCAGGGCAATATCCCCAAGCGCCTGATCCCGGGCACCATCGCGCTGGGCGCGTTTTCGTTCACGATGGATTCGCTGCCCGGCACGCCGCAGATCCAGAACATCATCCCGACCACGTTCTTCCACACCACATCGTGGGCCGCGCCAAAGCTGGGCACGATTGGCGCGCTGTTCATCATCGTGGTCGGCATGTCGTATCTGGAATGGCGCCGCCGCGCAGCTGCGCGCAACGGTCATGGCTATGACCACGGCCTCACCCGGCTGCTGAACGAGCCGGAGACTGCCGTTGGTGGCAAGCTCGCGCACCCATTGGTCGCGTTGCTGCCGCTGGTGCTGGTGGGCGTGATGAACCTGCTGTTCACGCGCTGGATTCCGACGTGGTACGGCAAGGTTGTCACCGTTGCGCTGCCCGGGCTGCCCAAGCCGCTCACTGTGGAAGCCGACAAGCTGACGGCGATCTGGGCGGTCGAGGCGGCACTGCTGATCGGCATCATCGTGGTGATCGTGTTCGCGTTCCGTGCTGTCAAGGAACGGTTTGCGGAAGGCAGCAAATCAGCTGTGTCGGGCGCGCTTCTCGCCGCCATGAACACCGCATCGGAATACGGTTTTGGCGGCGTGATCGCCGCGTTGCCGGGCTTCCTGGTGCTGGCCGAGGGCCTGCGCGCCATCCCGAACCCGCTCGTCAATGAAGCGGTGACGGTGAGCACGCTCGCGGGCATCACCGGGTCCGCGTCGGGCGGCATGAGCATCGCGCTGGCTGCGATGGCTGAGCAGTTCGTGCAAGCTGCCCAGGCCACGGGGATCCCGATGGAGGTGCTGCACCGCGTGGCTGCCATGGCCTCGGGCGGCATGGATACGCTGCCGCACAATGGCGCGGTTATCACGCTGCTGGCGGTGACGGGCCTCACGCACCGCGAAGCCTATCGCGATGTGTTCTGCGTGACGATCATCAAGACCCTCGCCGTGTTCTTTGTGATTGCCGTGTTTTACGGCACCGGCCTCGTCTGAATTGCCAGCGGGTCAACCAAAAGCCGACGCAGTTGCGTCGGCTTTTTTTTTCGTGGACTCGCGCGTCGTTATTGCAGGCTGCCGGCGGCCTCGGAGCGGCGCTCACGGCAGACGCGCTGGGCTTCGCCAACCAGCGCGTCGCACTGGCTCGCGCGTCGTGCCCAGAATGCGCGGTCCGATGAAGATTCCGCGCTGACCTTGCCCTTGCGGTGCGTGACGTGCTGGTCAACCCACCTGTCGGTCTTCACGTGGGCCCGGTGGACTTTCTGCTTGAGGGTGCCCGGCTTTGCCTTGGGCTGCGCGCCCGACATGGCATCGTTGTGATAGCCGGGGTTGGCGGCGGCATCGGCCTCACGCTGCATCTGGGTGCGCGGGCCCTCCATCGTGCTGTCGACGCCAGTGACGGCGCTGTGATCCTTCTGCTGGGCCAGCGCGGGCGCCGCGCTGAGCCACGCGCACATGGCTACGGCAATGGCTGCAGCCAGACTCGACATGTTGCGTGCTTGCATGCTCGTTCTCCTTGTTGTGAACGGGGGCGGAACTCACGACACGCATGTGGCGTGCCATCGGGGGTGAGTCCAGAACGTCACAATAGGGAAGCCGCAAGCCGGCAGACAGCCGGGTTTGACTGAACCGGCTGTCGGACAAACGCCGTCAATCCGCCGCCCTCAGGCACGCACGAAGAGCCAGACCGTCAGGATGATGCCGACGAGCACGACGAAGCCGCGCAACACCTTCTCCGGCAGCCTGTGCAGCAGCCAGGCCCCCGCAACACCGCCCGCGATGCCGCCGATGCCCAATGCCACCACGGCGGCCCAGTTCACTTGCGGCGAGAACGCAAATACCGCCACGGCCGACGCATTCATCGTCATGGCTAGTACGTTCTTGGTCGCGCCTGCCATGCGCACCTGCTGGCCTGCCACCGTGAGGGCCGCGAGCATCAAGAAACCGATGCCCCCGCCGAAGTAGCCACCATAGATCGCAATCGCAAACTGGATCGTCGCCAGTGTCGTGGTCGACATGCCTGCGGCGGCATGCAGCGGCTTGCGTCGGAAGCTGCCCCACGCAAACACGCTCGTTGCAAACAGCACCAGGTACGGCACCAGCTTGGCAAAGAACGAAGGCGGTGTTGCCAGCAGCAACAGTGCCCCAAGCACCCCCCCCACGAGACTGATGACGATGAGGTGCTTCAGCGAGAGATGACGCTCGCCCGCATCTACGCCGCCGGCCAGCTTGCGCCCCGCGATCGACGAGGTGATCTGGCTCGGGAACAGCGCGATCGTCGAGGTCATGTTGGCCGCCAGCGGGTTGAGCCCCGCCAGCAATAGCGCCGGAAACGTAATGAACGAGCCGCCGCCCGCGAGGGCGTTCTGCGCGCCGGCATAGACGCCGGCCGCCGCAATCAGCAGGGCGGTGGAAGTGGAGAGTGTGGTCATAGGGGAGTACGTTGCGCAGCTGCGATCACCGCGCATGGTAATGGATGCAGCGCCTTGGCGCTTGCTAGCGGAGCGAGGTGCCGGTGCGCCGGCGCAGCCGCCACTCGACGACTTCGAATCCACCTTGCACCAGCAGCGCCAGCACAGCCGCGGGCAGGGCGCCTGCCAGCAGCGTCGTGCTGTCGTTGAGTGCGAGTCCGGTCGCGATGCGCTCACCGTAGCCGCCCGCGCCAATGAACGCGGCGATCGTGGCCGTGCCCACGCTGATGACGGCGGCCGTTTTGATGCCCGCCAGAATCATCGGCAGCGCCAGGGGCAGATCCACCACGCGCGTACGTTGCGAGGGCGTGAAACCGAGCGCCAACGCGGCGTCGCGCAAGCCATCGGGCACTTGCTCCAAGCCGACGATGGTGTTGCGCACGATGGGCAACAGCGCATACAGGGACAGCGCGATCAATGCAGGCACCACGCCGATCGATCCGACGATCGGGATGAGCATCGCCAGCAGCGCCAGCGACGGAATCGTCTGAAGCACGCCCACCAGCGCGAGGATCGGCTGCTTGATCGGCCGCCGCGCTGCCGCCAGCCCAAGCGGCACACCAAGCAGCACGGCAACGCCGGTCGAAATGGCAACCAGGGTGAGATGCCGTTGCGTCAGGCGCCACAGGCCGTCGGTCAATTGCGTGAGGAACGCGCGGGTCGGTGTGGCAACCGGCGTGTTGCCCCGCGCTGCCAGAAACGCGCCCGCAACCTGCCCAAACGAACGGCCTTCCAGTTCCACGGCCGCGTTCATCGCCACCATGTCATCGGGATGAATGCGCCCTGCGAGCGCGATGATCGCTTGCCACTGCGCCGGGTGCCGCCGCATCACGTCGGCGCGGTAAAGCACAACGGCGTCGTAGCGCGGAAAGACATGTGCAGGGTCGTCCAGCACACGCAGGTGTTCGCGGCGGATTCTGGCATCGGTGGAGTAGATGTCGATCACGTCGACCTGCCTGGCGCGCAGCGCGTCATAGGCGACACCATGATCCAGGCCAGTCGGATGCTGTGGCAACCCGTAGCGGCCTGCAATCGCAGGCCAGCCGTCGGCGCGGCCGACGAATTCATGGGACAGGCCAAGGCGCAGGGCTGGGTGCGAGGCAAGATCGGCGAGCGTGCGGATCTGTTCGCGCCTGGCGTCGGCTTCGCGCATGGCGAGCGCGTACGTGTCTTCAAACCCCAGCGGTACGCCGGCGGCCAGGCCAAGCGGCGCGAGCGCGCGGTTGACGTCGGCCAACAGGGTCGCCTGGTCGGGGTTGGCGGCTTGCCGGACGGGCAGATGCAGGATGTCAGCGGCGATGGTGCCGAGGTAATCGGGGTAGGCGTCGATGCTGCCGCTCTGGAGCGCTGCGAAGACGATGGCAGTGTTGCCCAGGCCGGGAACGTGCTCTGCGGCGCCCCGCGTGGCGGCGGTCTGCGTGAGGATTTCGGCCAGCACGTAGGATTCCGTGAAACGCTTGGAGCCGATGCGCAGCGGTTGGTCGGCGCATGCCCATGCACAGCACGTCAGCCAGCCCAGCGCAAGCCATTTCAGCATGCGCCGCAAGAAAGGACTGCCGATCAGTCGCCGTGTATCCAAAGTTCGTTGAGGTCGGTCAGGCCCCAGTCCCGGGGCTCTTCGCGCGAGACGATCTGGTCGCCGGTCTGCGCCAGGTCGATCAGTTCGGGTGCAATCCGCGTACCCGACGATATCGAGAAGAATACCTTGACCGTGGGCGTGAGCAATGCCCCTGGCACGTGCTGCATGACCACGGCCAGCCGGCCAGAGCGCAATCGCACGAGCGTGCCGACCGGATAGATGCCTACGCTCCTGACAAACGCGTTGAAGACCATCGGGTCGAAATGGTGGCCGCGCCATTCGACCATGCGCTGGATGGCGTAGGAGGCTTCCCAGGCTTTCTTGTAAGGACGGTCGGAGGTAATGGCGTCATACACATCGCAGATCGCGCCCATGCGTGCGAAGAGCGAGATGCCCTCGCCAGCGAGTTTGTGCGGATAACCTGTTCCGTCCATGCGCTCGTGGTGGTGCAGGCACACGTCGAGGGCAATGTCGCGCATGCTGCTGTCGCCGGCCAGGATGTCGTGCCCCGCTTGCGGGTGGGCGATCACGCTGCGGAACTCGTCGGCCGTGAGTGCGCCGGGTTTGTTGAGCACCTGGGGCGGAATGGCAATCTTGCCAATGTCGTGCAGGAGGCCCGCCAGGGCGGCATCCCGCACTTCGTCATCGGACAGGCCGAGCTGGCGGCCCAGCGCCACCATCAGCGCGCATACAGCCACCGAGTGCAGGAAGGTATAGCGGTCTTTCGTTTTCAGGCGCGCCAGGCTCACCAGCGCGCTCGGGTGGCGGTCCACCGAGCCGGAAATCGCCTCGACCAGCGGTAGCGCGTCGCGCGCTTCGATGGTGCGGCCCATGCGTGCATCGGCAAATAGGGCTTGCACGGCGACCTCCGCCTTGCTGATGAGGCGCGCGGCGCGGCGCATCTCGTCTGCGTGGCTGATCGGGCGCGGCGTGATGGCGGTTTCCGCCGTGCCTGGCGGCGCCGCCAAGGGCCCGGGGGGCGATGGTACCGCCGGTGTGCAGGGCACATCTGTTCCTCGCGCGGTATCGATCCACACCTCGCGGATGCCGCTGGCACGCAGGCGCTGCAACTGGCCGGTATCTTCGACACGAAAGCGGGCCCGCCAGAACGGGTGGTCCAGCCACGAGCCGACAAATTCGTCGAGATACATGCCTACCCGCAGGTGTTCAATGGCAATGCGCTTGCGCATGTTGATATCTACATCCCCCCAGTCCAGATGGCGGCCGCAGCGGAGTGTTTGCGCAAAATAGCGCCGCTGTGCCGATGGTTGCCTTCCAACATATCGGACGGCTGCACGGGGCCTTGAGCAGGGAAAGCCCGGACACATGGGGGGCGAGGAGGCGTGGAGGCTCCGCCCGCGATAGGCAAAAAAACAGGCGGCCTTGAAGGGCCGCCTCGGGAAACCGATGCCGGTGGCGACTGGAGCGCCCGGCAAACGGGGAGGGAGAGATTGGTGTTCGGTGGACGCGCAGCGCGCGCCCGACGATGCTTATTGGCCGTCGGTGAACGGATCGGCCTTGCCCACCAGGGCGCCGTCCGTGTACGGATCGGCCTTGCGCAGTTGGCCATCGGTGTACGCATCGGTCTTGCGCAGTGCGCCGTCCGTGTAGATGTCTGCCTTGCGGGCGCCGTCGGTGTACGGGTCAGCCTTGGTCACGGCCTGGCCGTTGGTGTACGGGTCCTTGCCCTGCACGCCGGCGGCAAAAGCGGGAACGGCGGCAACAGCGATCAGCGAGGCGAGAATCAGGTTCTTGGTTTTCATCATGGACTCCACAGTCGGGGGGTGAACGTTACTGCCGGGGCGTATTCGCTGCAGTGCGGTAACGCGATGGCATAAGCTTAGTCGTTGCTTGGAGGGTAAAAAAGTGGTTCCGTTAAACTGTTTGTTCAAAAAATAAGAACAATTGTGGCCCCTCAAGCACCCAAATCTGCACATAAGTCATTGATTTGACACATTAATGTGAGATACGGGATAACCCTTAATGCGGAAGTGTGACGTTGTGCCTGGCAAAAGATTCCGCTCCGGCACGCGCCGAATTGTTGCATTGCGTTACAGGCGAGGCGATTCCGCTCCCCAGGATGGGGCGTTTTGCCCCTAAACCTTCCGCGCAGATGGTCGTTGATGCAGGAACGGGCGCTGTTTTCTGCCCGGCCGTGCAGCAAGAAGGAAGGCCATCATGCCCATCACCACCGCTTCCATCGCCCGTTTCGACGTCGACGGCGTTGCCTACCAGGCGAGGCTGTTCGCCATGCCATTCCACGTACCGGAAAACGGCCGCGTGCGCGCACATGCGGTAGGCCGGCCAGAGATGCCCTTTGGCGGCGTGCACGTGCTGGCGAAATGGCTTGAGTCGCGTGTATTGCCGGACGGCGTGGGGCTGGTGATGGCCGATCGCCTGTTCTCGCATGGTGCGGTGGACCAGTGGTCGGGCGCCGACGGCGCACGCGCCGCGAAGGTGCTGTCGCAGGTGGCCCTGGGTAGCAAGGGTGGCCATCGGCTGTGGCGCAACACGGCTGCCGGCGGGTTTCGTGATGAGACCGCGTTCTTCCTGGGTGCCGCGTATGTGCAGACGGATGCCGCCGTCGACGACATCCGACTTCTGGGCGATTTGATCCAGGCCGAAGAGTGGTCAAGCGTGGCCGATGCCGCGTCGACCATGATGGGCCTGCATCTGTATCGTCCGGACGAGCCGGAGACGCTGGTCAACTGCGCCTTGCTGGCGCCGGCATGGACCGAAGCCGCCGTGGAGCGTGCGGACGGCTACCGTGCGCTGACGCTTCTGCACGCCTTCACCGAAGACGACGAGGACGTCCATGTCGACATCGAACTGCTGCCGCCTGGCCAAGTGGTGTTGCAGGTGGAATCGTGCTCGACGCGCTTTTCGGCGCGCTTCGACCCAGAACTGCTGGGTCGGGACATGACGGACGCGCTGCTGCGTGACGCCCTGGCCTTGCAGCACGGACAGCGCGCCGACCTCCATTGACGCTTTCGCTTATTTGGCGGGTGTATTCCACGGATACGCCAGCCAGGCGTCGAAGCGCTTGCCAAATTCGCCGCTCTCGATGGTCTGCCGCAGCCACTGGTCGACGAAGTTCTTGAACACCACGTCGCGCGGCAGCAGATAGGCTTTCTCCGAGAAGTCGAACGGAGCGTCCGGGTGCACGGCGCACAGTTCCGGGTGCAGCTTCTGCTGGAGCCGCGTTTCAATCGCGTCGGTCATCATCAGGTCGGCGCGGCCGGCAACGATTTCATTGAAGATGGTCACGTTGTCCGGGTACACGCGGATCTGTGCCTGCTTCAGATGTGCTCGTGCGAATTTCTCGTTGGTGCCGCCAGGGTTGACGACCGCGCGCACGTTGGGCTGATCGATCTGCGCCAAGGTCTGGAATTTGGCCTGGTTCTCGCAGCGCGTGATCGGCGTCTTGCCATCGCGCTGATACGGGATCGAATAAAACGCCTTCTTCTGGCGCTCGAGCGTCACGGATATGCCGCTCATGGCGATGTCGTATCGATCCGCTGCAAAGTCCTGCATCAGTGTGGACCAGGTGGTCGGCACCACTTCGAGTTTCACGCCCAGCGCCTTGGCCAGGCGTTCGCCCATTTCCACATCGAGGCCGATGAAGCGACCGTCGCCGGGGTTCTTGTAGCTGAAGGGCTTGTAGTCGCCGGTGGTGCCGACACGCAAGGTGCCTCGGGCGATGATTTCGTCGAGGCGGTTGGTGGCCTGCGCCAGCGCGGGCGCGGCAAGGCAGGCGCATAGCGCGAAGACACTCGCGCGGACGATGCGATTGAACATGAAACGACTCCCCATCTGAAAGAAGAAGCAATCGGGCGCGGCTGCCGTGGTACCGCGCCCCCGTCGGTGAGCTTACTGGCCCGAAGCCGTATTCCACTGGAGCGCGTTGAGCACTGCCAGCGACATCGCTGTGACGCCCGTCTTGATGGTCGGCTCGGGCACCGGCGCAAACAGCGGCGAGTGATTGATCGGCAGCGGCTTGGCACCCGGCTTGAGCGAAGCAAAGTACGCCTGCGGATCATTCGCGCCGATGAAGAAGAACATCGAAGGGATGCCCGCGTCAACAAACGCGGAGAAATCTTCGCTGGCGGTAATGGGCGGCACCCGTAGTACGCGGTCATTGCCGAAGGCAGTCTTGAACACCGCCTCGGTGCGTGCCACGACGGTGGGATCGTTGTTGACGGCTTTGCCGCCCTCGGTGATCTTGATGTTGGCCTCCGGTGCGCCCGACATGTCCGTCACCGCTTTGGCCGTGCGGCGAATGCCGTTGAGCATCTTCTGGCGCACTGCCGGCTTGTACGAGCGGATCGTGCCGCGCAGCAGCACGCTGTCGGGAATGATGTTTTCTGCGCTACCGCCCTGGATGGCCCCAATGCTGACCACGCCGAATTCCTGCGGATCCTTCTCGCGGCTGATCACGCTCTGCAGATCGACCACGAAGCGCGCCGCCATCATCACCGGGTCGATCGTCTTGTCTGGCGCGGAGCCGTGGCCGCCGCGGCCCTTGAAGGTGATTTCCAGCCCGTCGGAGTTGGACGTGATCGGGCCGCTGTTGAAGACGATCGCGCCATACGGCCCTGGGCCGGTGTGCAGGGCGAACGCATAGTCGGGTTTGGGAAAGCGTTTGAAGAACCCGTCGTCGATCATGCTTTGCGCGCCAGACACGGTTTCCTCGGCGGGCTGCGCTACGAACAACAGCGTGCCGTGCCAACGGTCCTTGAGCGCGACGAGCGTTTTTGCGGTGCCCACCCAGGACGCCATGTGCACGTCATGTCCGCAGCTGTGCGCCACGCCGACGTCTTCGCCTCTCCATTTCGTGCGGACGTGGCTTGCGTAGGGCAGGCCGGTCTTTTCTTCCATCGGCAGCGCGTCGAGTTCGGTGCGCACCAGGATCGTCGGGCCGGCGCCATTGCGATACACAGCCACCACGCCGGTCTTGCCCACATGTTCCGTCACCTCAAAGCCGATCTTGCGCATTTCAGCGGCCAGCTTGGCGGCGGTACGCGTTTCCTGAAAGGCGAGCTCCGGGTGGGCGTGGATGTCCTTGTAGAGTGCATCCAGCTGGCCGTAGTCGGCATTGACCGCTGCATCCACAGCTGGCTTGACCTGGGCCACGTCAATGCTGCTGGCGGCAGTCGCGGAAGCGCTTGCCGACGCGCCGCCAGGGAGCGATGTCTGTGCGAGTGCCGGAACGGCGATGCCTGCGAGCAGCCAGGCGAGCGCGGCGTGCTGGAAGCGGGCGGGGCGAGCGGGCATGGGGTCTCCTTGCGTTGCGGGCTTTTTGGGCCATATTGTTGCTTGATCAAGCGTTTTGATTATGCAGGGGCGTGCGCTGCCATGCACCCCGGGGCAGCCCGGATAGACCCGTCGCCAGTCATGCCCCGGCGCCGACCGTATCCGGATGTCATGCCACGGGCCCGACAGGCCTTCGCAGGAGTTGGCACCGGCTGGGGGCTTGCCTAGACTGGGATGGGTCTGCCGCTCCCTGGAATCGCAACTCGAATGACGCCGGCGATGTGTCTTCAGCTCTCGTTTCGCGATGCCCCGCCTGCGGATGCGACGGTTCGCGCGGCTCTGGAAGCCGCGCAGCGGGTGCTTGAGCGCAGCGCGGTATCGCCACGCGAGGCGTTTGCGGCCTACCAGGCATTCGCCTTCGGTGGAGGAAGCCCCGACCTCTTGGCTTTGGCGTTCGCCCGGGCGGAAGCCGAAGCCATGGACACGCTCGCGGCGCACGGCTACGCCCGCTATGGCACCGTCAGCCTTGGCGTGCGCTAGTCGATCGCGATCGGTTTCAGATCTCCGCGGCTTTGCCACCCAACCGCCGCGCCGTCTCCGACACATGACGGTGGATGCGCGCGAGAAAGTCGATTTCTGCCGCGCGCGTAGGCGAATGTCCCAACGCCTGTGACAGATGCGTCGCCACGAAGGACGATTGCGGCGCTAGCATGCTGATCAGGCGCAGCAGTTCGCGGCGGGCCTGTGCTGCGTCGTAGCCGAGATGGTCGGCCAGCGCGAGCAAGGCCTCCTGGTCAATGGCGTCGTACCGGGCTTGGGCGTCGGTCGAAAGGGCATCGGTGTCCCACTCCTTCGCATAGACCGCGGCGCAGAACAGGTGATCGTGTGCGGCCAGACGGATACCGTCTGGCCCGATGTGGAAATGCAGGGTGCCGGCCGATGCATTGCGCCCGCCGATCAGCAGGCAGAAGACCATCCAGCGAAAGAGCGATGCCGTGGCAGCCGTCGGGTCGGCGCACAGGCGTGCGCATTGAGCGACCTGCTCAACCGTGATGGGCAGAAAACGGTGCCCCGGCGAGAGCCCGAGCAGCTGGACGGCAGAGACCACATAGCGTGCCTGCACGAGTGCCGTGTCATCACTCTTGCAGCGCAGCGTGCGATCCAACCGCTGGACGACGGCAGCGGTCTCCGGAAACTGCCGCAGACCGAGGAATGGTGTTTCCAGCCCAATGCTCCGACCAAGCAGGGTGGCCCAGCAATGGTTGATGGTGGCATAGGGAAGGTGGGCGCCTTCACCCAGGTCCAACCGCACGAAATGACTGGATTGTGCAGCGTTGGCCGGCGCGGCAAAACGGCCCAGCCACATCGACACCGGCAGACCGTTGGATGCGAGGAAGGGCAGGTGGATCGCTTCGGGTTTGGACGCTGCATGGGTTGTGCCGTAGCGTGCGCGGGGTTCGGCCACCTGCAGCGGTGTGGGCGGGTTCGGCCGTCCGACGTTTTGCCGGAATTGCAGCACGACATCGCGTTCAGAGAGGCCGTCCGCGCGACCGTTGCTGGGTTTGAGGCCGGCGGGAACCAGCGTCAGCGGACCATCCAGATCGGGGGCCGCCTGGGCGAGATGCTCGAGCGCCGCCGCCGCGGTCTTGGGTGCATCACGTGCCGGTTCGGGCAGCAGATACTCGAAGAAATGCCGCACCGGGTGCGTCTGCGCCGTGTCGGCGATCGTGCCGTCAGCGCGGGGCAAGTGCGGACTCAGGTCAAAGCCCTGGGAGGCCGTCTGCCACCGAGCGTCGTAACTGAACGCCCAACCGTGGCGGCCGCCCGAGATTCGACCGATCAGATGCTTGTTCAGATAGACGTCCAGCATGCGCAATTCCAGCGTATTTGATGGAGCGTGCTTGGTCGGCCGCGCTGCGGAGGATCCGCCAGCAATCGGAAATCAACGATACGCAGATACCCTGCGGAGATTCCCTTGCACGCCCCTCATCGACCGAGGTCCGAGCATAACAAAGAAAATTTGATGAACCATTGAAAAGCGCCGATTTCAATGCTGCAAGTTTCTGAAATCGGATTATCGGATCGTTAAGATCGCCTGCTTGAAGGGCGATGTCCTCGATGTTGATTTCAGGCTTTCACCAACTTTAAAGCTGGTAGCAGGGTGCGGCCAGGGCTATGGAAGAAATTGCCATGGCCGCGCACGACGACGTATTTATTACAACGCTAGGCCAGATGGCTTTCTTTTAGAAACTTGATGCATTGCACGAATGGCAGAACACAGTGCATCGATAATGAAAAGCGAAAAAAATACACCGCCTTTTCGACAAGTTCGTGACCGCATCGAAGCGCGCCATTCAACCCGGTGGTTTGGCGCGACGCATCAGCGGCCGGAGCGCAGCATCGAATCCTTCTCGTCGATCGTACCGTCCGGTTTTGTACGCGCTTTCTTGCCCGGCGCCAGCACACCGGTGGACAGCGACGTGCCGAGCAGGATCACCGCGCAGCCGAACACCATGTTGAGCGTCAACTGTTCACCCAGGAACAGGATGCCCCACAGCACGCCGAACACCGGGATCAGAAACGTCACCGACACCGCGCGCGTCGGTCCCACGTGTGCAACCAGACGGAAGAACAGGATGTATGCGACGCCCGTGCATGCGATGCCCAGACCGATCACGTGCAGCCACACACCGCCGGTAGGCGTTTGGGCGGGCCACAGCCAGAACGCCAGCGGCGCCAGCACAGCGGCGGCCGCCAGCTGGCTGCCGGCCGCCACGGCAAGCGGCGGCACGCCGGTCAGGAAGCGCTTGGTATAGCTGCTGGCCAGGCCGTATAGCACGGTAGCCGACAGCGCCGCGGCCACCGCCATTCCCCCTTGCCTGGCATCGATGGCCGATGAACCGCCCACCAGCACGATCACGCCGACGAAGCCGATCGCCAGCCCCAGCACGCGCAGCGACGACATCCGCTCGCCGAGCCACGCAAACGCCACGATCGCCGCAAACAGGGGTGCTGCCGCATTGAGCACCGACGTAAAGCCCGCGGTGAGTGTGAGCTCTGCATAGGCGAACAGGCAGAACGGAATGGCCGAGTTCAGCACACCGACCGCCAGCAGGTGGGGCCAATGCGCACGCAGCCCGCTCAGTCCCCGGCGCCAGGTCAGCACGGGCACCAGGAAGCACGATGCGATGGCTACGCGCAGCGCGATCAGCGCCACCGGCCCAAACTGCGGAGCGGCCACACGCATGAACAGGAAGGAGCCGCCCCACAAGGCGGCGAGCGTCAGGAGTTCCAAGACATCGGAGCGGCGCATGGAGCGGTCTCTATAGGGTGGTGTGAGGTCTGGCCCGCCGCAGGCGGGATGCGGGCGTCATTGTCCGCGCTCCACGGCTTTCATGCCGGGGCCAGGTCGAGCGGATGCTGGCGGGCATCACCGACCACCGGCAGGCGTATGCCCACCTGCGCGGGATGGCCTTCGAGCCGCAGCAGCGCGGCTTTGCGCGACAAGCCGCCGGCGTAGCCGGTGAGCGCGCCATCGGCGCCGACCACGCGGTGACACGGGATGGCAATCGAGATCGGGTTACGGCCGATGGCTGTGCCCACCGTGCGCGCATGCTCACGCGTGAGGCCCAGGCGTGCGGTGATCTGGCCATAGGTGGTGCATTCACCGAAGGCAATGCTGCACAACAGGCGCCAGACATCCCGCTGGAAGGGCGTGCCGGCGGGCGCCATCGGCAGGCTGAACTCATGCAGCCTGCCGGCGAAGTACGCCTCGAACTGCGCTTGTGCTTCGCGGATGATCGGTTCGCTCGGGCCCGGTGGCATGGTCGCGGCATGCAGGGGCGTGGTCTTTTGGCCGCTGAAGAACGCGCCGGTCAGGTGGGTATCGGTGGCGATCAGCAGCAGCTTGCCCAGGGGGCAGACGAACGTGTGGCGATACATGGCGGTTAGCACGGAACGGTGGCGGAGAGGGGGCCGTCGCGGTGCCAGAGGTGCATGGCGGCATAGGCGCGCCACGGCGCCCAGCGTTCAGCGCGCTCGACCATTGCGCGTCTCGTGGGCAGCGCGCCATCGCCTGCGGCCAAGCGCTTGCGCAACACGTAATCGCCCAGCGGAAATGCATTGGGCCAGGCCAGCGCGCGCATGGCGACATATTGAGCGGTCCATTCGCCGATACCGGGCAACGCTTGCAGTGCCTCAAGCGTTGGCGCAATCGGCTCCAGGGGCTCCAGGCGCAGGTTGCCGCCATCCAGGGTACGTGCAAGCTCCACGACGGTGACGGCGCGGCTGGCCTGCAGCCCCGTCTGCGCGCACAGCATCTGCGGATCGACCACCGCCAGCGTGGCAGCGGAAGGGAACGTCATCGGCAACCCATTGCGCGGTTGCGGCACCGGCGTGCCAAATGCGGCCGTCAGGCGAGCCAGGATGCGCCGTGCATGCGCGAGCGAGATCACCTGCCCGGCGATGGCGCGCACCGCGATCTCAAAGCCGTCCACGGCGCCCGGTACGCGCAGCCCCGGCATGTCAGCGGCGAGCGCACCGAGGTGGGCATCCACCAGATCGGGCCGGCAGTCCAGATCGAACAGGCGTCGCGCGCGGGCCAGCACGGGAGGCATCGCATGCAGCAGGCTGGGGGACAGCGTGAGGGCCACCGCGTGGCGTTGCGGCACGTTGCGCGCATGCAGCCAGCCGGTGTGGCGCGCGCCGGCATAGTCGACGCTGATCGTGCGTGCGTAGCTGTCTGCGTCGACCACTTCAACGCCGTCGACAGCACGGGCACGCAGGAAATCCAGCAGCGCATGCCACGCGAAGGGCGGCCGATAGCCGAGCATGAGTGTGGGACCATCGCCGGTGCGCGCACCGCCACTGCGGGCACGCAGGCGTGTCGGCGCAAAGCCGTAGTGCTCGGCAAACCCGCTGTTCAGGCGGCGCACGCTGCCGAAGCCGGCTGCAAACGCAATGTCGCTGACCGGCATTGCCGTGTCCGTCAACAGGTGCTTGGCCAGCAGAAGCCGCTGCGTCTGGGCATATTCGACCGGAGAGACGTCGAACTCGGCGCGGAAGATGCGGCGCAGATGGCGGTCTGTCACGCCGACGGCAGTGGCCAGTTCGGCCAGGTCATGCTCTTGCAGAAAGCCTTCGTCGATCATGCGGGCAGCCGCGCGCGCCAGGTTCGACGACATCTCGGCCAGACTGTGCCCCGGCGCCAGTTCCGGCCGGCAACGCAGGCAGGGGCGAAAGCCGGCGCGTTCCGCCGACGCGGCTGTCGAGAAGAAGCGGCAGTTCTGCTGTCGCGGTGTGCGCACTGCGCAGATCGGCCGGCAATAGACGCCGGTGGACGTCACGCCGACGAAGAACCAGCCATCAAAGCGCCGGTCGCGCGATCGTACGGCGTGATAGCAGGCGTCGTGATCGAGTTGCATGGTGGTGAGCCGGAGATTTGACGGCTAGTCTAGTCTCGTCGGGCGGCGCGCGTTCGCCGCATTCGGACATCTCCCTCGGTGTCAGAACCGGGGCGTATCGGCACAATGCAGGCACAACAACACATCGGGAGACCGGCATGTCCAAGACCATCGTCATCACCGGCGGCAGCCGGGGTATCGGCCGCGCCACGGCGGTGCTGTGCGCGCAACGCGGCTGGTCCGTCGCGCTGCAATATCGCGGTAACCGGCAAGCGGCAGAAGAGACCATGGAACTTGTCGAACGGGCTGGCGGCCGCGCGCTGGCGGTGCAGGGCAACGTGTCGAGCGATGAAGATGTGATTGCGCTGTTCGACGCGGCCGCGGGGCGTTTTGGGACCCTGCACGGCGTGGTCAACAACGCCGGCATCGTGGCCGAGGCACAGGACGTGGCCGACATGACCACACACCGCCTGCGCACGATGTTCGAGACCAATGTGCTGGGTGCCTTTCTGGTGGCGCGCGAAGCGGCGCGACGCCTGTGCACCTCGCGCGGTGGAGTCGGTGGTTCGCTGGTCAACGTGTCATCGGCAGCATCGCGGCTGGGCTCGCCGCACGAGTATGTGGACTACGCGGCCTCCAAGGGCGCGATGGACACCATGACGATTGGCCTGGCTCGCGAACTGGCCCGCGATGGCGTGCGCGTGAACGCCGTGCGCCCGGGCCTGATCGAGACCGACATCCACGCGTCGGGCGGCCAACCCGACCGCGCTCAGCGTCTGGGCGCCGGCACGCCCATGGGCCGGCCGGGCACGCCCGAGGAAGTGGCCGAATCCATCGTGTGGCTGCTTACCGATGCGGCGTCTTATGTGACCGGTGCCTTGCTGGACTGCAGCGGCGGTCGCTGAGGAGAAGGGCGGGGCTAGGCGTCTGCTCCGGCGCGGAACGTGTCGCACTGGCGGAGGTCTCCGCCGTCAAAACCCTGGCGGAACCAGTGCATACGCTGCTCCGACGTGCCGTGCGTGAAGGCGTCTGGCGTGACGCTGCGGCCGGCATTGCGCTGCAGCGTGTCGTCCCCGATGGCGTGGGCGGCAGTGAGCGCCTGTTCAAGATCGCCGCGCTCGAGCAGGCCGCGTTGCTGCGCAAAGTGGCCCCACACCCCCGCCAGGCAATCGGCCTGCAGCTCCAGTTTGACGGACAGCGCATTGACCACGCGTTCGGGCTTGCCGGCCTGAGCGCGGTTGACCTTCTCCGAGACCCCCAGCAGGTTCTGCACGTGGTGCCCGACCTCATGCGCGACCACATACGCCGCGGCAAAGTCGCCCGGCGCGCCGAAGCGGCGTCGCAGCTCATCGAAGAAGCTGAGATCCAGATACACGTTGGTATCGGCCGGACAGTAGAACGGCCCGACAGCGGACGTGGCGTCACCGCAGCCTGAGCGGATGCCCCGGCGGAACAGCACCAGCTTGGGTGGCTGATACGCGCGCCCGGCCTGTTTGAAGAGCTGCGACCACGTGTCTTCCGTGTCGCCCAGCACGTGCGTGACGAGCGATTTGCTGCGGTCATTGTCAGTCTCGCCGGTCGGTCGGGCCGGGCTGTGCGGCGCGGACTGCACCGGCGCGTTCTGCGACGCCTGCATCACCATGCCGAGGATTTCCAGGGGATTCTTGCCCATCAGCAGGCCGACGACTGCCACGATGGCAATCCCGCCGATGCCAAGCCGCATGCCACCGCCACCGAAGCCACCGCCACCCGAGGACTCGCGTTCGTCCTCCACGTTACTGCTCTCGCGCATGTCATCCCAACGCACGTGTTTCTCCCTTGATGCACTGGCACCGGCGTCACACCCGGCAAACTTTGCAAAGTCTACCTGTCCGGAAGGCAAGCCGGCACCCACGGCGCCGTCGGAATCGTCTGCGGCGCGATCCGAAAACCCCGCTGGCAACGGATTGCGGAAGTTTGTGGCGTCGCACAATGCCCGGCAGGAAAGTTGCTAGCCAAAGCTGCCGATCCCGATGCCCCGCTGTCACGCGCGTGTCATGCGGCGATTTCCGAATAACGATCCCGAGTGTTCACCATGCGTTTGCCTGCTTCGATGACGGCCCTACCGCCGAACGCCGCGGAGGCGCCTCCTCCCCTCGCTGCCATGCACGTCGATCCGATCCGGGTGTCCGACGTGGAGGCGGAGCCGCGCGCAGCCGAGTGCAGGCCCTGGTGGGCGCGCGCGTGGGGGGCCATGGTCGGTGGGGCGTTCACCAACGTGGCGGCGGCCCTTATCGCGGTGATGGGCGCCGCCTACGTCGGGATGTATCACGCGCCATGGGTGAAAAGCCTGGCTGGCCGTGCCCCGGCGACTGCGCAGGCGGGCGAGGCCGTGAGCGTCGCGGTGGCGGCGGTACCAGCCAGTGCCGTCCCGTCGCGGCCGGCGGCACCCATGGCGCAGCTCGAGCCGTCCGCGCTGGCGGCCTCGCCCGAACGCGTCGCGGCGGCGCGAGATCGCATGGAGCAGCGCATCTATTCACAGATGCCCGCCCGCGCTCGCACGGTGGCGGAGACCGAGACGATCGACGAGTCAGCGCCTGGCTTCGAGAGCCATGGCCGGACGTCCCGCGGTACGCGCCGCCATCATCGGGGCGCACGTCATCTGAAGGGTCAGGGCGCACCGTGGAATGCGGCCTGGTACAAGGGTGCCTGAACCGCTGCGACGAGCGTGGTCTTCTGCACGCTCAGGCGGCGCGCGCAGGCTTGCGCCGGCGCAGCGCGATCACGCCCAGCGAGAGTCCGCTTACCGCGGCTGCGGTCAGCACGTAATAGCTCGGGGCCAGCGTATCGCCCGTCGCGTGGATCAGCCACGTGACGATGAGCGGCGCGAACCCGCCGAACACCGTCACGCCCAGGCTGTAGCCGAGAGACAGTCCCGTCGAGCGCACGCGCGTCGGAAAGATCTCCGACATCAGCGCGGGCATCGGGCCCGAATACGCCGCCTTGAAGATGCCCGTCACGGCCTGCAGCACCAGCAGCGCGCCGATGGTCGGATGGGTGCGCAGCACGGCAAACATCGGGTAGATCAATAGCATCATCAGCACGGAGGTGGTCAGCATGATGCGAATGCGGCCGATGCGATCCGACAGCGCGCCCATCACCGGGGAGAGCAGAAACTGCAGCCCGCCGTTCAGGACCACGACCGCGAACGATTGGGCTGCCGGCAGATGCAGCTGCTTCACGGCATATGTCGGCATGTAGAGCTGCAGCACGTAGACCGATACGGTCGACTGCGCCACCACGCCCACCGCCAGCAACAGGTTGGTCCACTGAGATGCGAACGTTGCCTGAGGACCGGCCGTCGTTTTCTTCTGTTCGGCGACAAATTCGGGCGTCTCATCCAGGTGTCGGCGGATGTAGAAGCCGACGGGCCCGACCAGCAGCCCGAAGATGAACGGCAGGCGCCAGCCCCAACTTTCCAGATCGGCCGTCGTGAGCGACGCCGTCAGCAGTGCTCCGAAGCCCGAGGCAAGGATCGCCGCCAGGCCCTGGCTGGCGAACTGCCAACTGGCGTAATAGCCGCGCCCGCGCGTGCTGTGTTCGACCATGAACGCTGTCGCGCTGCCGAACTCGCCGCCCACTGCAAAGCCCTGCACCAGGCGCGCAAGCAGGATGGCCACAGGCGCGACAAGGCCGATCTGACGGTAGCTCGGCATCACGGCAATTGCCAGCGTGCCGACGATCATCAACAAGATGGACAGCGTCAGCGCCGCCTTGCGCCCCTTGCGGTCCGCATAGATGCCCAGCACGATCGCGCCCACCGGCCGCGTGATGAACGACACGCCAAAGCTGCCCACCGCAAACAGCAGCGACACCCATTCGTCGTCGGCAGGAAAGAACAGTTTTCCGATGATGGACGCGAAGAAGCCGTAGACCAGAAAGTCGTACCACTCCAGCGCATTGCCGATCGACGACGAGATGACGATGCGGCGTGCGTGGGCAGGTGCAAGTGTGGAACGTGCGGGCGCGTCAGCACTTGCCGCGAGCGGGGCGGTCATGGTGGGGTTCCTTTGGTGCTGGCCGGATTCGCTTTGATGGGGAATGCGGCGCGTTGCTGGTCCGGCTGACGGGGCAACGCGCCTGAGGGGAGGGCTTAGAAGCCCACCGCGTGGCCGTCGCGGCGGCTGTCGCTGGCGGCGACATAGCCGTGGTCTGCGTCATCCGACAGACGCCAGATGAACTGGCCGGAGCCGAAATCCATGTACGGGTCGGCCACCGATTCCAGCTTGTGTCCGCGCGCTTCCAGCGCGGCAACGGTGGCGGCGTTCATGGTCGCTTCCACGTCGAGGGTGAAATCGCGGTTGACCTTCCAGCGTGGTGCGTCGCACGCGGCCTGCGGCTGTTGCTTGTAATCGAGCATGCGCACCAGCGTCTGCAGATGGCCTTGCGGTTGCATGTCGCCGCCCATCACGCCGAAGCTCATCTGCGGCTTGCCGTCCTTGGTCAGGAACGCCGGGATGATCGTGTGGAACGGCCGCTTGCCGCCTTCCACCACGTTGGCCGACCGCGCGTCCATCGAAAAACCGAAGCCGCGGTTCTGCAGGCTGATGCCGGTGCCCGGCACCACCACGCCGGAACCGAAGCCCATGTAGTTCGACTGGATGAACGAGACCATCATGCCGTTCTCGTCCGCGGCGGTCAGGTACACCGTGCCGCCGGCGCGCGGCATGCCGAAGGTGGGCACCTGCGCGCGGCCCATGTCGATGAGCTTGGCGCGTGCATCGAGGTACGCGTCGTCGAGCATCTGCTCGGGCGTGACCTCCATCGAGCGCGGGTCGGCCACGTATTTGTAGAGATCGGCAAACGCCAGCTTCATCGCTTCAATCTGCAGATGCTGCGAATCGGCCGAGTCGACGGGCAGGGCGCCGAGGTCGAAGCGGTCGAGAATGCCCAGCGCAATCAACGCGGCGATGCCCTGGCCGTTGGGCGGGATCTCGTGCACGTCGTAACCGCGGTAGCGCTTGCTGATGGGTGTGACCCATTCCGGACGGTAGTCGCGCAGGTCTTGTGCGGTCATGCCGCCACCGCACTCGCGCGAGTACGCGGCGATGCGTTCAGCGAGTTCACCTTCGTAGAAATCGCGGCCGTTGGTCTGGCCGAGGCGGCGCAGCGTGGCCGCGGCCTCTCCAAAGACGAATTTCTCGCCGACCTCCGGTGCGCGCCCGTGCGGCATGAAGGCTCGCGCGTAGCCGGGCTGATTGTGCAGCTCGGGGATTGCTGCGGCCCACTTGTGCGCGACGATGGGCGCGACGGTATGGCCACGCTCGGCAATCTCGGCGGCGGGTTCCAGCACATCGGCAAACGGCAGCTTGCCGAAGCGCGCGTGCAGCGCGGCCCAGGCGGAGACGGCGCCGGGTACCGTCACCGCATCCCAGCCGCGCGTGGGGCGCTTCGGGTTGCCGTTGGCGTCTTCGCCATATTTCTTGCGGAAGTAGTCGAGGTTCCAAGCCTGTGGCGCGGTGCCGGAAGCGTTCAACCCGTGCAGTTCCTTGCCGTCCCACAAGATAGCGAAGGCATCGCTGCCGAGACCGCACGAGACGGGCTCGACCACGGTCAGCATGGCTGCCGCCGCGATGGCCGCATCCACGGCGCTGCCGCCGGCCAGCAGCATGCGCAATCCGGCCTGCGCGGCCAGCGGGTGCGAGGTGGAGACAACGTTGCGTGCAAACAGGGGAATGCGAACCGTGGGATACGGGTTGTGCCAGTCGAAACGGTGGGACATGGTGCTCAGGTGAAGTGAGATTGACGATCGATTATTTGCGGTGCACAGAATTTAATAAAGTTAAAATTCATTGGATTCTGCTTAAAAAAAACTTGAGATTGCATCGGCACTGGCCATGAGCACCGTTCGTTTCCTCCGGACCTTCGTCGCCGTCGCGCGTCATGGGTCATTTGCGGCTGCCGCAGAGCGCGTGGCACTGACGCAGGCCGCAGTGAGCCTGCAGATGCGCGCCCTCGAGGCGGAGTTGCGCCGCGACCTGTTTGATCGGTCGGGCCGCACCGTCACCCTCAACGCCCATGGCCGCGCCCTGTTGCCGCAGGCAGAGCACCTGCTGGCCCTGTACGACGCCATGCGCATCGGCGACGAGCCGCAGACCGAGCTGGCCGGTGCGGTGGCAATCGGGGCGGTGGTGTCGGTCATGGGCTCCCTGGCGCATGCGGTGGCGGGGCTCAAACAGGTGCACAAGGGGCTCGATGTGAAGCTCGTCACCGGGAAATCGGGCGAACTGGCCGATCAGGTGGAAGCGGGCGAGCTGGACGGTGCACTGGTGGTGGAGCATCTGGAACGCCTGCCCGCCAATCTGGCGTGGCATCCGCTCTATGCCGAGCCGCTGGTTGTCGTCGCCGGCCGCCACACACGCGGTCGTGCCGAAGAAGTCTTGCGCACCCACCCGTTCCTGCGCTTCGATCGCGCCGTCCGCACCGGCGCCCTGATCGACCGCGCCTTGCGCAAGACACACATGGCCGTCAACGAGTTCATCGAGGTGAATTCGATCGAGGCGATTGTCGAACTGGTGCGTCAGCAGGTGGGCGTGACGCTCGTGCCGCGCCTGCGCCGCGCCAGTTGGGAAAGCGATCCGGCCTTGCGCGTGCTGCCCATGCCACCGCAGACGCCGGAGCGCACCGTCGGCATGATCGAGCGGAAAGAGCACGTGCGGCACGGCGTGATCCAAGCCGTACTCGATGCGCTCGAAACCACATTCCGCAAGCCTAGCGCCTAGACTTGAAGCACCAAGGCTCGCTTCCGGAGGCTGTAATGGACGGATTCATTGAACGCTGGCGCGACGAGCTGATCCTGCTCGGGCGCGTGCTGATGATGCTGTTGTTCCTGATTTCCGGCTGGGGAAAGCTGACGGGCTTCCAGGGCACCGTCGGCTACATGGGGACGGTCGGCGCGCCGATGCCGATGGTCGCCGCCGCCATCGCGGTCGTCATGGAGTTTGGGGTGGGGATCGCGCTGCTGATTGGCTTCTGGACGCGTCCGCTGGCGCTGCTGATGGCGCTGTTCGTGCTGGGCACCGCGCTCATCGCCCACACGTTCTGGAACGTGGAAGGCGCCATGCAGACGGCCAACATGGTCCAGTTCTACAAGAACCTGAGCATCATGGGCGGGTTGCTTCTGCTGGCCGTGACGGGGCCGGGGCGGTATGCATTGCAGAAGTCGTAGGTCGCGTGATCAACGCAACGACCGCTGCACCAGCACCAGCACGGCAAATATCCCGCATGCCACCGCAAACCAGCTGAAGAGCTGCATGCCGGCGAGCAGCGTCGCCTGCCGGTCGATTTCCGCCGACAGGATTGCCAGCCGTTGTGACGTCAGCGGATTCACCGCCTGCAGATCCGCCGTGAAGCGCGTCACATGCGCGACGATCAGCGAGCGCGATTCCACCTGCTGTGTCTGGAGTGACACGGCTGCCAGCCCGGTGCCCACCGCCGTGGCGAACTGTCGGGCGATGTTCTTCATCTGGTAGCCGTGGGCGAAGTCCTCTCGGTCGAGGTCCAGGTAGGTCATCATCGCCACCTGGATCATCACCGCTCCGGGCGTGATGCCCTCCAGGATCGAGACGGGAAAGAAGGCGTAGTCCGGTGCGCCGGGCATCAGGCTTGTCGCCAGAATGAGCGCGGCGGCGGCATACACGGCAAAGCCGATGGCGATGAAGCGGCGTTTGCGGAAGAAGAGCGGCAGCCAGGTCGTCATGACCACCGCCACCACCGTCGACACTGCGCCGCTGATCATCAGGAACAGCGTGGTCGTGCGGAACGTGAAGCCCAGCCCGCCTTGTGACACGGCCGGAAACAGGTACGACCAATAGCCGCTCATCAGGTAATAGACCGCATAGAAGCCGATACCCCACAGGTAGCGGCGACCGTTCAGGCGCGAGAGGTCGAGCCAGGGGTCGGGGTGCGTGCGCAGACGATGCACGGCCAGCAGCAGCGACGCCGCGCCACCGAGCAGCAGCAGCGGAATCGCCGGCGATGCCGTCAGCCGGTTGTAGCGCAGCTCTGACAAGCCCATCAGCAACGACAGCGCGCCGATGGCCATGGCGCCCACCCCGATCCAATCCCATGCGCTGTCTTCGGGCGGGGCCTCGTGCGGACGGCGCGCGGCACGTGTGCGGGGCTGATGATGCTCGGGCGGCAGGAAGAACATCGCCGTCCACGCCACCGCTGCGAGCAACAGCTCGAGCCAGAAGATCACGCGCCACTCGCTGTATTCGAGCACTTCTGCGCAGATCCAGGGGGCGATGGTCGTCAAGCCGAACAGGCCGACGCTGAACATCAGCATCGGTGGAATGCGCTCATCGGGTTCAGCGGTGAGCTGGACCAGGATGCGCGAGGCCGAGAACAGCCCGCCCGCGCCCAGGCCCTGGATAGTCCGCCCGATGACCAGTTCACCGATGCTGTTCGATTGCGCACACACCACGCAGCCGATCGCAAACAGCACAATGCCGACCAGCGAAAACGTCCGGTAGCCGACGTGGGCAGCAATGCGGCCGATGGCCAGGTTGGCCACCACTGCCGCGACGGCATAGGCGGTCACGGCATACAGATACGCCTCGGGGCTCGCGTGCACCCCACCCTGGATATGCTGGCCAGCTACCGCCATCATCTGGGACGAGACAAAATCGAGTCCGGTGGACAGGCCCATTGCCAGTCCGAAGGCATGGACACGGGCGGACGAGAAATGCGGGAACGCCCGCAGGGAAGCGGGCCGGAGGATTTGCAGCGACATGGGCCGGAGCATAAACTTGCCCGCCAGCCGGATAAACGGCCAACTCTAGGAACACTGTCCAGTCATGCGAACAATGGAGTGGAACGACTGGGAAACCTTCTGCCGCGTGGTGGAAGCCGGCAGCTTCACCGCCGCCGCAGACGCGCTGGGTATCCCGAAATCGACGGCCAGTGCCGCCGTGTCGCGGCTGGAGGCATCGCTGGGCGTGCGGCTCATGACCCGCACCACGCGCCAGTTGCGGCTGACCGAGGCGGGCTCGCATTTTTACGACGACATCGCCCCACTGTTCGAGCGCCTGCGCGAAGTCCACGCGGATACCACCGCCGCCAGCGAAGCCGTGGCCGGCACGCTGCGGATTGCCGCGCCATACGAAGTCGGCGCCCAGCACCTGACCGAGCCCGTGTGCCGTACGCTCGAGCGCTATCCGCACCTGCAGATCCAGGTGCATATCTCATGGGAGCAGCCCGACCTGCTCGCCAGCGGTTACGACATCGTCTTTGTCATGGTCGATCAGGTCCTGCCCGATTCGTCGCTGGTGGCGCGCCGCGTCGTGCTGATCCCGCGCGGTTTGTATGCCGCGCCATCGTTGCTCGCAGCGCGCGCGCCGCTGAAGACCCCGGCGGACCTGGCCGGCTGGCCTTGCCTCTCTGGCCCGGACGATGCGAGCTGGGCCTTTCGGCCGGTCGGCGAGCCCACAGCGGAGCCCATTGAAATCCCCATCCAGCCGCGCCTGCAGACGCTCAATGCGGAGATGCGCGCACGGGCCGCCGTGCGCGGCCTGGGCGTGGCGCGCATGGCGCGCTCGGTGGGCGATGCGGAAGTCGCCACGGGCCGGCTCGTACGCGTGCTGCCAGATTTCGAACTGACTGCGTTGCGCGTCTACGCGCTGATGCCGGCACGCAAGCTGGTGCCACGCAAGGTGCGCGTCTTCCTGGACGCGCTGGAGGCCGAGGGCGTGACGTCGGCACCTGCGCCGGCCAAGTCCTGAGGCCTTTGCCGAAGCGCCGCGCCGGATGTCACAATCGGCGCTTTCCTATTCGGATTGTGAGGGCCGGCGACCATGCGTCTGCGCCAGATCGAAGTCTTCCGCGCCGTGATGCTGGTCGGGACCGTCAGCGAGGCGGCGCGCATGCTGAACGTCTCGCAGCCCGTGGTGACGCGCGTGGTGCAGCACACCGAGCTGCAGCTTGGCTTCCGGCTGTTCGATCGCACCAAGGGGCGTCTGCAGCCGACCGCCGAGGCATTCGAGCTGTTCGCGGAAGTGGAGCGCCTCTACCAGGAGGTCGAGCGCGTGCGGCGCGTATCGGCCAATTTGCGGCACAAGGGCGCGGGGCGCTTGCGTGTGGCGGCGACGCCCAGCCTGGCGCCGAGCATTCTGGCGCCCGCCGTGCGGCGGTTCTCGGAACGCCATCCCGATACGCTGGTGCGGGTCTTCACCCACCATACCGCCGAGATCGTCCAGGGGCTGCTCTCCCAGGATATTGACGTCGGCTTCGCCTTTGCGCCGCCGGTACGCCCCGCCATCAGGACCACGCCCGTCGCGCAGGGGCGCATCCTGCTGGCTGCGCCGCGCGCGTGGGTGAACGATCAGACGGATGGCCGTGCGCTGCACAGGCTGGTTGCGGAAAAGCCTTTCATCGGTCTCGAAGACCAGATTTCGCTCGGCTCGCTCGTCGGGCAGACGCTGGCACGCGGCGGGCTGGCGCCGCAATCGACGCTGGAGGTGCAGACGTATTCACTGGCGCGCTCGCTGGTCGAAGAGTCGCTGGGCGTGACCATGCTGGACCAGTTCACGGCGGCCACCGGCAGCATGGACCGCATTGCGCTGTTTGCGCTGGAGCCTGCGCAGACCTTTGACGTGCGGGCCATGCGTGCGGAGCATCACGCGCCGTCCTCGTTGGCCGACAGCCTCGTGGCGTGTTTTGCCGAGGCCGCGCGTGCGTTGTCCGATGCATTGCCGCAGCGCCTGGAGCCCGCGGCATTTGCCCTCGGCGCCGCCGCAGCGGAGGAGGAAGCGGACTAACTTTTCGGCCGTGCGTGCGTCTAACCGGCCTCTGCTTATCGTTCTGGGAGACTGACCGATGCGTCGTTCTGCAATGGCCGTGATGATGGGAACCGCCCTGGTCTCGGGCGTCTTCAGTGGCGTGGCGGTGGCGCAGCAATCCCCCGTACCGGGGATGTCGTCTGACGATCTGAACACCGCGCTCGACTTCGCCAAGGCGGGCCTGAACAAGGCCATCGATCAGGCGCGCGCCTATACGGCGCTGCCGATCCGCGACCCGCACGACGTGCGCTACACCTGCGAGGGCGGAAAAAGCCTCTCGGTGAAATACATGACGGTGGGGGATACGCCGTTGGCGTCCATGGTGCTCGACGGCAAGACGCTTGTGTTCGCCAACGTGATAGCGGCGTCGGGGGCGCGCTATGCCTCAGGTCCGTATGTGTGGTGGACAAAGGGCCCGGCAGGCTTCCTCACCGATGCGACCCTGCCTGCCAACCGCAACACGGTGTATCGCGATTGCAACGAGGCCAGCAGCGGCCGGCCCTGAGTCCGGTTTGCAGCAGGTGCCGGAAGCCGTCGAAGCGCGCGGACGCGCTGCACACCGCGCAGCCGTCCGCGCGCGGCTGGCGTGCGCGTTTACTGCGGCAGCCCGCCGACCTTCATGCCGGGCTTGATGCCCTTGCGAGCAAACCAGCCCTTGTTCATTTCGAGCGCGTACCGACCGGCGCGCGTGGGGCAGTGGTTGTCTTCGGTCTGCGGTTTCATCTCCGCAATGTCCGAGATGGTGCCGTCCTGCGTGATGAACGCGATCGACAGTGGCAGATCGGTGTTCTTCATCCAGAAGCAGTGCCCCGCGATTTCATCGAACACGAACAGCATGCCCGCCGTGTCGGGCATCGATTTGCGGAACATGAGGCCGGTTTCGCGGGTTTGCTCGGTGGCCGCCACTTCAGCGTGGACCTTGTACATGCCGATCGTCAGGTCAGCCACGGGAAGGCCCACGTTCGGGCCGGTCGGCGTCTGGGCGAACGAGGCACCAGCGGCGAGGGACAGGCTCAGGGCGGCAAGAAAGCGGGGCAGGGTGGTCATGGTGCGAACGGGTGAAGAACAGAACGCTCCATGATCGGCACTCGGCCAGCCGCCGTCAATCAGACAGCGGCCAGACGCGGTAGGAAGTTGTTACCGTGTGTTTGCCGCGTCGTCTTTCACGGCGACGGTCTTGGCCGCGACCTTGGGCGCATGCACAGAGCGCGCCTTGTCCGCCGCAGGATCGGGCATCAGCGCCACATAACGCGCATCGGTGAGCGTGCGCAGGAACGCCACGATGTCGTCGATCTCGTCTTCCGTCAGCGCAGGCGTGGTGCCGGCGCGGCGGTTCATCGGCACGGCATTCACGTTGATGTGGCCCTGGTATCTGGCGGGCACGTCGTTGAAACGCTTGCCGCCGGGGTACCACTGTGCGGGGTCGGTCGAGCGCGTGGCATAAAACGCCACGGTGTCGCGCAGCGTACGGAAAACACCGTTGTGCATGAACGTCTGGCGCACCGCCACGTTGCGCAGGCCCGCCGTGCGGAAGTAGCCGCACCATTGGTCGGGCTCCGGCCACTTCAGCGTGCGGGCGGTCTGGCAGAGCCCCACGTCAAAGTGGCGCGGGTCCTTGTTGGCGGGCAGCAGCGTGTTGCGCGGCACGGCGATGGCGTCGTAGCCGAAATCCGTGAACAGCGAGCGCTCCGGCCGCGACGACGATTCCACCATCAGATGGCACGACGCGCAGTTGCCTTTGTCCGGATTGCGGAACAGGGCGAGGCCGCGCATCTCGGCGGCGGAAAGCGGCGTGCGCTTGCGCAGGAAATCGTCGAAGCGGGAGGTGAACGGCGCCAACTCGTCGCTCTGGAAATACGCCTCCAGCGCCTTGCCCAACGCGCCGACGAGGCGTTCGGGCTCACGCACCGCATCGGCGCCGAATTGCTTCGCCAACGCCTGACTCAGATCGGTGCCGGCCACCTTGCGCTGCAGGTCGCGCGCTGAACGGTTGCCCATTTCATCCGGATTGAACAACGGGCCGCGGATCTGCTCGGGGATGGAATCTGCCCGCCCATCGGCAAAGAAGCCGCCGAACGGCGACGGAAAGCTCGCGTCGTCGTCCTGGAAGAAGTAGCGATGCGGGATGTAGCGCAGATACAGCAGCGACGGCGCGTTGCGTGCCGCCACGTGCCCGGGGCGGCTGCCGGCCGGCACACCGATGCGCAGCGCCTCGCCCTTCAGCGTGGGCGCGAAGGCGCGGCCCGGGTCATGGCATGCCGCGCACGACGTGCCTTGCGGCTCAGACAGGCGCGGGTCGAAAAACACCCGCTTACCGAGCGCGACGAGGTTCGGGTCCGGCGTGAACGCGGTCGACTCCGCAGGCGGGGGCACGGCGTCCAGCCTTGGCGTCATGCCGATCGATTCAGCCGCCGCCGCACCCGAGAAGAGTGCGGCGGCAACCCACAGCGCGGTGCTCAGGCGCTTCAAGGTGCGACGAAACCCGTCTTGTCGCACACCAGGCTCGTGCCGTTCTGCGTGCAGGTCGTCAGCAGCTTGCCGGCCACGGTGTAGGCCTTGAACAGCCAGCCCTTGGCGGGAGCGGGCTGGCGGTCCATCACCATGAAGCCGAACGAGTTGTTGTGCGAGATGCTGCCAACCGTCACGCCCGAAGCCGGGCTGACGGCCGGGAATGGATCGGGCAGGGCCACGTCCAGCGAATCGCCGGCGTTGCCTGCAACGATGGTCGCCGGGTGGTTGCTGGTGAAGTTGATGGCCTGGAAGTCATGCACGTGACCGTGCAGCGCGACCTGCACGCCCGGCGGGTAATACGCCGTGGCGTTCAGGCTGTTCATGACCGACAGCAGCGCGGCATTGCCGCCCAGCGGCGTGCTGCCTGCGATGGGCACGAAGCCCAGGATTGGGTGGTGATTGGTAAAGATCGACATCACGCCCGGCTTGGCGGCCAGCGTGCCCACCGTGCTGAACTGTTTCTGGTAGGTCTGGAACCACGGGTCGGTCGTCGCCAATGCCGTCGTGCCAGCCTTGGCCGAATCGAACACGATGACCTGCGTATCGCTGCCGAGGGCGACGGCGTACGGGTCCGACGCGTTGGCAGCCGTGTCGTTGGCCGGGTTGTCGCACGAGCGGTCGGCCGAATACGGGCGCGGATCCAGGAAGCGATACCAGCCCTGGCCGGCGCGAGCGCATTCCTCGTGATTGC
>JAGWNU010000215.1 GCA_028871175.1 Burkholderiaceae bacterium | reverse complement strand
CCACGCCATCGAACGTGAATACCGCGTGATGGATGCACTGGCCAAGACCGATGTGCCCGTCGCCAAGATGGTTGCGCTGTGTGAAGACGAAGCCGTGATCGGCCGCGCCTTCTACATCATGGAATTCGTGCAGGGCCGCGTGCTGTGGGACCAGGCGCTGCCCGGCATGGAGCCGGCCGAGCGCACCGCGATCTATGACGAGATGAACCGCGTCATCTCTGCGCTGCACACCGTCGATTACGCCGCCATTGGTCTGGCTGACTACGGCAAGCCCGGCAACTACTTCGCGCGCCAGATCGAGCGCTGGAGCAAGCAATACAAGCTGTCGGAAACGGAATCCATCCCGGCAATGGACAATTTGATCGCATGGCTGCCCAAGCATGTGCCGCAGGAGGCCGAAGAGATCACCAGCATCGTTCACGGCGACTACCGGCTCGACAATCTGATCTTCCACCCCACCGAACCGCGTGTGCTGGCCATCCTCGATTGGGAACTGTCGACGCTGGGCCATCCGCTGGCCGATTTCAGCTACCACTGCATGAGCTGGCACATCGAGCCGGGCCAGTTCCGTGGCGTGGCGGGGCTGGACTTCGCAGCGCTGGGCATCCCGACCGAAGCCGAGTACATCCGCCAATACGAAGAACGCACCGGCCGCCGCATCACGGGCGACTGGAACTTCTACCTCGCCTACAACATGTTCCGCATTGCCGGCATCCTGCAGGGGATCATGAAGCGTGTCGTGGACGGGACGGCCTCCTCTGCGCAGGCGCTGGAAGCCGGCAAGCGCGCGCGCCCAATGGCTGAACTGGGCTGGAAGTACGCGCAGAAGGCCGGCGCCTGAGCGCTGGTCTCACTCGTACTCGCGCGCCGCTTCCAACGGACCGGACAGCGGCGCTTCCAGCTCCACCACCACACCACCCGGCAACTCGACAAAGATCTGCGCAGCGGGCCGGCCAGGATGCTTGCGCACCTGGTGCGGCATCCCGCTCGCCTTCACGGAGGCGAGCACCTCCGCCGCATCCCGCTTGGTGCGGAAGGCGATGTGCGAGAACACCATTTCCGGTGCCTCGCCCTCTTTGTCCACCAGGTGCACCAGCGCATCGTCGCCCTGATACAGCCACGTGCCGGAGAATGGAAAGGCCGGGCGAGGTCCAGGCTTCCAGCCCAGCACGTCGGCGAAAAACTTCCGGATGGGCGCATCGCCCGCCACGTGAAAGTTGATGTGATCGAATGTCCAGTCGCTGCCGGATGTCATAGCAAACCGCCTCCGTCAATGTCGATGAGGGCACCGGTCATGAACCCGTTGGTCATGGCCAGCAGATAGCCTTGTGCCAGGTCGTCGGGCGTACCCACGCGGCCAACGGGCAAGCCGCTGCCGATGCGGGCGAGCATGGCCTGGCGATCACCCTGTGCGCCCCACACCGCCGTATCCACCACGCCAGGACTCACCACGTTGACGCGGCGCGGCGCCAGTTCCTTCGCCAGGTTCCTGGCGGCCGCCTCCACGGCAGCGTTGATGGACGCACGCAGCAGCCCGGTGGCCGTTGGCTTGCGCGAGAGCAACCCAGACGTGAGGGTAATCGATGCGCGCGCCGCCAGGTGCGGCAACGCTGCCTGTACCGCCATCAGCGCCGCAAAGAGCTTGGTGCCAAAACCTTGCTCCAGATCGGCACGCTGCAAAGATGCAAAGGGTGGCGGGCTCTTGCGCGAGCCAATGGTGATGACAAGATGGTCGATCTGACCACCGGCAGCGGCTTGCGACATGGCACGGACCAGCGACGCCGTATCGTTCGCGTCGACGGCAATCCCGGCAATGGCGCCATCGGCCGCACCCGACCTGCCCAGCACCGTCACCCGCGCACCCGCCACCGCAGCCGCTTGCGCCACCGCCTGGCCGATGCCCGCCGTGCCGCCCAATACCACCACCGACTGGTCCTGCAAGATCTTCGACGTCATGCCAATGCTCCTTTGAGAAGAAAGAAAAAAACCGTATCCCGGATGCGGCCATTCTTTCATCAAACAAAAGCGAGACAATCTGGCTATGCTTTGATGATTTTCCAAATTTAATTTGATAATGATTGCGCTCGACGACCTCCGCCTGCTGGTGCGCATTGCAGACGCCGGCAACCTTTCCGCCGCGGCACGCCAGCTCGGCTGGCTGCCCGCCACGGCCAGCGCCGCGCTCAAGCGCGTGGAAGCCGAACTGGGCGCGCGGCTGTTCGACCGCACCACACGCAGCATGCGGCCCACCGAAGCCGGCCAGCGTTATCTGGGCTACACAAGACAGGCGCTGGAAGCGTTGGATGAGGGCGCGGAAAGCCTGGGGCAGGATCGCACCGAGCTGTCCGGCCCGATCCGCATTGCCGCCACGTCGGACCTCGGCCGGCACATCCTGCGCCCCTGGCTGGACGCCTTCTGCGACCAGCATCCGGGCGTGCGCGTGACACTCGTGCTCGGCGACCGGCTGGCAGACCTGATGCGTGAAGACCTGGATTTCGCGCTGCGCTACGGCCACCTGCAGGACTCTGCGCTGTTGCGGCGGCCGCTGGCAGCGCATCCGCGTGTGATCGTGGGCGCGCCGTCATATTTCAAGCAGCACGGCAGGCCCGCGCACCCGAGCGACCTTGCAGACCACCGTTGCCTGATCCTGCTGCGCAACGGCGAGCCCGTCACGCGCTGGCAGCTCACCCACGCCAGCGGCCCCGCCCCGATCGACGTACGCGGCGATTTCCAATGCGACGATGGCGCGGTCGTCCGCGACTGGGCCATCGCGGGCCGAGGGCTGGCGTTCAAGTCCTGGCTGGACGTCGCGCAGGACGTCTACGCCGGGCGCCTGGAAGTGACGCTGCCGGCGTGGAGCCATGTACCCACCCCGCTGCAGCTGGTCAGCCTGGCCCGCCGACATCGCCCGGCGCGGCTCACGGCATGCGCGGATTTCCTTGCCGCACGCTTTGCGGAATTCAGCGCACGCTATCCGTTTCCGTTGGCAAAGGCGCCAACCGCATCGTCCAGGGCCACCTCGGCCATTGCGGCAAAAACGTGATCGCGCAGCCACCGGCTGGCGGCATCCTGGTCGCTGTTGGTGTGCCAGTACAGGTAAAGCTCCAGCGGCGGCACGTTGAACGGCAGCGGCAGCATGACGTTGCCGTACGGCTCGTTGGCGATGCGGGCATAACGGATCGGCAAGGTGGCCAGCAGATCCGTGCAGCTCACCACACGGCAGGCTGCCGGATAGTGCTGGCAGCGTAATCGCACACGCCGTTCATGGCCGAGCCGGCGCAGCTCCACGTCCTCCAGGCCAGCGCCTCGGCGCCGCGACGACACGTGCGCGTGCTCGCACGCCAGGTAGCGTTCGAGCGTAAGCGGCTCGTGCGCGATCGGGTGGCCCGGGCGGGCCAGCACCACCATCGGATCGGTCAGCAGCGGGGCATGGCGGATGGCGGGCGACGCCGGCAGCAGAATATCCGCCGCCGCATCGATGGTGCCGGCCAGCAATTCGGCTTCGAGCTGGCGCCGGTCGCCGCGTACGGTCGTCACGTCGATGCGCGGAGCCTCCTTGGCAATGGCGGCCATCAACGGCGGCAGCAGCGTCGCTTCCAGCGCGTCGCGCATCGACAGCGTGAAACGGCGCTCGCTCGTGGCCGGATCAAAGCGCGTGCCTTCGCGCAAGGTGCGCTCGAAGCCCTGCAACGCGGTGCGAACCTCGGCGACGAGCGTGCGCGCCAGGGGCGTCGGCACCATGCCTTGGCCCCGGCGCTCGAACAGCGCGTCGTCAAACAGCTCGCGCAGCCGTCCAAGCGCATGGCTGACCGCCGGCTGCGTCAGGTTGAGCGTGCGCGCCGCCGCGGTGATGCCGCCCTCTGTATAGATCGCATCAAAGACGACGAACAGGTTCAGGTCGACGCGGGATATATGCATGATATTGATGAACTGCAATCCACGAAATTCATTTCTCTTATTGTATGCCAGCGCTTATCCTGCGGACATCGATGTGAGTAGCGCCACGCGCCATGACCACAGCCACCCGCCTCCGCGTACCTGCCGGCTTTCAACAGCTGGTCAAGCCGAGCCCCTTCCTGACCATGCTGGGGCCCGTCTATGCGCGTGGCATGGGGCCGTCGATGGTGATGGGCTTTCACGTTGGCCACCACCACCTGAACCGGCGAGGCATCCTGCACGGCGGGGTCGTGGCGTCACTGGCGGATGCAGCGCTCGGCTACTGCCTTGCCGAGCCTGCGAGCGGCGACAGTCGCGAGGGCGTACTCGCCATGTCGACCGCCAGCCTGACGGTCGACTTCATCGCTTCGGCCGGTGAAGGCGACTGGATCGAAATCACCCCGGAAGGGTTGCGCACCGGCAGCAAGCTGGCCTTTGCGCAGGCCCTGTTTCATCGCGCTGACCGGCTGGTCGCCCGCGCGAGTGCCGTGTTTGCAGTGCTCGGCGGACGCATCGCCGGGCCGTCTGATCCGACTTGATGGATTGCCCGTTCGAGATTTCCTGAGGAGACACCATGAATTTCGATTACACGCCCAAGGTCAAGGACATGCAGGCACGCCTGCTCGCCTTCTTTGACCAGCACATCTACCCGAACGAGCACCGCTTTCACGAAGAGGTGGAAGCCAACCGCCGCGCCGGGAATGCCTGGATTCCGACCAAGGTGATCGAAGAACTCAAGCCGCTGGCGCGCAAGGCCGGGCTGTGGAACCTGTTCCTGCCGCGTTCGCCGCGCGCGCCCGAGGGCCTGTCGAACCTCGAATACGCCCCGCTGTGCGAGATCATGGGCCGCGTGCCCTGGGCGCCGGAAGTGTTCAACTGCTCCGCGCCCGACACCGGCAACATGGAAACGCTGGAGCGCTACGCGTCTGAAGAACTGAAGGATCGCTGGCTGGAGCCGCTGCTGCGCGGTGAGATCCGCTCGGCCTTCCTGATGACCGAGCCGGCCGTGGCCTCGTCGGACGCCACCAACATCGAATGCCGCATCGAGCGCCAGGGCGAC
Source organism: Burkholderiaceae bacterium (assembly GCA_028871175.1). Classification (GTDB taxonomy): domain Bacteria; phylum Pseudomonadota; class Gammaproteobacteria; order Burkholderiales; family Burkholderiaceae; genus Ralstonia; species Ralstonia condita. The sequence goes on along the minus strand of JAGWNU010000215.1, from coordinate 1,243 downwards.
GAATACGTCATCAACGGCCGCAAGTGGTGGTCGTCGGGCGCCGGCGACCCGCGCTGCGCCGTCTACATCGTCATGGGCAAGACCAACCCCGATGCCGGCCGCCACGAGCAGCAATCGATGATCGTAGTGCCGGCCAATGCACCGGGCATCACGGTCATGCGTCCGCTGTCGGTGTTCGGTTACGACGATGCGCCGCACGGCCACATGGAAGTCGACCTGAAGGACGTGCGCGTGCCGGTGGGCAACATCCTCCTGGGTGAAGGCCGCGGGTTCGAGATCGCGCAGGGCCGCCTGGGCCCGGGCCGTATCCACCACTGCATGCGCAGCATCGGCGTGGCCGAGCGTGCGCTGGAACTGATGTGCAAGCGCTTGAGTTCGCGCATCGCGTTCGGCAAGGCCATCGCGCAGCACAGCGTCTGGCACGAACGCATTGCCGAAGCCCGCTGCATGATCGAACAGGCCCGCCTGCTGACGCTCAAGGCCGCGTACATGATGGACACCGTCGGCAACAAGGTCGCCAAGGCCGAGATCGCGATGATCAAGGTCGTGGCCCCGAACATCGCCTGCCAGATCGTCGACTGGGCGATCCAGGCACACGGCGGCGGCGGCGTGTCGGGCGACTTCCCGCTGGCTTCGGCCTATGCGCACCAGCGCACGCTGCGCCTGGCCGACGGCCCGGACGAAGTGCACCGCGCGGCCATCGCCAAGCTGGAGCTGGCCAAGCACCTGCACAAGCTCGCCGATGTGGCAGACATGCCAGTCACGCGCGGCGCATGACGCTGGCTACAACGATCACTCCTTGCCCCCGCGTTAAGCGGGGTTTTTTTTGCCCGCGCGGGCCGTCAGCGCGTTTTGACGTTCTGTGCTTGAATGACCGGCTCTCCCCTCTTTCCTGCTCAGGAGCACGCAAGTCATGATCGACGTCTATAGCTGGGCCACGCCCAACGGGCACAAGGTGCACATCATGCTGGAAGAATGCGGGCTGCCCTACCGCGTTCACGCCATCAACATCGGCGCAGGCGACCAGTTCAAACCCGACTTCCTCAAGATCAGCCCCAACAACAAGATCCCGGCCATCGTCGATCAGGATGGCCCGGACGGCAAACCCATCTCGCTGTTCGAATCGGGCGCGATCCTGCTGTACCTCGCCGGCAAGACGGGCAAGTTCATGCCCGACGACGTGCGCGGCAAATACGAAGTGCTGCAATGGCTGATGTTCCAGATGGGCGGCGTCGGCCCGATG
>JAGWNU010000214.1 GCA_028871175.1 Burkholderiaceae bacterium | reverse complement strand
AACCTGGGGCTTGCCTACGCAATCATGCTGCGCAACCTGCTCGGGCATTGGAACACCTCGGTCAGTCTGGTACCGATCCAGAACTACACCGCGGGCTCTGTGCAGGCCAACCATGCCACGTTCTACCTGGGCGATTACTACAACAACACGATTCCGCCGGCGTTCCTGCAGGACGTGATGTCGACCACTTCCACCGTTGTCTGGTTCAAGTACAACCTGTGGGAACTCGCGTGGGACACGGTCGATTACGCCAACCCGACCTTCACCCAGAAATTCGGCATCGCCTTCAACGAGGTGTACGGCTTCAACGGCAATGTCTATCCGTCGTCGAGCAATCCGAATCCGGGGTTCTTCGATACCGTGACCTACAAGGGCATGTCGATGGTGAAGTACTACAACTTCAACTCGACGACAGGCGTGGTCAGCGCGGACCCCGACATCGGCGTCACGCAAATCACCGATGCAACGAAGGCGAAGGTGCTGGTGAACATCACGGACAGCCAGACCGGGGCCGTGGCGCCCTATGTGGTCCGCTCGGGCAATTTCTGGTATTTCGCGGATCAGCCGTTTTCGTACATCGGCCCGCGCGACCGCTATCTGGCGTTCTGCGACCTGCTGCACGACATTCTGGGCGATAGCGCGTCAACGGTGTACGCGCACCGGGCCATGGTCCGCTTCGAAGACATGAATGCGTACACCAGTACGAGTTCAATGAAGAAGCTGACGGACTATCTGTACAACAAACATATTCCGTTCTCGATGGCGACCATTCCGGTCTACACGGACCCGAACGGGTATTACAACAATGGCGTGCCGGAGACCATCACGCTGGCCAACGCGACGGGGCTGAAATCGGCGATCAACTACGCGCTCAAGCGAGGGGGCAGGGTGATGATGCATGGTTACACGCATCAGTACGAGAATGTGCCCAACATCGACAACGCGGTCAGCGGCAACGATTTCGAGTTCTGGTATGCAACGACAAACACGCCAACCGACGACGACTCGCTCCAGTGGGCGGGCGGGCGACTGGATGCGGGCCTGCAGCAGTTCACCAGCAACGGCTACACGCCGTTCGCCTGGGAGGCACCGCACTACGAATCGTCGCCACTGTCGATTGCCGCCGTACCGCCGCGCTTCAACTCGACGTACCAGCGCGTCGTGTACTTTGCGTGCACCAACAACACCACGAGCAGTGTCACCAACACCAATACCATCTGCAGCAATAGCGACCTGTACACCCTCAATTCAACGGCCAACAACCACGCATTCGCGGTCGGGCAGTTCTTTCCGTACGTGATCTATTCCGACTACTACGGACAGCGCATCATTCCGGAGAATCTCGGCAACATCGAATACAACATCTGCAACATCGATCGGTTCTCGTGCCTGACCTACACCTGGCAGGACATCTATCTGAATGCGCAATATGCGTGGGTCGTACGCGACGGCTTCGCGTCGTTCTTCTTCCATCCGTTCTGGCTGGATTCGGATATGTCGGGGACCGCTGCGTCCAACGCATTCCAGGATTTCCAGAGTCTGGTGAAAGGCATCTCCGGTCTCGGATATCAGTGGGTGGACGCGAGCACGCTCAAATAGTGGCCGACGCTCATGGCAAGGCGGTGGACATCACGTCACCGCCTTGCCTCGCCTTTGACGGGTCAACCGGTTGTCGCGCCGCGCATCTGGTCATAACGGTCAGGGCAGGGCTGCTCCGGCAGCCCCACCCGCGACGCTCGCGCAGCGGCATTCAGACAATCACACTGCGCGCTCCATCACTGGCTGAGTTGGCTGTTGGGGTACGCACCCGGCACCAGGATCGGTAGCTCCACGTCGGTCGCAGAGACGTTGTAGACGTTTGGCACTGCCGCCGTCGACAGATCGAGAGCCGACGTCACCGGAGGAATCTGCGTGCCAAGCGCAAAGTTGACGACGTTGGTTGCGTTCGGCAGCGAACTCGCGCTGACGATCGCGGCGTACTGAACGTGCTGCGGATAGAACAGCAGGCCAACCTGGTCGCCGTCCTGCAGTTGCTCGCCGATGGCGGGCAGCAAGACAGCGCCCGCGTTCAAGCCCGGATCGTCTTGATGGTCGCCTTCCGCAAAGGCAGTCACCTGATCGTCCACCAGGATCAGCTTGCCGCCACGCAGAATGCCGACGCCGACGTAGGCAACCGCAGCCTGGACCGCACCTGTTCCGCGCGTCACCGCCAAGTCCGCGATGCGCGGCACGCCGGCCAGCACGCGTCCGCTCCCGCTGACGGTCTGGATCGGCACAAACACCGGGCTGGTTGCGCCCAGCGGCACGGAAGCGGTCAGGGTGGAGGCACTCGTGGGAATCGCCCCCGGCCCCGATAGGGACCCGACCGGGATGTGGTCCATCACCAATCCGACCGGCTGTGTGTTGGGGGCGCCAACCGTATCCGCCACCGACAGGCAGACCTTGGGGATCGCGTTGAACGCGTCGGAGTCGATGCCCTTCAACTGCCTGTCAAACCACGTGAGGATCGACGCCACACCGTTGACGCCTCCGCAATTGGCGGTGCCCTGGGATTGCCCTGCCAGCGGATTCATGTGCCCGCCTTCGGTCGTCAGCACCCGCACGTCCGCGCCCGTCGACGCAAAATAGCGCGCGTTCAGGTAGGCCTCGGTCACGTTGAACAGCACATCGCGGTTGCCCTGCAAGAACAGGGCTGGCACCTTGCGCAGCACCGCCTGGGTTTCGCCAAAGTTCCACGGCAGGCCGGCACGCTGCTGGGCTTCGAAATACCCGGTGCCGTGATCGAAGAAGAATTGCGTCAGCTCACTGCCGGACACGGGGCGCGGAGTTGCCGTCGGCAGACTGGCCAGGTTGAACAGATCGGTCTCGGTTCGCACGGTGCTGGCGAGCGGCCCCTGCACGCCGATGGTGTTGCACAGTGTTGCCACCAGCGGCGTATTCGACACGCCGTGCCCGCCGGGGCTTGCGGTCGTGGCGGTGGTGGCCAGCAGGCAAAGCAGCCCGCCATACGAGAGTTTCATGCCTTGGCCTGGCAGCAGGCTGTACAGCAAGTCGTACCAGGTGCCGTTGGGTACGATGGTATCGATGCGCGGGTCGAGTGCTGCCAGCGGCATCTGGAAACCGCCCCCGTAGCTGTAGCCGATCGTCCCGACCTTAATGTCTTTGGGGATGCCCGTCTGCGGCTCGGTCTGCACGTAAAGACTGTCGGCGTTGTCGTAGGCCCAGTCCAGGATGGCACGGGCATCCTGAACCTCGGCGTGCGGATCGATGATGCGGGCATTGCCGCCACCATTGGCCGGCACGCTGTCACCGTGCCCGCGTTCGTCGTAACTGATGACAACGTAGCCGTGGTACGGGAGCGCCTGGACCAGTTCGTCGATGGAGGTGAAATGCGGGTCGTCCGGGTGCAGGTCACCATTGGCGGCCAGTGTCTTCAGACGGTTGCCGCCGTAGCCATGGCTGTGCAGGACCACCGGAAAACGATCCCCAGGACAGCGCGAGGGCAGCATGACGGAAAAGTAGACCCGCGTCGTGGGCGTCGGATTTGCGGTTGGATCGAAATCGGACGGCACCGGCACGACGATCGAGTCGTTGACCACACTTGGCGCCAGGGGCGTGGCGCAGGCAGCCGCTTGTGAGGCAGGCGGCGCGGCCACAGTCGTGGAGGGCGAGCCCGCGGCACTGGCTGAAGAATCTGAGGAACCGCCTCCACAGGCAGCCACGAACAAACAAAGACTGGCTGCCAGGCAGCCATTGCGGATGTGCAGCATGTAGTCTCCTCCTGCCTCGGTCGATGTTTTCCATGTACGTATGCCGAGGCTGCGAGGATTCTATTGACGCCGTTCTGTTTGAGACACGCTGTTTTTTAGAGCCTCCCATCGAAAGGAGGGCGATGCTGGTTAACCCGGGCAACCGGGCGCCAGACTGACTGTCTGGCGCAACTTGCCATCCGCGCAGGGGGGGCGAAACGCCATTCTGCGGAACATGCGCGGATCGCTGCCAGTCCCCAACCTCGGGACCTCCTTGACCTGATCCGGGCGGAGTCAGTCAACGTGCGCGCAAGGAATCAGCGGCAGGGCGGCTCGCTGATGTAAGTGTCGGCGCTGGCGCCGGCATCATTCTTCCATCAGCCTGACCCTGACCTTCTTGCCCTTCATCGTGCCGGCGTTGAGCTTGCGCAGCGCGTCTCGCGCGATGCCGCGCTCGACCGCGACGTAGGTCGAGAATTCCGTCACGTTGATCTTGCCGATCTGGTCGCCGCGAAAACCCGCATCGCCAGTCAGCGCGCCGAGCACATCGCCGGGGCGGATCTTCTCCTTGCGTCCGCCGAGGATCTGCAGCGTTTCCATGGGCGGCAGCAGCGGTGCATCGTTACCGGTATCAAGCTCGCCGAGCTTGTGCCATTCGACCTCGCGGCCCATCGCCTCTTCGATATTGCCGACGCGCCCCATCTCGTCCATGCTCGCGAGGCTCAACGCCCAGCCGTTCTCATCGGCGCGGCCTGTGCGGCCAATGCGGTGCACATGCACTTCGGGATCGGGCGTCACGTCAACGTTGATCACCGCTTCGAGCTGCGCGATATCGAGCCCGCGCGCGGCAACGTCGGTCGCCACCAGCACCGAGCAACTGCGGTTCGCGAACTGGATCAACACCTGATCGCGCTCGCGCTGCTCGAGTTCGCCGTGCAGCGCCAGTGCGTGAATGCCCTGCGCGTGCAACACGTCGAGCAGGTCACGGCATTGCTGCTTCGTGTTGCAGAACGCGAGCGTGCTGACGGGCCGATAGTGCTTGAGCAGCAGCCCGACCGCATGCAGCCGCTGGCTGTCGGTCACCTCGTAGAAGCGCTGGCGAATCTTGCTGTCGTCGTGGCGCTCTTCGAGCTTCACTTCCTTGGGATTGCGCAGAAAGCGCTGGCTCAGCTTCGCAATGCCTTCCGGGTACGTTGCCGAGAACAGCAGCGTCTGACGATCGGGTGGACATTGGCGCACGACCGTCGCGATGTCATCGAAGAAGCCCATGTCGAGCATGCGGTCGGCTTCGTCCAGCACGAGCGTTTTCAATGCGCCGAGCGCGAGATTACCGCGCTCCAGATGGTCCATGATGCGTCCCGGCGTGCCGACGATGACATGCGCGCCGTGCTCGAGGCTTGCTGCCTGCGGACGCATCGGTGTGCCACCACAGAGGGTCAGCACCTTCACGTTTTCTTCGGCGCGTGCGAGGCGGCGGATCTCCTGCGCAACCTGATCGGCAAGCTCGCGCGTGGGGCAGAGCACCATCGCCTGCACGTCGAAGTTGCGCGCGTCGAGCCGCGCGAGCAGAGCCAGCGCAAACGCCGCGGTTTTGCCGCTGCCCGTCTTGGCCTGCGCGATCAGGTCGTGTCCCGCGAGGGCGATGGGCAGGCTGGCAGCCTGGATCGGGGTCATGTCGGTGTAGCCGAGCTGCGCGAGGTTTGCGAGCACGGCTGGAGCGAGCGCTAGGGTACTGAAAGGTGTGGCGGTCGGTGCGATGGTCATGTCGTTGCGCTGGGTCACTTGTACGGCTTGCCTTCGAGTTGTTCGTAGACGACGGTGCCGTCGTCCGATTCGAAGCGCTCGACATAGTTGCGTGCGCCGCATAGCGCGCAGCGGAACAGCGGCCCCTGGCCCTCATCCTTGATGACGACGTCGGACAGCTCCCACTGCGTGCCGCAGCTCTGGTTTTTGCAAGTGAATACGGTGGTCTTCAATTGGATTCGGTTGCGCTCGGTTGGGGATGAACAAGGCGGATCGAGGGTGCACCATCGGTCGCCCTGAGCAAGGTCAGCGGATTCTCTCCCAAGTCGGGCCAGGGAGAAGCGAGAGTCTGGTTGTACCTAACTTTTCGCGGTCGATGTTAACTTTCTGCAGTGCGTCGATGTCAACCAAGATGCAATTTCCCGGTCCGCACATGCCTGTACTGCACCATTCTTCAGCAATTGCGCGCGCTTTTACTGATCCGGACAATTGATCTCTTGCCCAGTTTAAGCCAGCGGTACAGGTAAAGGCGTGAGCAAAAAAGAATGCGGGGGAGGCATGTAAGCAACGGTCCGCGCAAATCGAGTCGATGAGAAGCTCGCGTCGGTCTTGCCATGGAAACGCTCAGTCTGAGGCAGTTGGTGGTGACTTACCGCTTCGAGGGATCGGACTTGAGGCGCAATTCTTGCGTGCGTAAAACTGTGTGACCCGTGCGGCAGCCAATGCAAATCGGGTGCTCGTCGGATAGAAGGTGTT
>JAGWNU010000371.1 GCA_028871175.1 Burkholderiaceae bacterium | reverse complement strand
GCCGCGCATCGGATCTGATGAGCAAGTACGTTGGGGAGACCGAACAGCAGATCGCCGCCATGTTCTCGCGCGCGGAAGAGGAGCGCGCGCTGCTCTTGCTCGACGAGGCCGACAGCTTCATGCAGAGTCGTCAAGGCGCGGTACGTCAGTACGAAGTGTCGGAGGTCAACGAGATGCTGCAAGGCATGGAGCGCTTTGACGGCATCTTCATCTGTACGACCAACCTCTTCGATCGCATCGACGAGGCGGCGCTGCGGCGCTTTGCGTTCAAGATCCGCTTCAAGCCGCTGATGCGCGCCCAGCGTGAGCAGATGTTCATCGCCGAGGCGCTGGCGGGCAAGGCGGAGGCGCTCAAGCCCATCTGGCGAGAGATCCTGGCCTCGCTCGACATGCTGACGCCGGGCGATTTCGCTGTGGTGAAGCAGCAGTCCGTGCTGCTGGGCGAGGCGCTCGATCCGGAGGCGTTTCTCGCGCAATTGCGGCAGGAACATTCCATCAAGCCGGCGCTGCGCGAGCACCGTTCGATCGGTTTTACGCAGCCCTGATCGCCGCTGGTCACCGCGCGGCGTCAATCCACGATGAACAGCCGCGCGCCGGTCTTCGTGCAGGACTGGTGGGCCTCGGCATCGTCGCCCACCTGGTAGCTCATGCCGGGTGTGAGCACGAACCTGCGGCCGTCCTCCAACGTAGTTTCCAGTTCGCCTTCCAGGCAGAAGAGGATGTGCCCCTTCCTGCACCAGTGGTCTGCCAGATAGCCCGCCGTGTAATCGACCATGCGCACGCGGATGCGGTTCGACGCGTCACCGAAGTAGCGTGTACGCCAGATCGCCGTGCCGGTCTCGCCGGCATGTTCGGTGGTCTCGACGGCGGACCAGTCGGTCGTGCCGAAAGCGAAGGGCGCCATGTTCATTGCGGGCTCCGTGGTGTAGGTGAGTGAGCCCATGATCGTAGCAGGGACGTATATGCCGGAGGCGCCGCTTTTCATGTGCATGCGGCGCCGCTTGCAGGCATCCCTCGTCAGCATTGCCTGTTCCTCAACAATCCGTGGCGCTGGAACATCCAGCCAATGTTCATGCGGCATTGCAGCAGCCTGCAAATTCAATCGGTTCAATGTATTGATCTGGTTTGTGTGCGCGTCGGCGACGTCGCTGGCGCTGGGTATGCTCCTGGTCAACTTCTTCCAGCCGGGTGTGCACATGAACCTGGCGCTGCCGGATGTGTCGGCCACGTCGGGC
>JAGWNU010000023.1 GCA_028871175.1 Burkholderiaceae bacterium | reverse complement strand
ATCGCAAAGGGGCCAGCGGCCAACGAAGGCGAGGCGGGCCGAGTGTTCATCCGCTTCAGCCCGCCCAATTCCTTTGGCATTGCAGACCACTGGGTGCGCCTGCCGGACGACACGGTCGTCACCGTGCCGCTGCGCGTGGTGCGCAACGGCACCGGCAGCACCGTCTCGCTCATGCTGTTTCAGCAGCCCAACATGGACGACGCCCAGTTCGAGGCCGATGCCGAGTGGGTCCAGCGCGATCTCCTGAAGCTCAAGATCGCGCTCGAAACGGACTAGCAGCTCAGGGCTGGTCTGTCCGTGCCGCTTGCGGCAGGGCGTGCGGAACGGCCTGCGGTGCCGAGGGGCTCGCGAGCGACGGGTCGCCACGTTCGTCAGAGCCCTTCACCTGACGGACCCAGACTACGCAGAACAGCCCCGCGCCCACAGCCAGCCAGCCGTTGAGCCCATACCCTTCGATATGCCCGCCCGCGCCATCGCTGAGCAGCAGGCCACCCAGCCAGGCCCCGACGCCCGTGCCAACCGACATCACCGCGCTGTTGGCCGAGAGGAAGGCGCCGCGCACCTGCGGCATCGGCACGGTCGTCATCAGCGCCTGCATCGGCACCATGCGGCTGGAGAGGATCACCATGAAGCAGGGGAAGAACAGCAGCATGCCGATGAAGGGCCAGTCCGGCAGATGCGTCATCACCAGCACGGGAATGAATGCCAGCAGCGCAGCCGCAACGAAGACCCGGCGGCGGCCAAAGCGGTCGGCCAGCTTGCCGACGGCGCGCGAGCTGAAGAATGACGCTGCGCCGCCCGCCACGTACAGCCACGCGAGATCCTGCGGCGCGACACCGTGGTTGGCCACCAGCACGGGCGAGATGAACGGGATCACCAGCATGTGCGAGCCCATCATCACGAAGGTCAGCAGAAAGGCACGCAAGTGGCGCGGGTTGGTCAGCAGGCGCCACAGGTTCACGACGATCTGGCCGACGGTCTGGCTGGTGCCGCTCAGGTGGGCCGTCAGCGGCGGAATGATCTGGCGCGCGCTCAGCCAGATCAGTACCGTGAGCGCCGTCAGCAGGAAGAACGGCGCCGTCCAGCCGAGATGCGCACCCAGCGCAACACCCACCGGCACACCGGCCATGGCCGCCAGGGCAAACGACGACATCACCACTCCGGTTGCCGCCCCGCGCCGCGCGGGTGGAATCACGTCCGACAGGATGGCGAGGATCACCGAGCCGAGCACGCCGCCCGTGAGCCCGGCAAACGCGCGCGCAAACAGCAGCATGCCGTAGTTGCCAGACAGCGCGCAGGCCAGGTTGGCCAGCGTGAACAGACCATAGACCGACAGCAGCAGGCGGCGCCGGTCAAAGCGGTCTGTGTATGTGGCCGCCAGCAGGCCCGAGGCGCCCGAGCAGAGGGAATACACCGACACCGCCGTGGCAAAGGCCGCCGGCCCGATGCCAAACGTATGCATGATCTGCGGACCGAGCGGCATCATCACCATGAAATCCATGATGACGGTGAATTGGGTGAGGGCGAGCAGCCACAGTAGGCGGCGCTCGCGAGCGGGTTCAAGGATGGGCATCAGGGCGACGGAAGACAGGGTGCGCGCGAGCAGCGGCCGGCATTGGCCGCTCCGCGCATAAAGTCATATCGAAAAACATATCGCAAGATAGTTGTCACGACACAGGAAGTCAAACGCTATTCCGTGCGCCCGTGTGCCGCCTATCCGCAATAGGTCATTTCATCCGGAGTGTCCACAGCACGTCCAGCACGTGTCGCGTGGACGGCTCGACCTGTTCGGCGCGGTGTGCGATGCCAAGCTCACGCCACAACGTGGGTCGCAACGGTCGCATGACGATGCGCGCGTCCGCTGGCGGCGCCGAGGCCTCATGCGGCAGCAGCGTCGCGCCATAGCCCGCCGCCACGAGGCTCTTGATGGCGTCGTTGTAATTGAGCTGGATGCGCGGCACGGGGTGATGGCCGTCGGCCGCGAACCATTCAGTCGTCTGACGCGAGAGCCGTGTGGTGATGTCGTTCAGAATCAAAGGTTGTGCGGCCAGCCAGGCAGGTGTGATGCGCGCGGGGCTTTTCCAGTGCGCGGGCAGGAAGGCCATCACAGGGTCGCGCCGCCATGGCTTGATCGTGAGCCCCGCCATCTGCGATTGCGGCAGCGCCACGAGGCCAATATCGAGCGCCCCACTCGCCAGCCTCGCCAGCGTTTCCTGCGAGGTGAGGACCGCCACCTGCACGTCGATGCCGGGGTGGTCTTGCCGCAGCACCTCCAGCGCCTGTGGCAGCAGGTGTGCGATCGCGCCGGTGGAAGCGCCGAGCCTCACGCGCCCGGTCAGCCCCGCGACCTGCCGCTGAATGTCTTCCAGTGCCTGTTCTGCATCGGCGAGGAGCCTGCGTGCCCGCTCGACCATCACCTCGCCGATCGCGGTGGACGCGACCTGCCCCCGCTTGCGCGACAGCAGCGGGGCGCCGATGCGGCTCTCCAGCTCGGCGATGTGCAGGCTGACGGTGGGCGGCGCCAGGTGCAGTGCACGGGCGGCGTTTGCAAAAGAACCCCGGTCAGCGACTTCGACCAGGGTGCGCAGGCGGTCCAGACTGATTTCTCTCATCGGGTGGCGCAGTTCAGGAAAACTGAATCGAAAGGTTGCCAAATTCAACTTTTCATATTCTAGGCAGACCCTGAAGATGGCGGCTCCTCCATCGAACGCGCAGAGGGCTCCGCCATGACTGCTCCCCTGATTTTCATTGACGGCGACCAGGGCACCACCGGCCTGCAGATTCATGAACGCCTGCGCGGCCGCACCGGTCTGCAACTACTGACGCTCGCCGCCAGCGACCGGAAAGATCGACAGCGACGCGCGGAAGCGATCAACGCTTGCGATATCGCCATCCTGTGCTTGCCTGATGCGGCGGCGCGCGACGCGGTAGCCTCCATCGTCAACCCAGACGTGCGGGTGATCGATGCCAGCTCCGCCCACCGCACCGCACCGGGCTGGACGTATGGCTTTCCGGAGATGAGCGAAGGGCAGGCGCAGCGCATTGCCACGGCATCGCGCGTGACCAACCCCGGCTGCTACCCCACCGGTGCGATCGGCCTGCTGCGTCCGCTGGTGAGAGCGGGTTTGCTGCCGGCGGACTATCCGGTAAGCATCCACGCCGTGTCGGGCTATTCCGGCGGTGGTCGTGCGGCCGTGGAAGCATTCGAGGGCGCCGACGCGTCGCAGGCGCTACCGTTTCAGGTGTATGGCCTGGGACTCATGCACAAGCACACGCCCGAGATCGAACGGCACGCGTGCCTCGCGCAACGGCCGATGTTCGTGCCTGCATACGGTGCGTACCGGCAGGGGATCGTGTTGACGGTGCCGCTGGAGCTGCGCCTGCTCGCTCCGGGCGTCGACGCAGCGGGGCTGCATGCTTGCCTGTCACGCCACTACGCCAGCGCGCGGCATGTGCGTGTCATGCCCCTGGAGGCCACGTCCCAATGGACGCACCTTGATCCGCAGGTGCTCAACGGGACCAACGACATGCATCTGGGCGTGTTCGCCAACCACCACGGCCAAGTCCTGCTCACGGCCGTGTTCGACAACCTGGGGAAGGGGGCGTCCGGCGCTGCGGTACAGAATCTGGAGCTGATGCTCGCGTCAGCTTGAATCGCCGGTGCGCTGGCCGGGCGTCAATGGCGAGGCGCCGGTATCCGGTACCGGGCCTGACCAGATCGCACGGCCCTTCAGGCGCGATGCCCTTGTGCATCACCGGGGTAGCTCGTATCCCAGCGCCATGCGAGCACGTCGTACGCGCTGGCCTGACGGTCAGTGCCTTGCGAATACGGATCGAAACGATCGTACTTCCACGCCAGGTAGCCATAGGTGTCGGCTTGGCGGTCCAGGCCTTGCGTGTAGGGGTCGGCCTTGTCGGTGGAGGCGCCCTGCGTGTACGGATCGAATCGGCCTTCGCTTTGCGCTGCGGCGGCAGGCAGGGCCGTGAACAGGGCGGCAGATGCGCAGAGGGTGGCCAGTACCTTCAGCGACAGTTTGCGGGAAAGGGGCGAAGCGCGGCGTGTGTCCATGATGAACTCCTTGAGCGGGGGAATATGCCGTCCGGAGACGGCGTCCATGAGGTCGCTGACGGCGTCTTGCCGCCGCGATCCTGCAGGTTGGTCGCGTCACGGATGCACACCTGACACCGCATCCGCGAGAAAGATCGCGCCAACCTGTACCGCCATATACGCGGGCCGCCAGGAAACGGATGCAGCGTCGTGCTGCTGTCACGCCATCCGCATCAGCCCTGCCACGCCTTGCCAGCCCACATACACACCCACCAGCGTGATCAGCGCGCCAGACAGGTATGGCGCCCTGCGTGCGAACTCGCCAAAGCCGCCCCAGCGGCGCGAGACATGCTTCACGCTGAGTGCGGCCAGCGCGCCGGAGGCCACCAAGGTCAGTGCCAGACCGATGCTGAAGCACAGCACCAGTGCGGCACCCAGCGTGATCTTCTTGAGCTGCAGGCACAGCAGCAGCACGGTGATCGACGCCGGACACGGCATCAGGCCGCCAGTGAGGCCGAACACGATGATCTGGCCCGTCGTCACGTCGCGGTGGGCGAAGCGGCGGCGGATGTCATCGGCATGCGCACGCTCATGGGCGTCCTGGTACTCGCCTGAGGCAAGCTTCAGCGCTTCGTGACCATGGCCGTGGTCATGCCCGTGGTCGTGATCGTGATGGTGGTGGCCGTGATCATGGTGGTGGTGATCACTGTGATCGTGGTCGTGGTCATGATCGTGGCTGTGCGTGCTCCGCCAAGTGCGCCAGACCATCCACGCCGCCACGCCAATGATGAGCACCGCCGACACCACCTGGAAGTACGGCTCCGTCGTTTCCGCATTCCAGTTGCGGCCGAAGTACAGACCGGCCATGGCCACCGCCCACACGACCGCCGTGTGCGAGACCGTTGCCGACAACCCGAGCAGCACCGCCTGCGTGAGCGTGCCCCGGATGGCGACGATGAACGCCGCCATCATCGTCTTGGAATGTCCGGGCTCGAGGCCGTGGAGTGCGCCAAGAAGGATGGCGCTGGGAACGAACAGCCAGGCATTGCCTTGCTGCAGGAGGGTCGTGAACGAGGTCATGAGATCGCGAGGCGATAGGCAATTCAAGGTGGCGGCAGTATACTCCCCCCTAGTATCACGCGTGATACTTTCCGCACGTCAACCACCCCAAACCGAGTGCCCATCCATGGCCCATACCATTCGCGACAAAGCCAAGCTGCTGGCACGCGTGCGGCGTATCCAGGGGCAGGCGGCTGCCCTGGAAAAACAACTCGAAGAAGAAGGGGATTGCACCGCGGTGCTGCAGCAGATCGCTGCGATTCGCGGTGCGGTCAACGGGCTGATGGCGGCCGTCATCGAGGGCCACCTGACCGACCATCTGGTCAAGGAGCCGGCTGAGGCGCAGCGCCAGGAAGACCTGAGCGCCGTGCTCCAGGTGATCAAGTCGTATCTGAAATAGGCTGGCGCGGCGCGTTATTGCGCCAGCGGGCGCAGCTTCCACTCGCCGCTGGGCTGCTTGCACAGCCACGCTGTCCATTGCTCCTTGCTGCTGCCGCGGCTCAGCTCGCTTTGCAGGCGACGGCACGATTGGCCGGCGTCGGTCTTGCTCTCCAGCGGCGTGATGGTCGCTTCGATGGCCGGCAGCCTGCCCTTTGCGGGCCAGGTCCATTGCGCAGGGGTATTGTCGGCCGCGTTGACCAGCGTGTTGCCGATCGCCTTGGTAAACGACTTCAGCTCGGTCTGGCTCATCGAGCCGATGATGGTGCTGGCCAGCACGTTTCGGAAGTACGCGAACGACGGCGTGGCGGTGCCCAGTAGCGCGGCACCCGCCAGGGCGAGCGCAAGACCACGGGAATGCGGCATGGTGTGTCCTCCAGGATGTGACGAAAGGTGCCTACATCCTAGACCATGTCGCTGCGCCCGCCAGCGGATCGCCATGCATGCGGGGAGGATCCCGCCGTCAAGCTACGCCTTAGGGGCCTTGACCAGCAGCACGGGGCATTCCGCGTGCGCCACCACGCGCCCCGCCACCGACCCCATGATCGCTTCCACGAACACCCCCCGTCCGTGCGAGCCCATCACGATGGCCGCCGCGCCTGCGTGCTTGGCGTGCTCAATGATGCGTTCGGGCGGAAATCCGACCAGCGCGTGCTGCTCGAACGGCATGCCCGCCTCGGTCAGGATCGTGCAGACAGAGCGCATGGCACCGGCGCTCTCCTCCGCGTACCAGGCATCCACCTCCGCCTTGCCGACCAGGGACCGGATATCGCCGGACAAGTCCGGCATGCAGTGGACGACATGCACGGTCACGTCGCTGCCGAACAGCGTCTTGTCCGCGATACAGCGTGCCGCCGCGTCGGAATAGCTCGATCCGTCCGTTGCCAGTACCAGGGTCTTCATGTGGCCTCCTTGCCATGTCTGCCGCCCGCGCCGGATGTGCGGTCGGTGTTAACTTCTAACGTAAAGCCTGCTGAATGTGGCGCGTTGATACGAGTCAACCCGAGCGGCCTGGTGCCGCAGCGCCATCAGCGGTTGCACAGGAACACAGGCAGAATGCACCACTTATCCCGACTTTGCGCCGCAAATGACTGCCACGCCATCCCTCGCCGATTACCCGCTCCAGGCCACCGACAAGCTCCGCTACGGCGACACCGACCGCCAGGGCCACATCAACAACGCCGTCTTCGCCACCTACCTGGAAACTGGGCGCGTCGAGATGCTGTTCTCGCCGGACAACCCGCTGGCCGCGCCGGGGTGCGAGTTCGTCATCGCGCAGCTCGTGCTCGACTTCCGCAACGAAATCCTCTGGCCGGGCTCGGTGCAGATCGGCACGCGCGTGGCGAGCATCGGGCGCAGCTCGGTCAAGCTCGAGCAGGCCCTGTTCCAGAACGGCCGCTGCGCCGCGACGTCGCAGTCGGTGATCGTGCAGATCGACGTGGCCACGCGCCAGTCGACACCCATCAGCGACAGCGCGCGCCAGCGTCTGGCGGCGCTCATCACTGCCCCCGCCGATGCACCGGCCGAGTGACGGCATCGCGTGACGCACCGCCCACGCAAACGAACTCCCCTGTAAAAGTTTTTAACTTTGTTTGCGCTCCCGCCCCTTCCCGGTGGGAAGATGGCTCTCCCGTTCAATCACGCGGAGGTGACCATGGGACTGTTGGATGAAGTGGGCAAGATCGCCGGCGCCGTCGCCGCCGTCGAAGCCGCCGAGAAAGTCGATCCGGATGCCGGCCTGCTGACCAAGGCCGTTGCCGCCGTCGCCGGTTTCAAGGGCGCGGGTGCGCTGGAAGAGATGCTGGAAAAGAAGGACGAAGCCAAGGCCGAAGGCGCCGAGGCGGCTCCAGAAGATGGGGCCGCGCCGCAGGCTTGATTGGCTTGCAGGCTCAAAAGGATTTGGGGGACCCCGCCGGTTGGCGGGGTTTTTGTTTTTATTGAACGGTGGAGTCCGCAGAAGCCTTATGGTTCAGCCCAATTGTCGGGCGCGCATAGCTTCATCGATTTCAGGGGAATCGCTCCAAAGGCATTCTCTTTTGGAATCAGGGAGAAGTATTTCCAGTCGGCTTCATTGACGAAAACCTCCCCGCTTTTGCATAGCATGTGTGCTTGCCTGGGTTGTTTGCTACACGACGCGCCGCCAATTGCACAACGTTGCCATTGAGAAATCACGCCGGCAGGTAGACGCTGACCATTCTTGAGTTCGGTGTACGTTTGAACATCCCGGGTCGCAATCGCCATATACATGAAATCCAGATCCGGCTGTACGGGTCTTGCTGCTTCTGCTCGGAGATACCGTGTGTGTAGATTAAAGCCGTAGTGGAAAACAGCGGCAAGAATCACCACTGTCATCACTGTCGCCAACGTGACCGCTATTCGACGTGTCGTAAAGCCTCTTTTGCGGGTGAGGGAAAAACCAAATATTGGGAATGCCAAAACAGTTGCGACACCCGCCAGCAAGGCGGCTTCAAGGTCGGGGCTCGCACAATCCAATCCGCACCCAGGGTTGTGGTCAAAAGCCGTCATGATGCGTATGACGATCGTGGCGGTTACGAACCCGGCGAACACGAAACTTATTAACGTCAAAGCTCGCTTCAATCAACCTCCAAAAAAGAATCTTCTTGGAGTCGCGCACTTATACGTAGTCCGCGCTTTTCGGTTGGGTTTAAGGCGTAGGGGATGCTTATGAGTTGTCCGTTTTTTCAAAGTTGGAGTGCGTATCCGACCAAAAAAACAAACTCGTCCCAATGACCAGCGCTAATAGTCGGAGCCATACTCGCAGTGCACCGGTGCCGGGACGGGCGCTTGCCCAACCCGTTATGGCAAATATCAATGTGGGGCCAAGCAAATATCCAAGCAGAAGAACAATCGCCCACCACGGCAGCCAGCAAGGGCCGATTTCATAGCAACCTCCTCTGTTACGAGGTACAAGCTTGAAGGGAAGCCGATATGACATCTGACTGCCGACCTTTAGAGCGACCCACGTTGTGGCAAGTCCAACGGCAAGAAACAGCAACGCCAGGCCAGCGCGTCTCATTTTGAGCGGTCCTCGCTTTCGTCATAACGCAAGCGAGGATCGTGAACGAAGGCAAACTTCTTGAGCAGCACAGCGCGATCCACCCAGCCATACCCCGATCGGCAGTGGATTTGGGTTCGCCCCTCCGCTGGTCCTCCGGATGTACAGCGTTCCCATTGTTTAATGAGGATCGACGTCTCCCGATTCTCGGGGGCGTGAAACGCATATGCCTGCACATCTTCTTTGGCGACGACCGTTAGGTAGAAATCTGACTCCGGTTGTATCTCGCGAATGCTATAGAAGTATGCGTTTTCCTCTCGCAACTTATGGATGTAAGCGCCCATCGCCGCCACGAGAGTGATGATCAGTTCGGCGCCAAGGGTGACGGTCCAAACAGCAATACGGCTCCGCTTGACTTGCAACGCAAGGCAAGTCGCGAACACCAAGATGGCGCCCACCAATGCGCAGGAAAGCAGCAACGCTAGCTGCCTTGCAGCGCAGTCCTCTCCGCACATGGGAATGAAGTGCATGAAGGGCAGCGATAAGGCGATGCCGAGCGCTGCCCCACCAAAAGAGCCAAGCACGGCAGTGATGAGAGTCTTCACTTGATCTCCCAGAAAAGAATCTTTTTGGAGTTCCGTAAGTCCGAATACCAAAGACTATTGAAGCCAAGCCTGAATCGGAAAAAGGAGGTCGAGGAAGGAGTCAACGTGTCCTTATTCCAGAGATCGATGTGACCGCCGCTGGCGCGATCCGATGATTCGCCATCGCGAGCCCAATACTCCCCGAAGAAGATGATGCCGGTACGCCCCTTCACCTTCATCGCCCAGTCCGTGCCCGTCACATCTTGCGGTCTTTTGGGTAAACCACAGAACGGTTGCAGATTCAGCCATATGGCCATTTCATCGGCTCGCGTTGCCGTAGCCTTTCCCTTTATCAAGATGCGCCCGATGGTATCTTTGCCGGGCGGGGGCTTTATCACTTTCTCTGAGAACGATTTCATCTCTATACCGACACGATGCAAGGTTGCGCTCATGCGGATTGCGCATTGATTCTTGTACGCCCCAGTGGGGTCGGCGTATGGGTCGCCCGTAACGTAGTTGCCCCACAAGTCCGCAAACTTCACCGCCGGAGCGTCTATTCGGCACACCGATCCCGGCGTTGCATTGGTCCTGACCTGAGCCTTCTGTTTGAGCGGTTTGCGTTGTGCTGCCGTCATGCCGACTCCCCCGCTTGCTTTGCCAGAGCCTCGTCGCCCCAGAAAACGGTGTATGTCTCCTCGCCGAGTGTGACAACGCGTGGTAGCGCACCATTGGCAGGCGTGTCGCCCGAGAACGTGCGGCCGTCCGAGGTTTCGATGTAGTACGGCAATCCTTCCAGGTGCGGCGATACGAGATGCGTCTGTTCGTCGTGACTGGCTGAGGCTCCCGTGCTGGCTGCCGCAGCATGGGGATTGCCGGTGCTTGCCGCATGGGATGCACGTTCCCCGCTGCCCATGTCTTCATACCAGGCGTTGCCGGCGAGCAAAGCGACCATGCGTTGCGGAGTCGGGCACTTGCACAGAACCTCGTCGCCATCCAAGGCAACCTCGCCCATGAAATTCATCCGGCGCGGGCCGCCAGCCTTTGCAATGGTGCCGACGCTCTTGCACGCTTCGCAGTACGCTCGTCCAGCGATCAGGGCGACTTGGTGACCTGCGCTTCCGAATGTGCATGGAGGCCCCGAGTAAGGCAGGACCGTTCCGCCGTTTTGAAGCGCATCGCCGACAACAGCAATTCTTCGCATCATGGTGTGGCCTCCACGATGCAGCTTAACCACCGTTTGTTATGCATAGGACCCGCCTCCGATTAACCGCTTCGGATTGTCTTGGGCAGATCGACCGCCAAGCAGGATTTGGCGAAATATTACGAATAGGATCGATGTATCCGATCGCTATAATCCCAACCGTCACCGCACCAACGGTGACTGGGTTTAGCAGCCCACCCCTTTTTCCCAGACGGACAGCCGCCTCCGAGCGGCATTTTTATGTCCGGTGCTTGCGCACGCCTATGTGTTTCATGGCGGGCCGGGCGGTGAGACCTTCGGGTCTGCCGGTAGCTGGGATAGGGCCGGTCTGCTAACGCCGTCGTCAGGCCCGCCACCCTCGTTTAGCAGCGAGCGGCGAGCCTCCATCAACCTATCCCCGGAGGCCACATGGCTACCGCACTCAGCGGGCATCGCCCCGCGTCTTACCCTTCCCCACCGCCTTGGCGCTGCAGGCTTCCCACGCAACCGGGAGGTGCCGCATGTCGCTGACCAAGAACCGTCTCTACCTTGACGGTGCAGTCTCGGCGCGCGCGTTCCTGTGCCGCACGCGCACCGATATGCGCACGCACGGTCAATGCCGGACCGGCAAGCTGCGCGGGCAGCTCACGTACTTCTCGGAACACGCGTATCCACCAGCATTTGTGAAAGGCTTTATCGATGCCATCGACGCGTACCTGTCGATGTCGCTCGGGGGGAGCGACGTGGACCCGCGCACGTGGGAGGTGTTGGCCGCCATCGAGCGGCGGCGGGTTTGCGCCGCATAACAACGGATTGACGGTTCCCCGTGACGGGCGGGGACGCCGGTAGCACCGGATGGCCGGGTGGATCAGGCCGCGCGCTTGCGCTCCACCGCGCGTTGGCGGGTCGAGAATCCTGCGCGGATGCACCCCGCCAGCGCCTGCGCCGCCGCGTTCGCGCCCTGCGCTGGCAACATGAGGCTGATCGCAAACATCGGCAGGTCCGGTAGTCCCGCTTCGGGCCCGAGGATGTCGAGGTCGGCCGGCACCGTCGGCGTGAGCCATGCCGTGACGGCCAGGCCGGTACGTACCGTGGCGGTGGTGGCTTCAATGTTGCCGCTCTCGAACACCGTGCGCCATTCGATGCGCTGCTCGCCCAGTGCTTTCAGCACGCGGGCGCGGAAGGCGCAGCTTTCGTCCACCATCGACAGCGGCAAGGGCCGCTTCAGGTGCGCGTTGCCGCCGCGTGCGCCCACCCACACCAGCCGTTCCACGCACAGGCATTCGCCACTGGCTTCGTCTATGGGGGCTTCGACCACGGCGACGTCCAGCTCGCCGCGCGCCATGCCTTGTGCCAGCGCCGGCGATGTGCCGCAGACGATGCCGAGTTCGACCGCCGGCCACGCCTCGGTAAAGGCCTTGAAGATCGGCGGGAAGACTGTGCCGACCAGGTCGTAAGGCACGCCCAGGCGCACCGGCCCTTGCAGTGGGCGTGCGGCCATGTCCGCCCACACTTCATCGTTGAGCGCGAGCAGGCGCTTGGCGCGGCCAAGGAAGCGCTCACCCGCGTGGGTGAGCTCGAGCCGCCGGCCGTCGCGCTCGAACAGCCGGCATTCGAAGGCGTCTTCGAGCCGCTTGATCTGCTGGCTGACGGCGCCCTGCGTGAGATGCAGCGCGTTGGCCGCCACCGTCATGCTGGCGTTTTCAGCTACGGCAACGAAGGTGCGGACGAGGGTGATGTCGAGATTCTTGGCCATCTGGGCATTCTAGAAGCTAATGCCCCGGTGCGAGTGTTTCACGATTGCTAATGGATTGCGGACGCCCCGGCCGCCGTGGCCGGGTGCACGCAAGGAGGTCGCACACGTATGCGTGGCTTCGAATGTTGCATTGCATCATTCGGGCGGCGATTGCCCGGGCAGGCGTTGTCAGCGCGTGCCGGGGGACTTTGCTGCGCACAATCGAGCAACTGTTCTAATGCGGGTAAGCCCGGTCGTTTGAAACAACGCTGGGCGCCTAGGATGTGGGGTTGTGACCGGCACCAAGCCGGCGGCGTCGCTCGCCCAATAAAACCACTCCGGAGACACCCCCATGGCCACCGATTCGCTCACCTTCGATTACGTCATCGTCGGCGCAGGTTCCGCCGGCTGCGCGCTTGCCAGCCGACTGACCGAAGATCCGGACGTGACCGTCGCGCTGCTGGAAGCGGGGCCGCATGATCATCACCTCTCCGTGTGGGTGCCGGCCGGATGTGCGGCGTCCCTGCCCTTCAAGAACAAGCGCAACTATGCCTTCCAGACGGTGCCGCAGGCCGGCCTCGGCGGGCGTCAGGGCTATCAGCCGCGCGGGCGTGGGCTGGGCGGCAGCTCGTCGCTCAACGCGATGATCTACATCCGCGGCACGCGCAATGATTACGACCACTGGGCGTCGCTCGGCTGCACCGGCTGGGGCTGGAACGACGTGCTGCCCTACTTCAAGCGCTCCGAAAGCAACGAGCGCGTGGCCGGGCGCGATGATGATCCGCTGCACGGCGGTAACGGCCCGCTGCACGTGAGCGACCTGCGCACCGGCAATCCGGTCGCGCGTCGCTTTGTCGACGCGGCGGCCGCCGCCGGCTACCGGCGCAACGACGATTTCAACGGCCCCAACCAGGAGGGCGTCGGCCCGTACCAGGTCACGCAGTACAACGGTGAACGCTGGAACGCCGCGCGCGCCTACCTGCACGGCGGCGACAAGAGCGACGCCACATTCAGCCGTGGCCGCCGCCAGTTGACGGTGATGCCTGACACGCAGGCGCTGCGCATCGTGTTTGAGGGCAAGCGCGCGGCAGGCGTGACGGTGGAGCGCGCCGGCCGCACGGAGACACTGCGTGCACGGCGCGAGGTGATCGTGTCATCGGGCGCGTTCGGTTCGCCGCAATTGCTGATGGCGTCGGGTGTCGGCCCGGCGGATCATCTGCGCGCACTCGGCATTCCGGTGGTGCAGGACCTGCCCGGCGTCGGCCAGAACCTGCAGGACCATCTCGACATCATCCTGCACAAGAAGCTGTTCAACCTCGACCTGATCGGCTATTCGCTGCGAGGCGGCGCCCACATGCTCGGCGAGATCCTGCGCTATCGCCGCGAGCGGCGCGGCATGCTGGCCACCAACTTTGCCGAGGCGGGCGGCTTCATCAAGAGCCGCGCCGATCTGATCGAACCGGATCTGCAACTGCACTTCGTGGTGGCCATGGCCGACAACCACAACCGTACGTTCAACTACGGCCACGGTTATTCCTGCCACGTGTGCGTGCTGCGTCCGAAGAGCCGTGGCGAGGTGCGCCTGGCCTCCGCCGACACGCGCGATGCGCCGCTGATCGATCCGCGCTTCCTGTCAGACCCTGCCGACATGGCGGGCATGCTGGCGGGCTTCCGCGCAGTGAAGAGCATCTTCGCGCAGCGCCCACTGGCCGATCTGGGCGGTCGCGAGCTGTATTCCGGAAATATCCGCGGCGACGGCTCGGATGACGAAGCCGTCCGTGCCCTGATCCGCCAGCACGCCGACACCATCTACCACCCCGTCGGCACCTGCAAGATGGGCAGCGCCGACGATGCAATGGCCGTGGTCGACCCGGAACTGCGCGTGCGTGGCCTGACAGGCCTGCGCGTGATTGACGGCTCGGTCATGCCCACGCTGATCGGCGGCAACACCAACGCCCCCATCATCATGATCGCCGAGCGCGCCGCCGACCTGATGCGTCAAGGCGGACGCCCAACACTGAACGTGGTGAGCAGCACCCCCGCGCAAGCGGTGCCGGCCGAGGTGCACTGAGCAACAAGGCGCCTTTTCGCACCGACTCAGGCACACCAATGGTCTGACTGTTGATGCCCTGGATGGCGTCATCCAGGGCGCATCTTCCTTTGATGAGTTTCCTTGGCAAGACAGGGAAAGTCAGCCAGCACCGGCAGGGGATGAAACAAGGGGTGCACCAACACCCTCGATCGCCATCCCTCATAAGCCGAGCCTCAGTTCCCCGCACGACTCGTCGGCGTATTGAACGAGTCCCGCAGCAGATCGCTCATCGGTACGGGAAGGTTCGCGCCGTTGGGCGGAGTCGGCGGCTGGAACCACTGCTCTCGTGGCGCTTCTGCACTTCGCCGTCGATGGCCAGGCACGTCATCGACGGGGCGATCAGCTGCTAGCACGCCGGGCCCTGCTTGGGGCCGTCACGCCGGCCAAGCGCGCTGCAGCACGGCGCCCAGGGCTTGCGCGTGTCCATCAAGCGTGCCGAACACGCGGCCGTGCTGATGATGGAAGCGGCTGACGATGAAGCGCTCGGCGTCATCGGGATGGGCATGGGCGACCATCAGCGCCGCCTGCGCCGTCAGCGCCAGCCCCTGCGCGATGCGGCGTGCTGAGGCTTCCTGGATGTCACCCGGCTGATGCAGCATCGCCTGCAGCGCCGCCAGTTCCGCGCGCACGGCACGGTGGCCCTGCGCGCGCTCGCCAATGTCGTGCACCAGGCGCAGCGCATCGTCCGGCGTGCGGGCGATGGCGCGCAGCACGTCCAGGCACATCACGTTGCCCGAGCCTTCCCAGATGGAGTTGACCGGCGCCTCGCGGTACAGGCGCGCCATCGGGCCTTCTTCCACGTAGCCGTTGCCGCCCCAGACTTCCATCGCCTCGCCGGTCGCTTCGATGGCGCGCTTGCAGACCCAGAACTTGGCGGCAGGCGTGACGATGCGCTTCCACGCCGCGGCCAGCGGATCGACATCGGCGCGCTCGAACGCGTTGCCCAGTTCCATCATCAGCAAGGTCGCGGCTTGCGATTCCAGGGCCAGATCGGCCAGCACATTGCGCATCAGCGGTTGGTCGGCCAGCAGACGGCCGAAGGCCATGCGGTGGCGCGCGTGGTGCAGCGCCTGCATCAGCGCGTGGCGCAGGATGGCCGCGCTGCCGATCACGCAATCGAGCCGCGTGTGCGTCGCCATCTCGATGATGGTCGGAATACCGCGACCTTCCTCGCCAATGAGAATGCCCTCCGCGCCGCGAAACTCCACCTCGCTGCTGGCGTTGGAGCGGTTGCCGAGTTTGTCTTTCAGACGCTGGATCTGGATCGGGTTCTTGCTGCCGTCATCGCGGAAGCGCGGCACGAAAAAGCACGACAGCGGGCCGTCTTCGGCACCCATGCGCGCGACCACCAGGTGCGCATCGCACATCGGCGCGGAGAAAAACCACTTGTGGCCGGTGATGGCGTATGTGGCGCCACGGCCTTCGCCGCGCAAGGGCGTTGCGACCGTGGTGTTGCTGCGCACATCGGAGCCGCCCTGCTTTTCGGTCATGCCCATGCCGACGAGGATGGCGGTCTTCTGGCGCCACGGCAGATCGCGTGCGTCGTGTTCGCGGGCATAGAGACGCGGCCCCAGATCGGCAAACAGCGCGGTCTCTTTCTGCAGCACGGGAATGCTCGCGAACGTCATCGTCGCCGGGCAGAGCGTGCCGGATTCGATCTGCGCCTGCATGAAATAACCGGCGGTGCGCGCGGCCCAGGCGCCCGGGCGTGGGTCGGCAAACGGCAGCGCCTGCAGCCCCTGGCTGCGCATCAGGCCGAGCAGCGCGTGCCAGGCCGGGTCGAAGCGGATGGCGTCGATGCGCTCGCCGGTGCGGCTGTGCGTGTGGAGTTCGGGGTGGTAGGTGTTGGCCTCTGTGGCCCACTGCAGCGTCTCGGGCGCGCCGAGCTGGTCGCCGAAGGCTTGCAGCGCGCTGGCGTTCCAGCCGCCACCCAGGCGTTCGAGTGCGCTTTGCAGCGTGGTGTCGGACGTGAAGGGGTTGAAGCCGGTCAGGTCCGGGACTTGGTTGAAGACGCGGTGGGTGGCCTCGGTGGGCATTGGGGGTCTCCTGGCGTGGCACGTTGTGTTGTGAGGCCATGGTAGACCAGTCGGGGCGGCGTGGCGTGGAGGGGGATTTCTATACGGCGAGGTGGCGGGCATGGCAGCCGTTTACCAGTGCGCGCAGCCATCTTCGCGGTAGCAGTGCAAATACGAAGATAAGCGCTTTTTTCATGCATCGCTTCACACGGTATTCTCGATTCAGAAATGCCAGGAGGCTAGGTGATTGGTATTTTGGTGATAAATGGTATTGCTGTCTCAAATCTCTGTCATTCCGTCTCAATTTATTGGTTCTAACGCGATGCCAGCGCGATATTCAAGCGGAAGAAAAGCCCGTAAACCCCATCTGGAAGCGATTCCGGAGGTGTCGGCTATTGACGGATCCGGGGGCTTTTTCTAGCATCGCGTCCGGATCGATATGCCAGTCAAAATAAAGAATAAAGACTGAGCCGATCTCACGGGGGATTTTCACGGGATAACACGCGTCCATTGCGCCATCTTTTTGTGTGTAATGGATTGCCGGTATGCATATTCCACGCGCGATTTCCTCGTGACGGGGGAGTGCCTGAGAGCAGTCAGGCTCCGAATTTCGCAAAGACGCTCGATAGAAGATAGCTCGCAAGGCAACGGGCGGGACCGAGGGAGAAATGCGCGTGCTGACACAACACAGCCCGTTTGGCCGGCATGGGGTTGCCGGATGGTCGAAGTTGCTGCCCACATTGCAGCACGAGTGGCCGGTAAGGCGTGCGTGGATGCGGCGGTGCCTGCTGGCCTTACTGACGGCGTGGCTGGCGCTTCTATCGCAGGGGGCTGTCGCTTGTACGGTTTCCTTCACGGCCGCTGTGAATGCGCAGACGACCTACCAATTCAATGGCACCGATCAATACAACTGCGACCTGTTCCAATTTGGAATTGCCTACGACACTCTGGGCAACAGTAATCCGTCGGCAAGTAGTTTGGGGGTGACGCAACCAACAGCGGCGGGCGGTCTGATCTCCGTGTATGTCGACCTGAGTTCGGGAACCGAAGGCTTCGTCTACCTGGCGCCTTCCAACTTCAGTGGCAACGACACGGCAACTTTTTTCACCATTCAGGACGGTGTCCATTGGGTTTCCAGCACCGTCAATATCGCTGTCACCGGCTCCGCACCGACGGTGACTGGGCTGTCGGCCTCCAGTGGCGCCAGCGCCGGGGGCACAAGCGTCACCATCACCGGGATCAATTTCTTCAAGGGCCCGACGTCGGTCTGGTTCGGCCCAACCCCGGCCGCCAGTTTCACCATTGTGAACAGCACGCAGATCACCGCTGTCTCGCCGCCTGGCTCTGGCGTGGTCGATGTCTCCGTCTCGACATTCAGTGGTGCCAGTGCCAACAGCGCTGCCGACAAGTTCACCTACGTCGCTCCGCCCACGGCTGGCCCGACCACCACCACCGTGGCGCACGGCAGCACTGGCAACGTCGTTCCGCTGAATGTCACCGGCTCACCAACGAGCGTGGCTGTGGCCACACAGCCGAGCCACGGTACCGCCACTGCCAGCGGGATGACGATCACCTACACGCCTTATGCATCGTATTCGGGGCCGGATTCGTTCACCTACACCGACGCGAACGTGGGCGGTACATCGGCACCGGCCACGGTCACGATCACGGTATCGGACGCGACGGTCACATACACGCCATCGTCACCGTCGGGTGGCACGGCAGGCGCGGCCTACAGCCAGTCGCTGGCATCGGCCAGCGGCGGCACGGCGCCTTACATGTATGCGCTGGCATCGGGCGCCTTGCCTCCGGGGCTGACCCTGGCGAGCAACGGTACGCTGTCGGGCACGCCGACTTCGTCGGGTACGTTCAGCTTCGCTGTCACGGCTACTGACAGCAGCACCGGCACCGGGCCGTTCACGGGCACCAGCAGCAACCTCACGCTGACCATCGCGCAGCCGGTGATCAGCGTGTCGCCTGCCACGCTGCCGATGGCCACGGTGGCTTCGGCCTACAGCCAGACGGTTTCGGCCAGCGGCGGCACGGCGCCCTACACCTATGCCGTCACGGCGGGTACCCTGCCGGCCGGTTTGACGCTCAGCTCGGGCGGCGTGATTTCGGGTACGCCCACGGCCGGGGGGGTGTTCAATTTCGCTGTCACAGCCACCGATCACACAGGCGGCGCGGGGCCATACGTCAGCAGCCAGGTGTATTCGCTCACCGTGAATGCGGCCGCGTTGTCGATCACGCCGCCGGCTGGCAGCCTGAATGCCACGGCCAGCTTGCCCTATAGCCAAGCCTTTGCTGCCAGCGGTGGCACAGCGCCGTATGCGTACAGCATCGCCATCAATTCCGGCACGCTGCCTGCGGGTGTCTCGTTCAACACAAGCACCGGCGTGCTGTCCGGTACGCCCACTTCTGCAGGGACGGCCAACTTCACGGTCACTGTCAGAGACAACTCAACGGGCACCGGACCGTACATGTTGGCCAGCACCTACACGCTGACGACCACACCGCCCACAATCAGCGTGTCGCCTGCGTCACTGCCGAATGGCACGGTAGGTGTGGCATACAGCCAGACCGCGACAGCCAGCGGCGGTACCGCGCCCTACACCTACGCCGTGACTGGCGGAGCGTTGCCGGCGGGGCTGAGCCTGAACAGCAGCACGGGCGCGATCACGGGGACGCCCACGGCTGCCGGTACCTTCAATGTTTCCGTCACGGCCACCGACGCCAACAGCTATGCCGGCACGCGCGCCTACAGTTTGAGCATCGGCGCACCAACCGTGACGGTCAGTCCGGCCGCGCTGCCGGGCGCCATCATCGGCACCGGCTACAGTCAGGCCATCACGGCAAGCGGCGGCACGTCGCCCTACAGCTACGTGGTCTCCGCAGGTGCCTTGCCGTCCGGCCTGACGCTGACTTCCACCGGCACGCTCTCAGGTACGCCCACCGCCAGTGGCGCTTTCAACTTCACCATCGCCAGCATAGACAGCAGCACCGGCACCGGTCCCTACACCGGCAGCCGCGCCTATACACTGACGGTCGGGGTGCCCACGTTGGCGATCACGCCGGCATCGGGTTCGTTGAGCGGTACGGCCGGCACGGCCTACAGCCGAACCTTCACGGCCAGCGGCGGGACGAGTCCTTACAGCTATGCGTTGACGATCACCGCAGGCACTATGCCCACGGGCATATCGTTCAACAGCGCCACCGCCACGCTGTCGGGCACTCCCACTTCGGCTGGCACCGTCGGCTTCAATGTGGTGGCTACCGACAGCAGTTCGGGCGGCGGGCCCTATTCGATTATTGGGTCCTACACGCTGACCGTTGCGGCCCCCAGCATCGCGGTATCACCGAGCGCGCTGCCCAACCCCGCCATCGCCACGCCTTACAGCCAGACGGTGACAGCCAGCAGCGGCACGGCGCCCTACACCTACGCCATCACGGCAGGCACGCTGCCTGCGGGGCTCACGCTCAGTTTGGCCGGCATACTCTCTGGAACGCCCACTGCCGGCGGCACGTTCAACTTCACCATTACGGCTACCGACGCCAACCGCTTCACGGTCAATCGCGCATATAGCGTCACGATTGGCGCACCGACTGTAACCGTGAGCCCGGGTGGCGTCACTGCGGCGCAGATCTCCACGGCCTACAGCCAGGCCTTCAACGCCACGGGCGGCACCGCGCCTTATACGTACGCTGTCACTACCGGCACGCTGCCGGCTGGCCTGAGCCTGAACACCAGCACGGGCGTTTTGTCGGGTACGCCCACCGCGCTCGGCTCCAGCACCTTCACCATCCGGGCCACAGACAGCAGTTCGGGTAGCGGCGCCCCCTACAGCGGCACACGCAGCTACACCTTCGTCGTCGGGCAGGTGGTCGGCACGGCGCCGCCCATTGCAGCCACCACCATGTCGACCACAGCGGTTACGCTGCACGCGACGGCCAATGCGACGGGGGGACCGTTCTCTTCCATTGCGATCGTCAGTCCGCCGGCCAGCGGTACGGCCGTGGTCAACGGGCAGGACATTGTCTACACGCCCACTCCGACCACCTCGGGCGCCGTCAACTTCACGTATGCGTTGATCAACTCGGCAGGCACATCCGCGCCGATTCCCGTGACGGTCACCGTCAACGTCGCGCCCATTGCCGTCGCGCAGAAGCAGGCGATGACAGCGTCGGGCGCGGGTCTCAGCGTGGATCTGACCGAGGGCGCCACAGGCGGGCCGTTCACGAGCGCGACGCTCGTTTCGATCGTGCCGGCCAACGCCGGCACAGCAACGATCGTGCAGACGGCAGTGCAGGCCCCCGCAGGCGTGAAGACGCCGGCTGCAGCCACGTCGACCTACGTGCTCAAGTTCACGCCGTCCAGCACATACAGCGGGCAGGCGGTCCTGACGTACACGCTGGCCAACGCCTTCACGACCTCTGCACCGGCTACCGTGCAGGTGAGCGTGGCGCCGCGCAAGGACCCCTCGGCCGACCCGGATGTGGCAGGTCTGATCAACGCGCAAGTCCAGGCCGCGCGCCGCTTCGCCACCACGCAGATCGACAACTACAACCGTCGCCTCGAAGCGCTGCATGGCACCGGCCGGGCACCGCCAGGCAACGGTCTGACAGTCGCCATGCCGGGTCAGCGCGTGGACATGCAGGCGCGTTGCCAGGATGTGGTCGGCATTGCCGCGCACGACGCGTGCATGCGCGGTGAGGGCCAGGGCGTGCGGCCATTCGCGCGCGGCAAGCGCGGTACCGATGCGGCCAGCGGAAACACCGACAAGTCGAACGCCGATGCCGGTCCCGACCTGCCCGGTGCTGATGCGGCGGGCGCGGGCCCGGACAACACCGACCCGAATCTTGCGTTCTGGAGCGCGGGTACGCTGGACTTCGGTTTCGCCAACGCCGGCACGCAACGCTCCGGCTTCCGCTTCACCACGGGCGGCGTGACGGCCGGCGCGGATTACCGTGTGTCGGATCAGCTCTCGATCGGGGGCGGTTTCGGCTACGGGCGCGACTCCACCGACATCGGCAACGCAGGCACCAAGAGCACGGGCGACAGCTACAGCCTCGCCTTGTACGGCAGCTATCGCCCGCTGCCTTCGTTGTTCGTCGATGGTGTGGCGGGCTTCGGCACGCTCAGTTTCGACTCGCGCCGCTGGGTGACGGACTCCAACGACTTCGCCACCGGCAAGCGCAACGGCAAGCAAGTGTTCGCCTCCGTGTCGGCCGGCTATGAGCATCGCGATCGCACCTGGCTGATCTCGCCTTACGGGCGCCTCTCGGTCTCGCAATCGACGCTGGATCAGTTCACTGAATCGGGCGCCAGCATCAACGCGCTGACGTATTTCGACCAGACGGTGACGACGGTATCCGGCACGCTCGGCCTGCGTGCGGAATACACGCAGAAGACCAAGTGGGGCACGTTCCTGCCATTCGCACGGGTGGAGTACCAGCACGACTTCAATGGGCAGAGCAATGCAGGCTTGGCGTATGCCGATCTGGCCTCGGCGGGCCCTGCTTATTACGTGCCGGGTACGCCGTTTGGGCGCGATCGCATGCAGATCGGGCTGGGAACGAAGTTCCGCACCGGGCCGCTCACGTTTGGGCTGGACTACAGCGTGATGGCCGGGATGGGCGGTTTGCAGCAGGGGGTTCGGTTGACGTTTGCTGCACCGTTCTGACGCAACAAGCTGTCAGCGCCCAACAAAAAGCCAGCCTTCGGGCTGGCTCTTTTTTTTGAGACGCGATGTCAGCGCATCAGGTGGCCGTCGAGGATGCCGCCGGTTTTTCTCCGGTCAGCAAGTAATGCATCAACTCCTTCACCGGCCGAATCGCCTCGCCAAACGGCAGCTTCCCCGCCCCACGGAAAAACAACCCGCGCTCCACATCCCCCCGCAGCGCCTGCGCCAGCTTCAGGTCAATGCAGAACTGCCCCACCTTGCCGATGCCATCCCGCAGTCCGCACGTCTGTAGGCAATCGAACCCCTGCAAGCAATCCCGCATCTTGGCCTTGGCCTGCAGCGCGCTTTCGCGTGACAGATACCGCGACAGCCACGGCGTCATTACGGCCCGAGCCGGCAGCCCCGCCACGCTGACGAACTCGCCGATATCGCCTTGCTCTGCGCCCGTCAGCACGCGCTTGAAGCGCACGTGCGCATCGCCCTCTTCCGTCACCGCAAACGCAGTGCCGAGCTGCACCGCAGCGGCGCCCTTGTCGAGCCAGTGCTTCACCTTGGCGTGCGAATCAATGCCGCCCGCCAGGATGATCGGAATCTGTTCCGCCGCCAGCCCCAGCTTGATGAACAACTCTCGGCATTCGTCCAGCACGCGCGCAAACGAAAAGCGCTCGTCGCGCAAATCCTCAATGCGCGCCGCGCCCAAGTGGCCGCCGGCGTGCGTCGGATGCTCGATCACCACCGCATCGGGCAGGCGCGACTTCTTCATCCACCGCTTGAGCACCACGCCCACGCCGCGCGAGTCGGAAAGAATCGGGATGAGCGCCACCTTTGGATGCTCCGCCGTCATCTCGGGCAGATCGAGCGGCAGGCCCGCGCCCATGACGATCGCATCGGCACCGCTCTCGCACGCCTGACGCACCAGCGCCGGGTGCGATTCCACCGCCTTCATCACGTTCACGGCGATCATGCCGTTGCCCTGGCTGCCTTCGCGCGCTGCACGAATCTCGCGGTCCAGCGCGACAAGGTTGGCGGCGTTGATGGCGTCCTTGTCGCGGGATTTCTCGGTGGCGGCAACAAGGTCTGCGTGGTGATGGCGCAAGTCGATGCTGGCGATGGTGCCGACGCCGCCTTCGCGCGCCACGGCGCCGGCCAGCCGGTGCGCCGAAATACCCACGCCCATCCCGCCCTGCACGATGGGTACGAGGCTGCGCCCCGCGAGTGTGAACCGACGCTCCAGCATGACAACTCCCAGCGGCCGTGCCGCAATGCAATAGAAAAGGGATTGAGCGTCGCATAGGTGAAACGCGATGGGGTTGCGCAAGATCAAGGCTGGCTGCGCCGGTGCGCGCCGCCGCACATTGCGCGGCGGTTTGGACTGAAATGACCCGCCAACCGTCACGTCACTGGTTTTCGTGCTGGCAACGCCGGCGGCCCTGTGCTTAAATTCAGCCTCGTTGGATGAAACAGGGGTGCCGTACGGATGGGCCGTGCGGCTGAGAGAGTCCCTTCGCACCCGATCCGGTTCGTACCGGCGTGGGAAGTTTCAGAACACCGCGTAGTCTCTGGCAGCCACCCCCTCAGTTCTTCTGGCCACGCCACCTCTCCCGGTTTCGTCCACCGCCTGCTCCACCAGGCCACAGAATCTAGGACGAGACCATGCCCCAAGCCAAAAACGCCCCCGCCGCATCGTTCGACTCGCTGCAGTCCGAGCTCGACCAGAAGTTCGCCTATCCGGCCTCCAGCAAGACCTACATCGTCGGCAGCCGCCCGGACATCCGCGTGCCGATGCGCACCATCAAGCAGACCGCCACGCGCACCGACAAGGGCGAGATGCTGAACCCGCCGGTGCCGGTGTACGACACCTCGGGCCCCTACTCCGACCCGGACGTGCACATCGACCTGAAGGCGGGACTCGCCCCGCTGCGCGCCAAGTGGATCGACGAGCGCGGCGATACGGAAATCCTCTCGGGCCTGTCGTCCGAATACGGCCGCACGCGTGCCAATGATCCGGCCACGGCCCACCTGCGCTTTGCACAACTGACGAACCCGCGCCGCGCCAAGGCTGGCGCCAACGTGAGCCAGATGCACTACGCGCGTCGCGGCATCATCACGCCGGAAATGGAGTACGTCGCGCTGCGCGAATCGCTGAACCTGCAGGCGCTGCAAGACAAGCCCGAATACCGCCAATTGCTCAAGCAGCATCCGGGTTTCTCGTACGGCGCCAACCTGCCGCAGCGCCCGGAAGACATCACGCCGGAATTCGTGCGTGCGGAAATTGCCGCCGGCCGCGCGATCATCCCCGCCAACATCAACCACACCGAGCTGGAGCCGATGGCCATCGGCCGCAACTTCCGCGTGAAGATCAACGGTAACCTCGGCAACTCGGCGGTGACGTCGTCGCTGGCCGAGGAAGTGGAAAAGATGGTGTGGGCGATCCGCTGGGGCGCCGACACGATCATGGACTTGTCCACCGGCAAGCACATCCACGAGACGCGCGAATGGATCCTGCGCAACTCGCCGGTGCCCATCGGCACGGTGCCGATCTACCAGGCGCTGGACAAGACTGGCGGCGTGGCGGAAGACCTGACGTGGGAGATGTTCCGCGACACGCTGATCGAGCAGGCCGAGCAGGGCGTCGACTACTTCACCATCCACGCGGGCGTGCTGCTGCGCTACGTGCCGCTCACGGCTGACCGCATCACGGGCATCGTCTCGCGCGGTGGTTCGATCATGGCCAAGTGGTGCCTGGCGCATCACAAGGAAAACTTCCTGTACACGCACTTCGACGAGATCTGCGAAATCATGAAGGCGTACGACGTGTCGTTCAGCCTGGGCGATGGCTTGCGCCCCGGTTGCATTGCCGACTCGAACGACGCCGCGCAATTTGGCGAGCTGCACACGCTGGGCGAACTCACCAAGAAGGCGTGGGAGCACGACGTGCAGGTCATGATCGAAGGCCCGGGCCACGTGCCGCTGCAGCGCGTGCAGGCCAACATGGACGAAGAGCTGAAGCACTGCTTCGAAGCCCCGTTCTACACGCTGGGCCCGCTGGTGACCGACATCGCCCCGGGCTACGACCACATCACCAGCGGCATCGGCGCGGCCAACATCGGCTGGTACGGCACGGCCATGCTGTGCTACGTCACGCCCAAGGAGCACCTGGGCCTGCCCGACAAGGAAGACGTGCGCGAAGGCATCATCACCTACAAGATCGCCGCGCACGCGGCCGACCTTGCCAAGGGCTGGCCGGGCGCGCAGCTGCGTGACAACGCGCTGTCGAAGGCACGCTTTGAATTCCGCTGGGAAGACCAGTTCAACCTCGGCCTCGATCCGGAGAAGGCACGCGCCTTCCACGATGAAACGCTGCCGGCCGAGGGCGCCAAGATCGCGCACTTCTGTTCGATGTGCGGTCCGAAGTTCTGCTCGATGAAGATCACGCAGGAAGTGCGCGACTACGCGGCATCGCTCGATTCCAACGCCACCGCCGCAGCAGTTAACCCAACTGCGGGCATGGAAGAGAAGTCGATCGAGTTCCGCAAGAGCGGCAGCAAGATCTACAGCTAACCACAACCGGTGCAATGCCAACTTCGACTTCATTCGACGTAACGATCCTCGGTGGCGGCCTCGCTGGCCGCCTGTGTGCCTGGCAACTCGCGCAGACGGGGGTGCCCCCCGCGCGCATTGCCGTGGTGGAGCGCGGCGCGCGCGATGGCAGCGGTGCTGCGGCGTACGTGGCTGCAGCCATGCTGGCGCCGCTGGCCGAAGCCGCCGTGGCCGATCGTTTCGTCGTCGATTTGGGGTTGGCAAGCCTGGCGCTGTGGCGCGATTGGCTGCCCAAGCTGCGCACGCCGGTGTTCTTCCAGGAGGCCGGCACGCTGGTGGTGTGGCATGCGGCGGACCGTGGTGAGGC
Organism: Burkholderiaceae bacterium; assembly: GCA_028871175.1. Taxonomy (GTDB): domain Bacteria; phylum Pseudomonadota; class Gammaproteobacteria; order Burkholderiales; family Burkholderiaceae; genus Ralstonia; species Ralstonia condita. Next base: position 6,207 of record JAGWNU010000023.1, on the reverse strand, counting down.
ATCGCTGTTTGCCAACCACGTGCGCAATGCCGCGCCGCCCGAGCGCGTGGCCGCCGATCTGCGTGCCGTAGACGCATCCGGCATTGCCCAGCTCGAGCCGCTGCTCGCACAACGCTTCACGCAAGGGCTGTATCTGGCGGGCGAAGGTCAGCTTGACCCGCGCGGCGTGTTGGATGCGCTGGCGACTGAGCTGGAAACGCTGGGCGTGCAATTGCGCTGGAACACGGAAGTGGCTGATCCGAGCCCCGACGCGCTGGCTGCTGCGGGGCTGGGTGCGCGCGTCGTGCTCGACTGCCGTGGCCTGGGCGCCAAGCCGCAGTGGCCACGCCTGCGTGGCCTGCGCGGCGAGGTGGCGCGCATCCATGCGCCCGATGTGTCGCTCACGCGGCCGGTGCGCATGCTGCATCCGCGCTACCCGCTGTACATCGCGCCCAAGCCGGGCAACGTGTACGTGATCGGTGCGACCGAGCTGGAATCCGACGACATGTCGCCGGCCAGCGTGCGTTCCACGCTGGAATTGCTGTCTGCGGCCTACGCCGTGCACCCCGCGTTTGGCGAGGCGCGCGTGCTGGAGCTGAACACGCAGTGCCGCCCGACGCTGCCCGACCACCGTCCGGCCATCCGCTGGGACGGCGCTGGCACGTTGTCGGTCAATGGCCTGTACCGGCACGGCTACATGATCGCGCCCGCCGTCACTCAAGCCGCGGTGGCAGCGGCGTGCGACGTGCTGGACGGCTGTGCCTTCGATACGGACGACTGCGAATGGCCCGCGCTGTTCGCCGCCGCATCCCCCGAACCTGTTTTGTCATGACGCTGAACGTCACCCTCAACGACCTGTCGCTCGCGCTGCCTGCGGGCAGCACGCTGGCCGATGCCATTGGTGCTGCTGCGCCGCAATTGCAAATTGCGCCGCCGTTTGCCGCATCGGTGAATGGCGACTTTGTGCCCAAGGCGCGCCATGCGCAGCACGCGCTCAACGCGGGCGACCGCATTGCACTCGTGCAGCCCGTTGTGGGCGGCTAGGAGTCTTCGATGACCACTACGAACCTTTCCGCCGTGGCGGACCCGCTGCGCCTCTACGACGAGACCTTCGCCTCGCGCCTGCTGCTCGGCACCGCGCGGTATCCGTCGCCGCAAGCGCTGGAAGACGCGGTGCGCGTGTCCAGCCCCGCCATGCTGACGGTGGCGCTGCGCCGCCAGAGCGCGGGCTCGCCCGAAGGCGGCGCCGGCTTCTGGAAGATGCTGCGCGACCTCGGCGTGCCCGTGCTGCCGAACACCGCCGGCTGCTATTCCGCCGACGAGGCTTATACCCTCGCGCAGATGTCGCGTGAGGTGTTCGAGACCGACTGGATCAAGCTTGAAGTCATCGGCGACGACTACACCCTGCAGCCCGACACGCTCGCGCTGCCGGCAGCTGCAGAACGCCTCATCCGCGACGGCTTCAAGGTGCTGCCGTACTGCACCGAAGACCTCGTCCTGTGCCGTCGCCTGCTCGACGTCGGCTGCCAGGCGCTGATGCCGTGGGCTGCACCCATCGGCACCGGCCGCGGACCCACCAACCCATACGGCCTGCGCCTGCTGCGCGAGCGCCTGCCCAACGTACCGCTGATCGTCGATGCGGGCCTGGGTGTGCCGTCGCACGCCACGCAGGTCATGGAATGGGGCTACGACGCCGTGCTGCTGAACACCGCTGTCGCGCAAGCGGGCGACCCGGTGGCGATGGCGCAGGCGTTTGCGATGGCCACGCAGGCCGGTCGCCTCGCGCGCCTGTCCGGCCCGATGCCCGAACGTGATGTCGCGCAGGCGAGCACGCCGGTTGTGGGTTTGCCGTTCTGGCATGCGGAAGAGCGAAGGACGTATGAGCAGTAAGCAGGGCCCCCGCGCAGCGGGGAGGCGCACGTCCGCGAATACGATCCACCACCGATGCCGATGCAGTTTGATGAACGATAACGAGACTGAGGTGGTCGCATGAGCCTGTCTGCCTTGCGTTTTTCCGCCACGTGGCCGGAAGCGGCTGCGCTTGCCGCACGGATCATCGATCGCCATACCGAAGCCTTCGGCCGCGCGCCGCACGCGTGGAGCGTGACCGACCGTGCTGACGAAGCCACTACTCCCAACACTGTTCTGCTGACCACCGATGCCGCGCAGGCCGAACGCGCCCGCGCCACTGGTGCGGCCGTTGTGCTGACGACAGTGGAAGGCGATCAGCGCATCGACACCGTGCATGATCGCCTCGGTACGTATCGCTTCACCTCTGCAGCAGCAGGCGATGCGCTTGACGCTCGCTTTGTCGCCGTGTTCGGTGCGGCGCTCGCGCTGGCATTCGAGCCGCGCGATGCGCTGTGCGTGGCGCGCGCGTGGATCGCCGAAGCGAATGCCGATGTCCTCGCGTGGCCCACGCAATTCGATGCCCTGCCACGCGTGGTCGAACCAGCGTTGCCGTGCCCGACCGCGGCGGACCTCGCCTTTGCGCCGTGCCCGAGGCAACTCGGTATCTACGCCGTCGTGCCGGATGCGGAGTGGGTCGCGCGCCTCGTCGCGCTCAAGGTTCCGACGGTGCAGTTGCGCTTCAAGTCGGACGACGCGCAGGCCGTGGTGGACCAGGTGCGCCGCGCAGAAGCCGCCGCACGCGGCAGCGCCACGCGTCTGTTCATCAACGACCACTGGCGAGTCACGCTGGACGTGCACGCGCAGGTGCCCAATAGCGGCATCTACGGCATTCACCTCGGCCAGGAAGACATTGACGAGGCTGACCTGGCGGCGATCCGCTCGGCCGGTTTGCGCCTTGGCATCAGCACGCACGGCTTTGCCGAAATGCTGCGCGTTGCGCCGCTGAACCCAAGCTACCTCGCGCTGGGCGCCGTGTTCGCCACGCCCACCAAGACCATGCCGACCGTGCCACAGGGCCTCGGTCGCCTGTTCGCCTACGCGGCCGCCATGCGCACGCGCGTGCCGGCGCCGCCGCTGGTGGCCATTGGCGGGATCGATCTGGCAGCGATGCCGCGCGTACTGGAATCCGGCGTGGGTAGCGTGGCCGTGGTGCGCGCCATCACCCAGGCGGCCGATGTGCCGGCGGCGGTGGATGCATTGCAAGCGACGTTCGCGGCGCACGTGCGCGCGTAAGCATCGTCAGCCGCACGTCCGCGCGCTTGCGCCGCCCACCCGGGTTTTCGCTGACCTATCCTGTTCGTGCGCCGCTGCGGTTGTTGCCGCAGCGGCTTTCCAACACACGCTGCAGGAGACAAGACATGGAGGTCCAGCCCATCCCCGAGGGTTACCACAGCGTCACCCCATACCTCAGCATCCAAGGCGCCACGCGCGCCATCGACTTCTACAAGCAGGCCTTCGGCGCCACCGAGATCATGCGCATGAACGGTCCTAATGGCACCATCGCGCACGCCGAAATCCGTATCGGCAATTCGCCCATCATGCTGGCCGATGAATTCCCCAACATGGCTTGCGCCAGCCCCGACACGCTGCAGAGCACGTCGATCGGGCTGATGGTCTACGTGCCGAACGTCGACATCGTCTTTGCCAATGCCATCCAAGCGGGTGGCACCGAGGTGCGCCCGGTGGTGGACCAGTTCTACGGCGATCGCTCCGGCACGCTTAAAGACCCGTTCGGCCACGTGTGGACCGTATCCACGCATGTCGAAGACGTGGCGCCCGATGAGATGGCCAAGCGCATGGAGAAGTGGACGAAGGAGCAGGCGGCATCGGCTTGAATATCGGTGACGCAAAGAAAAAAGCGCGGACGAGAGCCGCGCTTTTTTTTCTCGTGCGGGCCTCGGAGGCGATGACGTCAAAGAGTGTTGAGTCTCGTCGATTTCGTGCGAGACGCTCCGACACTGGTGGATCTGTGTGCGTTTGCATCTTCCACCCTGAGGTCCAGCACGATGACTATCCCTGAACAGGCTCTGCCCGAAACTCCCGTCACCGCCCACCGCCGCTCGTTCTACGGCATCAAGGTGACGGACATCACCCTGCCCGGCGGCCCATGCCGCAAGGTTGTCTATCCCGCACCACTGCCCGGCGTCATCATCTTCGTGCATGGCGTCAACTCCGCCGGCGAATGGTTCGATGCCGCAGAGGAAGGCCTTTGCAAGGGGCTCAATGCCCGCCTGCAACGCAACGACGAACAGGTCGCCTACCCCAAGGAGAGCGGCAAGCTCCGCCCCATGCGATACACGGCCGAACTGACGGAAGACGGCTATATATCGGACGACCTCAAAGCCAACACCTTCGTTGAGCCGGGTAGCGGCACCAGCCCCGTCATCCGCTTCCGCTGGGGCTACAAAGCCGGCAGCGAAGACGTCGTCCAGGAAGACGGCACCGTTCGAAACGAGCTTGCCAGTGTGGGCGGCAATATTCTGCTCGACGAGAAAAACGCCTGGGGCGGCGGTCCGTTCGTCAATGGCGCCTCCGCTCTGCCGGATCTGTTCGGCAAGGGCACCGACAGCGAAGTCTTGGGCGGTCTGTTTGAACTTCAGCACCTGCAAACCAGCGACCGGCAAATCTACAGCGCGCCCACGCGCCACTACCAGGCCTTTGCCGCCTGGCGGTTAGCCAAGCTGGTCGCTCGCATCCGCGAGCTGCACCGCGACATCTTCGAACGCGATTGCCCCGTCACCGTCGTCTGCCATAGCCAGGGCAACATGGTGGGCTTGGCCTCTGCCTACTTCGGCGCCAACCATATTGAATTCGGAGCGAACAAAGAAACGGGCGCCAAAGGTTGGGGCGTGGCCGACACCTACGTCCTCGCCAACCCGCCTTACAGCCTGAGCGGTAGTCGCCTGGATAACTTCAGCCAATTTGACGGCGCAGGCCGCGTCACCTACGACGCGCGCGTTGCCGGCCTGAAGGGCTTCTTCGACATCGTGCGCCACTTCCAGGCCCGGGCCCAGCACTACAGCCACCACGCCGTGGACCAGCTCGGATTCAACGCGTGCCCCAAGCACGGCGACACCCCGCGCACTGCCGCGCAGGACAGCGCTGACCACCGGACCCGGGGGCGCGCCTTCCTCTATTGCTGCCCGCATGACCGCGTCATCTCCGTCTCACCGGTCCAAGGCATGGGCTGGCTTGGCTTGAACGACAAGGATGTGCAAGCCACCGGGGCTCAGGGCATTCTGTTCCAACGCGTCTGGGCGCAGACCAAGCCGGGCACCCCGTACAAGGTTGGGGCAGAACCCGGCTACCGTTACCGCTATTGGCACGACACCATCGGCGCCACGCCGGCCGATGAGGGCAGCGGTTGGGATGACACCACCGGCACCTTCAAACCGCGGAACACCAAGCCCACCTTCTGGACGCCGTCCCCTGACACCGCGAGTGTTTCCTTCGCCAGAATCTGGGGCGATTCGCGCAAGAGCATTTGGGGCAAGCTTCTCGCCAGCGCTGCCGGCGTTCCGATCCAAGCCATCATGTGGGGCGGCCAAGCCATCAAGGGCGCCACCAACGTCAATGCCGACCCAGCGGATGACTGGGCTGTGCTAGTCAATGCCCCCAAGGTGCCCAGCGGCGGCATCGTGCCCCAAGCCGTCTACCTGCCGCACGGCGAGCCCCGGCCCGGCGAAGCCTCACATCCGGATGGCGTGCGCACCGTCGGCCCCTTCAACCAGCACAAGGAATCAGCCAGCGATGCATTGCATCGCAAGCGGAGCATTCCTGAAGGCCAGTTCGACCCCTACGCCGAGCAACGCAAGACCGGCCACGGCAATGCCGCCAGCGAAGCTGCCATGCGCTACGACCAGAACGCGGGGGTGCGGCAGCGCGCGCGGCGCGCACTCTACAACGACGACGGCACCGCCAGGAAGGGCGTGCCCTTTGCGGAACACGACGTTGAGAAGATGAACGCCGCACAACACCACACCTTGCGCGGCACCACGTTTGGCGCTCTCGAACAGCAAGAGCGCGCCGCGCTGATGAAGGACGGCAAAGACGCGCAAGCCACCAACCACTCCACCATCCTCACCAACGCCATGCATGCGGAGCATGTGCTCGCCTATGACGTGGACGTGGGCCTGTGCCACTTCGATGAGTTGTTGATGAACCAGTTGCGGCGGATGGCGGATTGGCGGTGGTGCAAGCCGATGGACGATGACGAGTACCCACCGGGGCGCGATCTCAAGAACGACAGCGAGTTCACGTACTACGGCACGAAGGCAGCGCTCTACGACAACGGCCCGTTGGAGCAACACAAAAACC
>JAGWNU010000213.1 GCA_028871175.1 Burkholderiaceae bacterium | reverse complement strand
TGCAGCGAGATGTTTTTCAGTGCGTGGAACTTGCCGTAGTAGAAGTTCAGGTCACGCACATCGATCTTGGGTTGTTGCGTGCGCACTTCGAGGGATGTAGCAGTCATGATCATTTCTTGGTGAACAAGGCACGCGCGAGGACGTTCAGTCCGAGCACACCCAGCGTAATCAGGAACACCCCGGCCCAGGCCAATTGCTGCCACTCGGGGAACGGGCTCATCGCGAAGCGGAAGATCACCATCGGCATCGTTGCGATGGGCTGATTCAGGTCCAGGCTCCAGAACTGGTTGTTCAGCGCGGTGAAGAGCAGCGGCGCGGTTTCGCCTGCAACGCGGGCCACAGCCAGCAGCACGCCGGTGATGACGCCCGCATAGGAAGCCTTGAGCGTGATCGACAGCACCATCTTCCACTTGGGTGTACCGAGCGCCATGGCTGCTTCGCGCATCGCGTTGGGTACCAGGTTCAGCATGTTCTCTGTGGTTCGCACGACGATCGGAATCTGCAGCAGCGCCAGCGCGATCACACCGGCGATGCCCGAGAAGTGCTGCACGCGTGCCACGACCAGCGCATAGACGAACAGGCCGATGACGATGGACGGGGCAGACAGCAGGATGTCGTTGATGAAGCGCGTGGCGCCGGCCAACACTGAAGTCTTGCCGTATTCAGCCAGGTAGATGCCCGCGAGGATGCCCAACGGCGTGCCGATCAGCGTGGCCATGCCCACCAGCAGGAGCGAGCCTGCCATGGCATTGGCGAGGCCGCCTCCCGGCGTATTCGGCGGCGGCGTCATCTCGGTAAACAGCGACAGCGACAGGCCACCGACACCCAACGACAGGGTCGTCCAAAGGATCCACGCCAGCCACACGAGCCCGAAGGCCATCGCGGCAAGCGACAGCGTGAGCGCCAGCCGATTGACGTTGCGGCGGCGGGCCTGCAGGCGTGCCTTGATCTTCTCCGAGTCGGCGCGGACGGCAGGAATGGAAGGCGTACGCATGGTGTTGGTTCTCATGGCATCGGGCAGATCGCGTTGGTTCACTTTCGGCCCTCGCCTTTCTGCAGTCGCAGCAGCAGCAGCTTGGACGCTGCCAGCACAACGAACGTGATGACAAACAGGATCAGGCCAAGCTCCATGAGCGCCGCGGTGTGCAGGCCAGGACCCGCTTCCGCAAACTCGTTGGCCAGCGCCGAGGTGATGCTGTTACCCGGCGAAAACAGCGATACGTTATCCAGCAGGTTGGTGTTGCCGATCACGAACGTGACAGCCATGGTCTCGCCCAGCGCGCGGCCCAGGCCCAGCATCACCCCGCCAATCACACCGGCCTTCGTGTACGGCAGCACGACGTTCCACATCACTTCCCACGTGGTGCAGCCCACACCGTAGGCGGATTCCTTGAGCAGCGTCGGCGTGACTTCGAACACGTCGCGCATCACCGAAGAGATGTACGGGATGATCATGATCGCGAGGATCACCCCCGCGCACAGCAGGCCGATACCGATCGGCGCGCCCTGGAACAGCGCGCCCACAAACGGAATCATGCCGATGGTCGCAGCCAGCGGCTTCTGAAAATATTCGCCGAAGATCGGCGCAAACACGAGCAGGCCCCACATGCCGTAGACGATGGACGGCACGGCGGCCAGCAGTTCAATGGCGGTACCCAGCGGCCGGCGCAGCCAGGCGGGCGACAGCTCGGTCAGGAACAAGGCAATGCCGAAGCTCACGGGCACGGCAATGATGAGCGCAATCAGCGAGGTGACCAGGGTGCCGTAGATCGGCACCAGCGCGCCGTAGACATCGGCGGGCGGATCCCACTCGGAATTCCACAGGAATGACAGGCCAAACTTCTCGATCGACGGCCAGGCGCTGATGACGAGGGAGACGATGATGCCGCCCAGCAGCAGGAGCGTCACGATCGCGGCAAGGCGGGTCAGGCCGCCGAACAGCAGATCGCCGATGCGGCTTGGCGCGCGCATGTTGGAAGCGTCGGAGGAATCAGAGAGCGTGGCCATGAGGAACACCAGTCAGCCGTGAGAGAAGCTTTGAAATGGCGCGGGCAGCCTGACAATGTCGGCCGCCCGCACCGTGTGCTGCATCTACGCAGCAGGCGAAACTCAGTTGTAGATCGCCTTGCCCGAGGCGTCCTTCACGCTCGACTTCCACGTCGCGCGAATCTGGTTCTTGACGACGTCCGGCAGCGGCACGTAGTCCAGATCCTTGGCAGCGGTGTCACCACCCTTGTAGGCCCAGTCGAAGAACTTCATGACTTCCGCACCCTGGACCGGCTTGTCCTGCGTCTTGTGCAGCAGGATGAAGGTCGCGCCGGCGATCGGCCATGCGTCCTTGCCCGGCTCATCGGTCAGGATCTGGTAGAACGACTTGCTCCACTCGGCGCCAGCTGCAGCGGCCTTGAAGGCATCGGCGGTCGGCTGCACCACGGCACCCGACTTATTCTGCAGATTGACGTGCGTCATCTTGTTTTGCTTGGCGTAAGCATACTCGACATAGCCAATCGCGCCACCCAGACGCTGCACGAAGGCGGCCACGCCTTCATTGCCCTTGCCGCCCGTGCCGGTGGGCCAGTTCACGGTCGTACCTTCGCCGACCTTGCTCTTCCACTCCGTGTTCACCTTTGACAGGTAATTCGTGAAGATGAAGGACGTGCCCGAGGCGTCAGCACGGCGCACCACCAGGATGTCCTGATTCGGCAGCTTCGCCTTCGGGTTCAGCTTGGCGATCGCCGGATCATTCCACTTCTTGATCTCGCCCAGGTAGATCTTGCCCAGCACCTCGCCAGTGAGCATCAGTTCGCCAGCCTTGATGCCCGGGAGATTGATCACCGGCACCACGCCGCCGATCACGGTCGGAAACTGCATCAGACCATCCTTGTTCAGGTCGGCGTCCTTCAGCGGCATATCGGAGGCGCCAAAATCGACGGTCTTGGCAGTGATCTGCTTGATCCCACCGCCCGAGCCGATGGCTTGGTAGTTCACCTTCGTGCCGGTCGCCTTTTGGTAGGCGTCAGCCCACTTGCTGTAGACAGGCGCCGGGAAGGTTGCGCCAGCGCCAGTGATGTCGGCGGCAAACGCAGCGCCAGCGATAGCCAGGGAAGCAACGCCCGCGATTGCGGTCTTAACCAGTTTCATGTGTCCTCCAGAGGAGCGGTTGAGCGATGACAGATTTTTGACATCCGAACTGTAGGCCGCGCAAATGACAGTTATGTGACAACACGAAAACTTGTCATAACTGCCCTGCAGCGCACGAAAGTCGCCTCGAGAACACAAAAAAAGCGGCCCGAAGGCCGCTTGGCTACAGGTCTCATTGACCTGGCAGGCGCTATTGCAACGTCGCGGCCAGACGCTCCGCATGCTGGTTGGCCAGATCGGCGTCCTGCGCTTCCACCATCACGCGCACCACCGGCTCGGTGCCGGACGGCCTGATCAGGACACGGCCCTTGCCGTTGAGCTCGGCTTCGCTCGTCTTGAGTGCAGCCTGCAGGCCCGTGTGCGATTGCCAGTCGAAGCCTTTCTCGACCCGCACGTTGATCAGCTTCTGCGGAAACAGCCGCACGCCATCGAGCATCTGCTCCAGCGTCTGGCCGCTGCGGCGCAATGCCGCGAGCACCTGCAGCGCCGAGATGATGCCATCGCCGGTGCTGTGCTTGTCGAGGCACAGGAGGTGCCCAGAGCCCTCGCCGCCAAGCAGCCAGCCATTCTTCTTCAGCTCTTCCAGGACGTAGCGGTCACCCACCTTGGCCCGGACGAATGCAATGCCTTGAGCCTTGAGGGCCAGTTCCACCGCGAGGTTTGTCATGAGCGTTCCCACAGCGCCTTGCACCGGCAGGCCGGCTGCACGGCGCGCCTGCACCATGACATAGAGCAGTTCATCACCGTTGTAGAGACGGCCATTGCGATCGACCACCTGCAGGCGGTCGGCATCGCCGTCGAAGGCCAGGCCAATGTCGGCCGCATGTTCGCGTGTCGCCTCGACCAGCTTGGCGGGCGCCGTCGCACCGTAGCCGTCATTGATATTGCGTCCGTTCGGCTGGTTGCCGATCGACACCACATCCGCGCCCAGCTCGTGGAAGACGTGCGGCGCGATGTGATAGGCCGCGCCGTGCGCGCTGTCCAGCACGATCTTCATGCCAAACAGATTCAGATCATTCGGGAAGGTGCTCTTGCAGAACTCGATATATCGACCGGCAGCATCCTCGATACGACGGGCGCGGCCCAAAGCGTCGGAGGCCGCATATTCCATCGGCTTTTCCAGCTCGGCTTCAATCTGCAACTCGGTCTCGTCGGGCAGCTTGTCGCCCGTGGCCGAGAAGAACTTGATGCCGTTGTCGTAATACGGGTTGTGCGACGCCGAGATCACAACGCCTGCCGACAGGCGCAGCGCACGGGTCAGGTAGGCGACGCCGGGCGTGGGCAGCGGTCCACTCATCAGCACATCCACGCCCGCCGCCGTAAAACCGGCTTCCAATGCTGCCTCCAGCATGTAGCCTGACAGGCGCGTGTCCTTGCCGATCAGCACAGTGGGCCGGCCGTGGCCACGCGCCTCATCACCGTGTGCCAGCACGCGGCCGGCGGCATAACCCAGGCGCAGCACAAAATCCGGCGTGATCGGGCTTTCGCCGACACGCCCGCGAATGCCATCGGTGCCGAAATACTTCCTGGACATGGAGTGTTTCTCCTGCAGAGTGTTTCTTTGTTTGTAAGGCGCCGGCCTCGCCGGAGCAATCATCTGTTCGCTCGACACCAGCCGCGCGAGACCGGAATGCATGTCACCCCAGCGGCGGATCGAAGCGCTCGTGACGCATAGCCCACCACACCTGGAGCGCTTCGACCGTCGGCTGGACATCATGCACGCGCACAATGAATGCGCCTCGCTCGGCAGCCAGCAGCGCTGCCGCCACGCTTGCGGTCACACGCTCCATAGGGGGCTTGCCGCCCAGCACCGCGCCCAGCGTCGACTTGCGAGACAGGCCGACAAGCAGCGGCAAGCCAGTCTGCGTGAATTCCGCCAAGCGATTGAGCATGATGAGATTGTGGTTCGGCGTCTTGCCGAAGCCAAATCCCGGGTCCAGCGAGATGCGATCCGCAGCCACGCCCGCAGCCATCAGTGCCGCTGTCTGCGCGTGCAAGAACGCCGTCACCTCGCCCATCAGATCGCTATAGCCCGGCGATTCCTGCATGGTTTCCGGATCGCGCTGCATGTGCATGACGCACAGGCCAGCATTGCCCTTGGCGACCGCCTCGATCGCGCCGGGGTGCCGGAATCCCCAGATATCGTTGATGAGATCCGCCCCGGCGCCCAGAGTGGCAGACATCACCTCGGGCTTATAGGTGTCAATCGACAGGGGCTTACCGCAATCGCGTAATGCCTCGACGATCGGCATGACACGATCCAGTTCTTCCTGCAATGCAAGCGGGGCGGCCCCGGGCCGGCTCGACTCTCCGCCGATGTCGATCATGTCGACACCCTCTGCGATCAGTTGCTCGGCATGGCGTAACGCTGTGTCGCGTGTGGCGTGCTGGCCGCCGTCGGAAAACGAATCGGGCGTGACGTTGAGAATGCCCATGACCAGCGGACGACGGTCACGCGCGTAACGGAAGCGGCCGCACTGGAAGTGTGTGGTGGTGTAAGTGGAGGTCGTCAAGATAGATGATTCAGAATGCAGCGCCCGAAGCATGCCAAAAAAAGCGCCAACAAAAAAGCCGGTGCGTGTGCACCGGCTCTTCCATGTCGCCGCCGGGGCGACAAATCAGTAGGTCATCATGCCGTGGCAGGCACGTTGCCAGGGGTCACGCCTGCTGGCGTACCACCACCGGGAGGCGTGCTGCCGCCACCGGTGGAGCCGTAACGCGGCGGACGCGGCGGCTTGCCATCCATGATGTCGTTGACCTGGTCCGCATCAATGGTTTCCCACTCAAGCAGCGCTGCCGTCATAGCCTCCACCTTGTCGCGGTTGGATTCCAGCAGACCCTTAGCCAAGGCATATTGTTCGTCGACAATGCGACGGATTTCCGAGTCCACCTTCTGCTGCGTTGCCTCGGAGACCGTCTTCGATGCCATGCGACCGAAGAAACCGTCCTGCTCGGTATCGACGTAGACCATCGTGCCCAGCGTGTCGCTCATACCGTAGCGCGTCACCATGTCGCGGGCCATCTTCGTGGCACGCTCGAAGTCGTTCGAGGCACCGGTGCTCATCGCCCCCAGAAAGACCTCTTCGGCAGCACGACCACCAAACAGGATGGCAATCTCTTCAAGCATC
>JAGWNU010000212.1 GCA_028871175.1 Burkholderiaceae bacterium | reverse complement strand
CACAGCCAGCAGCACGGCACTCGCCAGGAATGGCAGGCGCCAGCCCCATGCCAGGAAGGCTTCCGGGTCGAGCCGGCTGACTGCGGAAAAGGCCAGCATCGACAGGATCAGGCCACCGGCGCTGCCAAGCTGGGCGAACGAAGCGAAGAACGTACGCCGGCCTTTCGGCGCATGCTCGCCGGCCAGCAGCACCGCGCCGCCCCACTCGCCGCCCACGGCAATGCCTTGCAACACACGCAACGCCACCAGCGCGACCGGCGCAATCCACCCGGCCTGCGCATAGGTGGGCAGACAACCGATCAGCACGGTGGCGACGGCCATGAGGGTGAGCGTGCCCATGAGCGCGCGCTTGCGGCCGAGCTTGTCGCCGATGCGGCCGAACAGCACGCCGCCGATGGGCCGGGCGAGGAAGCCGATGGCGAACGAGCCGAACGAGGCCAGCAGCCCGAGCAAGCGGTTCTCTCCCGGGAAGAACAGCGGCCCGAAGACAAGCGCCGCCGCCGTGGCGTAGCTGTAGAAGTCGTACCACTCGATCGTGGTGCCGATGAACGATGCCATCGCCGCACGGCGCGGCTGGGCCGTCGATTGCGTTGTCTGCATGGGTCTCCTCTCCGTTTTTGTGGGTATCGCGTCAGGCGCGGTATTCGACGCCGGGCAGCACGCACAGCAGCTCGAACGCGAGATTGGCGCCGAGCAGCGCCGTCGTCCCGAACGGGTCATACGGCGGGGACACCTCGACGAGATCCGCCCCGACGATGTCGAGACCGCGTGCGCCGCGCACGATCTCCAGCGCTTGCGGCACGGTCAGGCCGCCAATCTCCGGCGTGCCGGTACCCGGCGCATAGGCGGGGTCGATCCCGTCGATGTCGAAACTGATGTAGACCGGGCCGCCCTGCACGCGAGCGCGCACCTCTTCCATGAGCGGCACGAGCGATCGGTGCCAGCATTCCTCGGCCGTTACCACGCGAAAGCCCTGTTCGCGGCACCAGTCGAAATCTTCGGCCTCGTAGCCGGTCCCGCGCAGCCCGATCTGCACCACGCGGTTGCAATCGAGGAGTCCTTCTTCCACGGCGCGGCGAAATGGCGTGCCGTGCGCGATCTTCTCGCCGAACATGGTGTCGTTGACGTCGGCATGCGCGTCCACGTGGATCAGGCCAATGCGGCCGTACTTGGCATGCATAGCGCGCAGGATGGGCAGCGTGATGGTGTGATCACCGCCCAGGCCGATCGGGCGGCAGCCGCCGGCGATGATCTCCCGGTAAGCCGCCTCGATGCGCACGATCGAGTCATGCAGGTTGTAAGGGTTGGTCGGCACGTCGCCGATGTCGGCCACGCGCAGCGAGTCGAACGGCGCGGCGCGCGTGGCCATGTTGTACGGCCGCAGGAGGACGGATTCTGAGCGGATCTGCCTTGGCCCGAGCCGCGCACCGTTGCGGTTGGACGTGCCCAGGTCGAACGGCACGCCGACAAAGCAGGCGTCCAGCCCCGCCGCTGACGCTGCGGCAGGCAGCCGCATCATGGTGGCAATGCCGCCAAAGCGCGGCATGGCATTGCCCGAGGCGGGCTGAAAGAGGTTGGCGCAGTCGTTCATGGCAGTCGAAGTATCACATCGTCTTCAGGCGATGTAATGAGTGGATATAGCCTGTATTTTTGCCGATGGATTTCGTGCGTAGAATGCGAAATCCCCGACTTAAACATCGATTTCAATCGATGTATTTACCGCCGTGCTGGGACAACCTTCCGATCTTGATCTGCGACTGATCCGCGTGTTTCTCGCCGTGGTTGACGCGGGCGGCATCACCCCTGCCCAGGCAACGCTGAACGTGGGGCAGTCCACCATTAGCACGCAGCTGTCCACGCTCGAAACGCGACTGGGCTACCGGCTATGCGAGCGCGGCCGCAGCGGCTTCCGGCTCACCGCGCGCGGCGAGCGCTTCGTCGATTCCGCACGCAAGCTGCTGGGCGCACTCGACGTCTTCAGTGCAGAGGCTCGCAAAGTGGGCCGCACGCTGGTCGGCACGCTGAACCTCGGCTTGATCGGCCATGCGCCCGTGAATGCGAATGCGCGCATCAGCCAGGCCATCGAGCGCTTTCGTCAGCGCGATGAATCCGTTCATTTCACGGTGTCGGTACGGCCGCCCGGTGAACTCGAGGGATTACTGCTGGATAACAAAATCCACATGGCCATCGGCTATTTCTGGCACCGCGTGCCGGCGCTGGACTACACGACGATCTTCCACGAGACGCAGCTTGCGTATGCGGGGCGTGGTCATCCGCTGTTCAGCAAGGCTGGGGACGTGACGCCCGCGCAGGCACTGGCGCACGCGTGGGCGTGGCGCAGCTATCCGCTGCCCGAAGCGGCGGGGTCGCCGGCCGAGCGGCCGGTGACTGCGGTGGCAGACAACATGGAAGCGGTGGCAATGCTGGTGCTTTCGGGCCGGCACCTAGGCTACCTGCCAGAGCACTTTGCGGCGCCCTATGTAGCCCAAGGCCTACTGACGCCGTTGGCACCTGCTGCCATGCGCTACGAGGTCCCGTTTGATATGGTGGTGCGCCGCGACGCCCGGCGCAATGATCTGCTGGCCGCCTTCATTGCCGACATGAAAGCGGCCCACGCCTGAAAAGGCGGTCAAGCCGTCAGTTCGATGCCCGCTGCACCAGCCCCATGAACGCCTTGGCCGGCAGCGGCCCATGACACGATTGCGCACCGTTGGACGCGCGCAAGAGCAGCCAGACGTTCTCGCTGGCCGGCGGCTGAATCACGAACGGCTGACGCGCCGACGCCTCCGGCAGGCGCGGGTCGGCCGGCGCGTGGATCGGCACAACCTGTCCGGCGTGCCCCTTCACGAGCGCGGCACACTCTGCATTCGGCAACTCGGTCGCGCGCAGGAAATCCTTATTGACCAGGGCCTCGGCCAACACGGTATCCGGCGCGGAGAGGAAGGAATCGACATCAAAACGAGACGCGCTCGTGGACGCACATCCCGCCAACACCGCCGTCGTCGCAGCAGCGATCGCTGCACGCTGCAGCAGCGTGGTGAACGGCAAACGCATGGTCGGTCTCCTTGTCGAAAACCGGCTGCAGCGCGTTACGGCTTGATGACGTCGGCCCCCTTGGGCGGCACGAAGCGGAACACGTTGGCCGGCAGTTGCGGATTCTTCTGGATGTTCGAGAACGTCAGCAGTGTGGTGTTCCCGAAGGCGTCACGCAACTCCATCGCCTGCAGCTCGCCGCTGCGAAAGCCGATGGCGATGCGCTCGAACTGGGTATCCTTCGCCTTGGGCGTGAGTTCGGCCCAGTCGATGCCGTCCTTGGTACCACCCTCCTTGAGCGTGAAGTTCTTCGCCAGATCGTTGCTGCCGAACAGGATGGCGGCGGGGCTGGAACCCAGCGACGCATCAAGCTTGCGCTCCGTGATCTGGTTGAGGTCCTTGTCGAAGATGTAGAGCATCTGGCCGTCGGCCGAGAGCTGCTGCTCGTACGGCTTCACATAGCGCCAGACAAAGCGGCCCGGGCGCGAGAAGACGAAATCGCCGTTGGACGTGCCGGCCACGCGCAGCGGGCTGCCGTTGGTGCCGCCCTTCACTTGCCGCTGCACGAACTCGCCGCGCGCAGTGCTGACGTTGCTCACGAAGGCGTTGAGCTGTTCGACCGCGCCCGCATAGGCGCCGGCGGACCATGCCGCCAGCGAAACCAGCCCGGCGGCCATCAGGTGACGTGCTTTCAACACAAACATAGGAATCCCGGTGTCAGTTGATCTTGTTGTTAGTGGCCGGCTGCGCCCGAACATTCCGTCCGCGCGGTAACGCGATGTAACTGCAAATGCGGGCAGCGTCATTCCTCTTCGACGACGTTGCCGTTGCGGTTGGGCGCCAGGATTTCGCGGTTGCCGTTGCCTGACATGGCGGACACGAGCCCCGCCTTTTCCATGTCTTCGAGCAGGCGTGCGGCGCGGTTGTAACCGATGCGCAGGTGACGCTGCACCAGCGAGATCGACGCGCGGCGATTCTTGAGCACCACGTCGACGGCCTGGTCGTACAGCGGATCGGCCTCGCCACCGCCCGCACCGACAAGTCCCGCGCCGCCGCCAAAACCATCGCCGCCGCCCTCGCCATCGGCCACGCCGCCTTCGAGAATGCCCTCGATGTAGTTCGGCTCGCCTTGCGATTTGAGGTTATCGACGATGCGGTGGACTTCCTCGTCTGAGACGAACGCGCCGTGCACACGCACCGGCAAGCCCGTGCCGGGCGCCAGATACAGCATGTCGCCCATGCCCAGCAGCGCTTCGGCGCCCTGCTGGTCCAGGATGGTGCGCGAGTCGATCTTGCTGCTGACCTGGAAGGCGATCCGCGTCGGCACGTTGGCCTTGATCAGGCCCGTAATCACGTCCACCGACGGACGCTGCGTCGCCAGCACCAGATGGATACCGGCAGCACGCGCCTTCTGGGCAATCCGCGCGATCAGCTCTTCGACCTTCTTGCCGACCACCATCATCAGGTCGGCCAGTTCGTCGATCACGATGACGATCATCGGCAACTTGTCGAGCGGCTCCGGCGCGTCCGGCGTCAGGCTGAACGGGTTGGGAATCTTCTCTTCACGCGCCGCAGCTTCTTCGATCTTCTTGTTGAAGCCCGCCAGGTTGCGCACGCCCATCTTGCTCATGAGCTTGTAGCGGCGCTCCATCTCGCCCACGGCCCAGTTGAGCGCGTGGCCAGCCTGGCGCATGTCGGTAACGACCGGGCACAGCAGGTGCGGAATGCCTTCGTAGATGCTCAGCTCCAGCATCTTCGGGTCGATCAGGATCAGGCGCACCGCATCGGCCTTGGCTTTGTACAGCAGCGACAGGATCATCGCGTTGATGCCGACCGACTTGCCGGAGCCCGTGGTGCCGGCCACCATGCAGTGCGGCATCTTGGCCAAGTCGGCCACCACCGGCTTGCCGGCGATGTCCTTGCCCAGTGCCAGCGTGAGCTGCGATGCGCTCTCGTTGTAGACCTGCGAGCCGAGAATCTCCGACAGGCGCACCGCCTGACGCTTCGGATTCGGCAGCTCCAAGCCCATGTAGTTCTTGCCCGGAATCGTCTCCACCACGCGGATCGACACCAGCGACAGCGAACGCGCCAGATCCTTGGCGAGGTTGACGATCTGGCTGCCCTTCACGCCTGTGGCAGGCTCGATCTCATAGCGCGTGATGACCGGCCCCGGATAGGCCGCCACCACCTGCACTTCCACGCCAAAATCCTTGAGCTTCTTCTCGATCAGGCGCGAGGTGAATTCCAGCGTCTCGGCGCTCACGGTTTCCACAACCGGCGGAATCGGGTCGAGCAGCGCCAGCGGCGGCAGGTCGGAATCGTGAATGTCGACAAACAGCGGCTGCTGCTTCTCGCGCTCCACGCGCTCGCTCTTGACCACGGCGGTCGGGCGCACGATCTGCACCGGCGGCGCTTCTTCAATGCGCACGCGGCGGGTTTCGACCACTTCTTCGCGCTCGACCTTGGCTGCCTCACCAATGGCGCGGTCCTGTTTGCTTTCGCGGCGCGTCTTGAAGCCGACGAACAGCATCTCGACGCCCGTGCCGATCTGCTCTGCGAGATTCAGCCATGAAAAATGAAAAAACAGCGAAAGCCCGACGAGGAACGCAAACAGCAGCGCCAGCGTGCCGCCGGTAAAGCCCAGCGCGTGCTGCATGGCCCCGCCGATCAGGTCGCCGAGCACGCCGCCCGGCGCACGCGGCAGCTTCATGTGCAAGGTGTACATCCGGATGGCTTCCAGACCCATGCTCGAGGCAAGGATCAGTGCGAAGCCGAGCCATGTGACGCTGGCGTCGACGCGCGGCATGGTCGCGCGCGGCACGCGCTCGTCCGACATGAGTTCACGCCAGCCGCGCCAGACGCGGCGCAGCAACAGCACCGCCCACCAGTAGGCGGATGCGCCAAAGACAAACAACAGCACATCGGCCAGCCACGCACCGACGCGCCCGCCCAGATTACGGACATCGTCCACCTGACTGGCATGAGACCACCCGGGGTCGGCCTTGTTGTAGGAGAGCAAAACAGTCAGGAAAGCGATGGTCACCGCGAGCAACAGGAACCAGCGGACTTCGCCCAGCAGCCGTCCGATACGGGATGGCAGTGCTGCGGGGTCGGTACGGGTCGTCGGAGGGGTGGAAGCTCGAGCCATGCGGGAGACGGGTGCGCCGCTCGGCGCGCGGGCCAAACGGCTTGGGACAGCATTCATGCGATGCGAGGGATTGTAACGCGGCCCTATCACTGCCA
>JAGWNU010000211.1 GCA_028871175.1 Burkholderiaceae bacterium | reverse complement strand
GCAGCGTGTAGATGTCGAACTTGGCGCCCACGTCAACGCCGCGTGTGGGCTCGTCGAACAGCAGGACAGGCGTGTCGCGCTCGAGCCACCGGGCGATCGCCACCTTCTGCTGATTGCCGCCCGAGAGTTCGCCCACGGGTTGATCCGGTCCGGCGCAGCGAATGCGCAGCGCGCCAATGTGGCGTTGTGCCAGCGCACGTTCGCGTGCCGGTTGCAGCCAGCCGTGGCTTGTCACAGCCGGCATGTTGCCCAGCGCCATGTTGGTCGCGATCGGCAGACCGAGCAACAGGCCCTCGTCCTTGCGGTCTTCGGTGAGCAGGCTGATCCCGTGGCGCACCGCATCGCCCGGGGATTTGATGCGCACGGGCCTCAGTGGCGAGCCCACCTCGACGGTGCCTGCGTCCGCGCGATCCGCGCCGAAGATCAGCCGCAGCAGCTCTGTGCGACCCGCGCCCACCAGTCCCGCGATACCGAAGATCTCCCCCCGCGCCACATCGAACGACACGCCGCGCACGGCGGGCACACGCGTGAGCCCTGTCACGCGCAGCGCGGGGGCGCCATCGCCTGGCGACGACTCGCGGGGGGCGCGTCGGGTCTCGGGCGAAGCGGGCACGTCTCGGCCGATCATCGCCTGGATCAACGCGTCCTGCGTGACCGTTGCCGCAGGCGCGTCCGTGATGAGCCTGCCGTCGCGCAGCACGACGATGCGGTCCGCAACGCGCGCGAGCTCGTCGAGGCGGTGAGAGATGTAGAGGATCGCCACTCCCTCGCGGCGCAGCGCGTCGATGCGCCGGAACAGCGTTGCGCTCTCGTGCGCGCTCAGCATGGCGGTCGGCTCATCGAGGATCAGCACGCGGCAGGCACTCGCCAGGGCGCGTGCAATTTCGATCATCTGCCGATGGCCGATGCCGAGTGTGTGCACGGGCGTCCACGGGTCGAGGTCCAGGCCGACGCGCGCAAGCGCTTGCTCGGCCCGGCGGCGCAGGGTGGCGCGGTCAACAAAGCCCAGCCGGCGCGGCAGCTCTCCGATCAACAGGTTTTCCGCCACGGTGAGCGTGGGCACCATGCTCAGTTCCTGCAGCACCATGCGCACACCCAACGCCTCAGCGGCATGGCGCGAGGCCGGCGCGTACGCGGCTCCGCCTAACGTCATCGAGCCGGAAGTCGGCGTCTCGAGTCCGCAGAGGATCTTGGACAGCGTGCTCTTGCCCGCGCCGTTCTCCCCGGTGAGCGCGAGCACTTCGCCCGCTTGCACGTCGAGATCGATCTCGCGCAGCACGGGAGCGGCGTAGTGCTTGCTGATGGCAGAAGCGCGCAGCAGGGGAGGGCGCGGTTCGTGGGCGGCTGGCATGGCTGGCGGCGGCTGGCCTGTCTGGGGCGTTACGTGCGCGTGACGAGGTTGACCGGCGTCTCGACGACACCCGACAGCTTCGCCT
The DNA here is from genome assembly GCA_028871175.1 of Burkholderiaceae bacterium. GTDB lineage: Bacteria > Pseudomonadota > Gammaproteobacteria > Burkholderiales > Burkholderiaceae > Ralstonia > Ralstonia condita. The sequence goes on along the minus strand of JAGWNU010000211.1, from coordinate 4,861 downwards.
GCGGCGTCTTGGCCGCCAGCGCCCTCAGGGCGGTCTCGATGCCATAGACGGCCTGCTGGTCGGCGTGCTGGTCTGCGGTGGCTGCCACGCGCCCGTCGGCCAGCATGGCCTTGATCGCGTCGATGTTGTCGTACCCGCCGATCAGCACCTTGCCGATCTTGCCCGCCGCCCGGACGGCCGACACCGCGCCGATCGCCATGTTGTCGTTACCGCACAGCAGGGCTTTCAGGTCAGGCTGCGAACGCAGCATGGCTGCGGCGACCTTGTTGCCCTTGTCGATCTCCCATTCGCCTGATTGCACGCTCACGATCCTGAGCTTGGCCGCCTCTGCTGCATCCTTGAAGCCGGCGGTGCGCTGCTGGGCGTTGGTGGTGGTCGGAATGCCTTCGATGATGGCCACTGCGTCGCCCGGCTTGAGCGACTTCGCGATGAAATCGCCGACCAGCCGTGCGCCCTTTCGGTTGTCAGGGCCGACGAAGGGAACATGCAGCCCCTTCTCCAGGAGCGCGTCCGGGTCCAGCCGGTTGTCGATGTTGATCACGAGAATGCCTGCATCCACGGCCTTCTTGACCACCGGAACCAGCGCCTTGGAATCGGACGGCGCCAGCACCAGCGCATCGACGCGCGAGACGATCATCTGCTCGACCAGGCGGATCTGGCCACCTGTATCCGTTTCATCGCGAATGCCGTTGGCCAGCAACGTGTACTGCGCGGCATGCGCCTTCTGGTGAGCGCGGGCGCCGTTCTCCATGGTCAGGAAGAACTCGTTGGCCAGCGACTTCATCACCAGCGCGATCTTCGGCGGCTGATTGGCGGCACGGGCCAGGGAAAACGACAGGGGCAGGGCAAGTGCAGCAGCAGAGCCCGCGCCAAGTTGCAGGGCGCGGCGACGGCGGATATCCATGGTGTCTCCTCCACGAAGGGACCGATCTGGGCGGGTGAGTGCGGACGTCGTTGCCCAGAGGCATAAGGGCAATCTCGCCACGCCGTTCGCAAACGTTTGCGTATTCGACAGTCTCGTTTGCCTCGTAACAAAAGTCAATGAATTTGGATCGGATTCTGCATAAGGGAAAACCCGCGGCCATTGATTTCCATGCCGGAGACGGGCCAGGGTGCGCTGCGATACCCCTATCGGGCATGGTTGATTGAATTAGTCCACAATACGCCCTGCCGCGCGGCAGCCCGAACACTCGGGCCCGGTAAAGCCCCTTGTTGCGGCGCGGAATCTCCCGACACCTTAGTTGACCGATTTTGTCGGGTTCCTTTATACTTGAGCAAAACGATCAGGTATTTCCCCGACGCCATGAGATTGACCACGAAAGGCCGCTTTGCGGTTACCGCCATGATTGACTTGGCGCTGCGCCAGGAGCATGGGCCGGTCACGCTGGCCGGCATCAGCCAGCGCCAGAAGATTTCGCTCTCGTATCTGGAGCAGCTCTTCGGCAAACTGCGCCGCCACGAGATCGTGGAAAGCGTGCGCGGCCCCGGTGGCGGCTATAGCCTCGCGCGCCGTGCCGATGACGTCACCGTTGCCGACATCATCATCGCCGTGGACGAGCCTCTCGATGCCACGCAGTGCGGCGGCAAAGGCAATTGCGGCGGCGAGGAACACACCGGCCGCTGCATGACGCATGACCTCTGGGCCACGCTCAATCAGAAGATGGTGGAGTACCTCGATTCGGTTTCGCTGCAGAACCTGGTCGATCAGCAACGCGAGCGTCAGCCCGAAGTGCTGCAGGACATGCGCGACGCGCGTCCGGCGCGCCGGGAACGCACCCCGGCCCGTGCGCGTGGCGCCGATGTGCCGGCCGGGCCCGTGCCGGCTGAGCCGGTCAAGCGAGCGCCGCTGGTCAATTCGGTTTTCAGCCTGGCGCAGTCATGATTGCATGATGGCGCGAGCGTGAGGCCTGGCCAGACGAGCCGGTCCCGCATATGGAACATCGCCCCCACACAAGGCAGATAAGACAATGAGCACCCTGCATCTTCCCATCTACATGGATTATTCCGCGACGACGCCGGTGGATCCGCGCGTCGTCGACAAGATGATTCCGTACCTGCGCGAGCACTTCGGCAATCCGGCTTCGCGCAGTCACCCGTTCGGCTGGGAAGCTGAAAAGGCCGTCGAGACGGCGCGTGAGCAAGTTGCCGCGCTGGTGAACGCGGACCCGCGCGAAATCGTCTGGACCTCGGGTGCCACCGAGTCGAACAACCTGGCGATCAAGGGTGCGGCGCACTTCTACAGCAGCAAGGGCAAGCACATCATCACCGTCAAGACCGAGCACAAGGCTGTGCTCGACACGACGCGTGAACTGGAGCGGCAAGGCTTTGAGGTGACGTATCTGGACGTGCAGGACAACGGCCTCATCGACATCGACGCCTTCAAGCAGGCCATCCGCCCGGACACCATCCTGGCGTCGGTAATGATGGTCAACAACGAGATCGGCGTCATTCAGGACATCGAGCAGATCGGCGAGATCTGCCGCGAGAAGGGCGTGATCTTCCACGTCGATGCCGCACAGGCCACGGGCAAGGTGGTGATCGACCTGCAGAAGCTGAAGGTCGACCTGATGTCGTTCTCGGCACACAAGACGTACGGTCCGAAGGGCATTGGCGCACTGTACGTGCGTCGCAAGCCGCGTATCCGCATCGAAGCGCAGATGCACGGCGGCGGCCACGAGCGCGGCATGCGTTCGGGCACGCTGGCCACGCATCAGATCGTCGGCATGGGTGAGGCCTTCCGCATTGCCAAGGAAGAGATGGCGACCGAGAACGAGCGTATCCGCATGCTGCGCGATCGCCTCTATCGCGGTCTCAACACGATGGAAGAGGTGTACGTGAACGGCGACATGGAGCATCGTGTGCCGCACAACCTCAATATCAGCTTCAATTTCGTGGAAGGCGAGTCGCTGATCATGGCGATCAAGGATGTCGCCGTGTCGTCGGGCTCGGCCTGCACTTCGGCCTCGCTGGAGCCGTCGTATGTGCTGCGCGCCCTGGGCCGCAATGACGAACTGGCACACAGCTCGATCCGCTTCACGGTGGGCCGGTTCACCACCGAGCAGGAAGTCGACTACGTGATCGAGCTGCTCAAGAACAAGATCGGCAAGCTGCGCGACCTGTCCCCGCTGTGGGAGATGTACAAGGACGGCGTGGACCTGAACAGCATTCAATGGGCGGCGCACTGAGCGCGGCGTTTGAGAACAACGGCGCCCCCGCGCCAGCCAACGATTGAAAGAGGTGTGATATGTCTTACAGCAACAAGGTTCTGGATCATTACGAAAACCCGCGCAACGTCGGCTCGTTCGAAAAGGGCGACGATACGGTCGGTACCGGCATGGTCGGCGCCCCGGCCTGCGGCGACGTGATGAAGCTGCAGATCAAGGTCAACGAGCAGGGCGTGATCGAAGACGCAAAGTTCAAGACCTACGGCTGCGGCTCGGCCATCGCCTCGTCGTCGCTGGTGACGGAGTGGGTAAAGGGCAAGACCCTGGATCAGGCGCTGGAGATCCGCAACACGGCCATCGCTGAAGAGCTGGCCCTGCCGCCGGTCAAGATCCACTGCTCGATCCTGGCTGAAGACGCCATCAAGGCAGCGGTTGCCGACTACAAGGAAAAGCACGGCACGGCCGAGCAGAAGGCGGCCTGAGGCCGATCGACACGAGAGGACGTCGCATGATCACCCTCACAGACAAGGCTGCGCAGCACGTCTCACGTTACCTTGCCCGCCGCGGCAAGGGCCTGGGGCTGCGCGTCGGCGTAAAGACGACCGGTTGCTCCGGTTTGGCGTACAAGCTCGAGTATGTCGACGAGATCGCTTCCGAAGACCAGGTCTTCGAATCCAACGGCATCAAAGTGATCGTCGATCCGAAGAGCCTGCCCTACATCGATGGCACCGAACTGGATTACGCACGCGAAGGGCTGAACGAAGGCTTCCGCTTCAACAACCCGAACGTGAAGGACGAGTGCGGCTGCGGCGAGTCGTTCCGCGTGTGAGCGGGGCAGCTTGAAGCAGTCGATAGTCGGTTTCGAGCGGGACGAGGAGGGCCATTGGGTCGCCCGTCTCGCTTGCGGACACGGGCAGCACATGCGCCATGATCCGCCCTGGCAGTTGCGGCCCTGGACAGAAACCGAGGGCGGGCGTGCCAGCAAGATCGGCGTGGTGGTGGAATGCCTGAAGTGCGATCGGGGTGAACCCGTCGAGTAGCAACACCGAGGCGGCGCGGCCGCTTTTTTTGTTCATGAACCCCAGCGATACGCATTTTTCCCTCTTCGGCCTGCCCGAGCACTTCGAGGTCGACGACGACGCACTGAATGCTGCGTACCGCACCGTGCAGTCGCAGGCGCACCCGGATCGCCATGCGCATGCCGGCGACGCTGAACGCCGGGTCGCCATGCAATGGGCCACGCGCGCCAACGAGGCCTATCAGACGCTTCGCGACCCGCTCAAGCGCGCGACCTATCTGCTGCACCTGCGTGGCATGGATGTGCAGGCGGAAAACAATACGGCCATGCCGCCGGCCTTCCTGATGCAGCAACTGGAGTGGCGCGAGTCGCTGGGCGATGCCAGGGCTGAACGCGACGTCGATGCACTGGACGCGTTGCTCGGCATGCTGCGCAAGGAAAAGCGCGCGCGGTATGCAGCGCTGGCCGGGCTGCTCAATGGCGCAGGCAACGACGCAGCAGCCGCTGATGCCGTACGCCAATTGATGTTCATCGAGAAGATCGAACGTGATACTGCCGAGGCCATTGACCGGCTGGAAGACTGAAACCCAGATTTTGTGACAACGGCGGGCTTGCCAAGACAGGCCGTCCACCCGCGCAATCGAGACACCTCCATGGCTTTACTGCAGATTTCCGAACC
>JAGWNU010000210.1 GCA_028871175.1 Burkholderiaceae bacterium | reverse complement strand
AGCGGACGGCTCGGCAACCTCGCCGACCTCCGTCTGCGTCATCAGCGAAACATCGCGCGCGCAGTGGCCCAGCGTACCAGTCAGCAGCGCGAGCGTCGTGCCGATGTCAGCGATTCGATCCTGCTCGCCGTGCCATGACAGCGTCGGCAGTTGCAGATCAAGTTCGCGCGCCAGCATTTGAGCGACGGCACGTGCCTGTTCACCCAGGCTGGCGAGCGTGCCAGCGGCACCACCAAACTGCAGCGCGGGCACATGCGCGCGCAACGCGGCAAAGCGATCCTGCGCGCGATGCACGGCTTCCAGCCAGCCCGCAACCTTGCGCCCGAACGTTGTCGGCAGCGCCTGCTGCAGCCACGTGCGCGCCACCATCGGTGTATTGCGATGACGCTGCGCCAGCGCGGCGAGCGCGTCGGCCAGTTTCTGCAAATCCGCTTCGATCAACGCAGCCGACTGCCGCCACTGCAACATCAAACCGGTATCGATGATGTCCTGACTCGTCGCGCCCCAATGCACGTAGCGCGCGGCGTTTTCATCGTGCTGCGCGACGGCGGCAGTCAGTTGCTTGACCAGTGGAATGGCCAGGTTGCCCGCGCTGGCAGCGGCGTTACCCAGCGCGTCCAAGTCCAGCACTACGCTGGCGCACACCGCGCGAATCGGCGCCACGGCTTGCGCCGGAATCACGCCAACCGCGCCCTCGGCCTGTGCCAGCGCCGCCTCCACATCGAGCATCGCGCGCACCGTGGCCGCATCGGACCACACCGCCAACATGGCCGGTGTGGAGAAAGCGCGATCGAGCAGTCCGCTGGTCATGGCCGTATCAAACTCAAACGCGTTCGATCACCAGCGCAATGCCCTGCCCCACGCCGATGCACATCGTGCACAGTGCATAGCGCCCGCCCGTGCGTTGCAGCTGATACATCGCCGTCGTCACCAGGCGCGCGCCGCTCATGCCAAGCGGGTGGCCCAGTGCGATGGCACCGCCGTTCGGGTTGACGCGCGGATCGTCGTCACGCAGGCCCAGTTGACGCGTCACCGCCAGACCCTGCGCGGCAAACGCCTCGTTCAGCTCGATCACGTCCATCTGATCGATCGTCAGGCCCAGCTGCTTGAGCAGCTTCTGCGACGCCGGTGCCGGGCCAATGCCCATCACGCGCGGCGGCACACCAGCCGTGGCCATGCCGACGATGCGCGCACGCGGGGTCAGGCCAAAACGCTTGGCAGATTCTTCGTTGGCGAGGAGCAGCGCGCACGCGCCATCATTTACGCCCGAAGCATTGCCAGCCGTAACAGTGCCGTCCGGACGCACCACACCCTTGAGCTTGGCGAGCGCCTCCATGCTGGTCGCACGCGGATGCTCATCCCGGTCCACCACGATGGCATCGCCTTTCTTCTGCGGGATCGTCACAGGCGTGATTTCCTGCGCGAGCGTGCCATCTTCCTGCGCACGTGCGGCGCTCGCCTGGCTGCGCAGCGCGAAGCGGTCTTGGTCTTCGCGGTTGACCTTGTAGTCGGTGGCGACGTTCTCGGCAGTTTCGGGCATCGAATCGACCCCGTATTGCGCCTTCATCAGCGGGTTGATGAAGCGCCAGCCGATGGTGGTGTCGTAGATGGCAGCATCGCGCGAGAAGGCGCTCGCCGCCTTGCCCATCACGAACGGCGCACGGCTCATGCTTTCCACACCGCCCGCGATCATTAGCGCGGTTTCACCCGAGCGGATGGCGCGCGCAGCGGTGCCGGTCGCGTCCATGCCGGAGCCGCACAGGCGGTTGATGGTCGAGCCCGGCACGCTGTCGGGCAACCCGGCCAGCAGCGACGACATGCGCGCCACGTTGCGGTTGTCTTCGCCTGCCTGGTTGGCGCAGCCGAAGATCACGTCGTCGATGGCCGTCCAGTCGACCTGCGGGTTGCGCGCCATCAGCGCCTTGAGCGGCACTGCGCCCAGATCATCCGCGCGCACGGTGGACAGGCTGCCGCCGTATCGGCCGATGGGGGTCCGGATGGCGTCGCAGATAAAGGCTTCGGTCATGATGATTCTGTCTCCAATGGTTCTAGGCACGACGCAACGGCGCCGCCGTCATCTTCTGCAGCGTATCGAAATCGAGGCCGTCGGCCATCTCCCGCACCACCAGGCCATCGGGCGTGATGTCGATCACGGCAAGGTCGGTGTAGATGGTATCGACACAGCCGATGCCCGTCAGCGGGTACGTGCACGACGGCACGATCTTGCTGTCGCCCTGCTTGGTCTGGTGCTCCATCATGACGAAGACGCGCTTGGCGCCAATAGCGAGATCCATCGCGCCGCCCACGGCAGGAATGGCGTCGGGTGCACCGGTGTGCCAGTTGGCGAGGTCGCCCGTGGCCGACACCTGGAAGGCGCCGAGCACGCAATAGTCGAGATGGCCGCCCCGCATCATGGCAAACGAATCGGCGTGATGGAAGAACGAGGCACCGGGCTTGATGGTGACCGGCTGCTTGCCGGCGTTGATCAGGTCTTCGTCTTCTTGCCCGGGCGCGGGCGCGGGGCCCATGCCCAGCAGGCCGTTCTCGGTGTGCAGGATGATTTCGCGGTCGGCCGGCAGCTGGTTCGCCACCAGCGTCGGCAAGCCGATGCCCAGGTTGACGACGGAGCCATCGGGAATGTCACGCGCCACACGCGTAGCGATTTGATCGCGCGTCCAGCGTTGAATCTTGGCTGTGGTTTCGGCGCTCATGCGGCCTCCTTGGCGAGTTGGGCAGGGGCGACCTGGACGACACGCTTAACAAAAATTCCGGGCGTAACGATGTGCTCCGGATCCAGCTCGCCAAGCTCCACCGTCTCACTGACCTGCGCGATGGTGCACTTGGCCGCCATCGCCATCACCGGCCCGAAGTTGCGTGCCGTCTTGCGATAGACGAGGTTGCCCCAGCGGTCTGCGCGCAGGGCCTTGATGAGAGCGTAGTCGGCTGTCAGCGGCAGCTCGAACACGTATGGCTTGCCGTCGATGATGCGCGTTTCCTTGCCTTCGGCCAATTGCGTGCCATAGGCGGTCGGGCAGAAGAAGCCGCCAATGCCGGCACCTGCGGCGCGGATGCGCTCGGCCAGGTTGCCCTGCGGCACCAGTTCCAGTTCGATTTCGCCGGCGCGATACAGCGCATCGAACACATACGAATCGGCTTGGCGGGGGAACGAGCAGACGATCTTGCGCACGCGGCGCGCCTTGAGCAGCGCGGCCAGGCCCGTCTCGCCATTGCCGGCGTTGTTGTTGATGATGGTCAGCTCACGCGCGCCATGTGCAATGAGCCCGTCGATGAGTTCCGAGGGCATGCCCGCGGCACCGAACCCGCCGATCATGATGGTAGCGCCGTCGTGGATATCGGCCAGGGCGGCCTCCACGGACGGACAGATCTTGTTGATCACGTACTTTCTCCGGCTGTGGCGCCGGTCGCGGCGCCGCTAGAAGCATCGCGGGGCCGCTGAAAAGCCCAGCCGCGAAAGGCGGCCTGCGAGTCTCCTGTTTGACGACTGGATCGAGACGGCCTTTGCTGTCCGGCCACCGCTGCGCTCGCGATTTGTTCGCTAGGCGAACCTGAGTTCGATCCAAGAACGAATCTACGCCTCCCCTCGCAACCCTGTCAAGACGTACGAATGGCGACCATCCGTTCGTGTAGCGAAACGCCGGGAATGCCAGTAGGCTTAAGGCCAATCACACCGTCTCTGTCCTGTTTGCATGTCTGCAGCCGAACTGCCCACCGAAAAGCCCAGCGATTCCTACGTCCAATCCTTTGCGCGCGGACTGTCCGTCATCCGTGCGTTCAACGCGGAGCGGCCGGAGCAAACGCTGTCCGAAGTTGCGGAAGCCGCAGGCCTGACGCGCGCCGGCGCCCGCCGCATCCTGCTCACGCTGGTGAGTCTGGGCTACGTCAGCTTTGAGGGCCGCCTCTTTCGCCTCACCCCCAAGATTCTCGACCTCGGTTTCGCCTACCTCACCTCGATGCCGTTCTGGAACCTCGCCGAACCGGTGATGGAGGAACTGGTGCAGACCGTGCACGAAAGCTGCTCCGCCTCGGTGCTGGACGGCACGGAAATCGTCTACGTGCTGCGCGTGCCCACGCAGAAGATCATCGCGCTGAACCTCTCGGTGGGCAGCCGGCTGCCCGCGTTCTGCACGTCGATGGGGCGCGTGCTGCTATCCGGCCTGCCGGAAGACCGGCTCGACATCGTGCTGCGCGAGTCGGACCGGCGCGCGCGCACGCAGCGCACCGTCACCGACGTCGATGCCCTGAAGGAAGTGATTGCCGGTGTGCGGCAGCAAGGCTGGGCGCTGGTTGACCAGGAACTGGAGGAAGGGTTGATCTCGCTGTCGGCGCCGATCCGGAACCGGGCCGGCGACATCATTGCCGCCATGAACATCAGCGGACAGGCCAACCGTACGTCTGCCAAGCAGATGACGAAGCAGTTTCTCGAGCCCCTGCAGCAGGCGGCAGAACGCATCTCGGCGATGGTGCGCGTGCGGACCTGAGCCCTCGGCTGATATTCCAAAACGACCGTTCGGGTGTGCTGCGCGCCTCGCGTCCGGGCCGTTTTTTCAATAAAATTGTGGCTCCGTCGGCAAAAAGGATGTCTGTGACTCAACACACCGCCATTCGCACCGGTCTGGATGTGGAAGGTTGCCAGTGCCGGCGAGCGAATCTTGCGCCCATCCTGGCGATTGCCCTGCCGCTGCTGACCAGCGCCGTGTGGGCGCAGTCGCCTCCGCCGTCAGGCGCTGCCGCATTACAGGAGTTGACGCCGCTGGCCCGCATGCTGGTTGGCGCAGCAACGGGGCGCAGCACGGCGGCGGCCGGCGTACCCGCCCTCACTGGCCCCGCACGCAACACCGATCGCGCCCTCACCCAGGCCTGCGCTGAAGTCAATCGGTACACGCCCGTCCCGCTCGACCGCGAGACCGCACTGGCGCAATGCACGCTGGCACAGAAGAAGAATCTCATCTTCGTCATTACGCTGACCAACTACGCGGCGCATTCCGCGGCGTCGCAGGGCTTCCGGCTGAACTTCGTCCCGATCCTGCAGAAGAACATCTGCAACAACGGTGATGTACGCATCCTGACGCGCCTGGGCTTGAGCCTGGTCTATCGCTATCGGGGCAATGACCACGAGACGGTCGGCGATGTGCCCATCAACGAGACGATCTGCGGCACGCTTTAAACCCGCAACCCCATTGTGGGGATGCCCGGGAATCTCCTGATGGAGCCATGGCACTTGCCATGGCATTAATGTTGGCCCAGCCGCGTTTCGCCGAGCCCCGACTTGCCACGATCCTTGCGCGCTTTCCAGGCAAATGCAGCGTCGCCCACTACGCTTCCCGGCCTGACTCGCCCCATCAATCTCCCTGTGCGATTCGCCCCTCTCCTGTTTGCCACGCCGCGTCAGCGCTGCGCGGGCATGGGCTATAGTTGGGCGGTTCGTTTGCTGGGGTTGCTCATCCGGTGCTGCCACGGTCTGCATATGGTTATCCGGATTGCGCGCTGCCAGATCGGCAGCACGGCTGTATGCTCGCGGTCGTTTTGATTCACGCGCTGTCTACCACCCAAGTCGTCAAGGAGGAAATCCGATGAAAACAAGCCGACGTCTGACGCAATTTGCCGGTGCTGCCATCGTGGCTGCCGCCACCCTGGTCGCCACGACGGCCCACGCCGATCAACTCGCAGACATCAAAAAGAGGGGCGAACTGGTCTGCGGCGTACTGGGTACCGACGAGCCGTTCAGCTTCCTGAAGGACCCGATGAGCCGCGAGATCGTCGGCTATGACGTCGACATGTGCGACGCCATTGCCAAGAGCCTGGGCGTGAAGCCCGTGCTCAAGCAGCTGGCCGTGGCCGCCCGCCTGCCCGAACTGCAGCAAGGCCGCGTCGACCTGCTGGCCGCCTCGCTCACGCACAACAAGGAGCGCGAGGCGCAGATCGACTTCTCGGTGTCGACGTTCATCACCGGCCAGAAGGCCATGGTGAAGAAAAGCAGCGGCATCACGTCGCTCGCCCAGCTTGATGGCAAGAAGCTGCTGACCGTCAAGGGTTCCACCATGGAAGCCAACATCGCCAAGACCATCAAGAACGCCGATGTGGTCTCGTTCGACAACAGCCCGCAGGCACTGTTGGCCCTGCAGCAAGGCAAGGGCGTCGCCTACGTGAACGATGAAACCACGCTGATCGGCAACATGGCCAAGATGGGCCCGGCCGCCAAGGATTACGCGCTGCTGCCGCAAAACCTGTCGACCGAACACCTCGCACTGGGTATCCGCAAGGGCGAGCCGGCCTTCAAGAAGCAGGTAAATGACGTGCTGCTCGGC
>JAGWNU010000209.1 GCA_028871175.1 Burkholderiaceae bacterium | reverse complement strand
GGCTTGCTGTCGCGCCCATCACGGGCGCGTGGGTTGAAACGACCAATAGGGTCGCCCCAGTTGTCAATCCAAACGTCGCGCCCATCACGGGCGCGTGGGTTGAAACCTGGCGACCGACGGCCCGCTCGTGGTGGCCGAACTCAAGTCGCGCCCATCACGGGCGCGTGGGTTGAAACTTTGCTCGAATCTCTGAATGCTTGCGGCCAATGTTGTCGCGCCCATCACGGGCGCGTGGGTTGAAACGTTGCTGCCCAAAAACCAAGAACGACCATGAAAATGTCGCGCCCATCACGGGCGCGTGGGTTGAAACACGTCTGGGTCTGGCACCTATACCCCAACGACAGGCGTCGCGCCCATCACGGGCGCGTGGGTTGAAACAGTTCCGACATGTCGGCGCTTGAATGGGTGCTGTGGTCGCGCCCATCACGGGCGCGTGGGTTGAAACACCGTCTTGCCCGTGAAATCGGTATCGGATGCAGGTCGCGCCCATCACGGGCGCGTGGGTTGAAACGCGAGACCGCAGAAAGCGACCTGCTGAGCGTCGGCGTCGCGCCCATCACGGGCGCGTGGGTTGAAACAGCCAGAGCGTTCTATCGTCTTGCTGACCATCTGAAGTCGCGCCCATCACGGGCGCGTGGGTTGAAACGGCACGCCACAGGCGGCAGATCGCATTGAGCAATCGTCGCGCCCATCACGGGCGCGTGGGTTGAAACACGACATTGGTCGTCCATCCAACAATGTCAGACTGTCGCGCCCATCACGGGCGCGTGGGTTGAAACGTTTGCTGTTGGGATCATGCTGCGACCTCAGAGTGAGTCGCGCCCATCACGGGCGCGTGGGTTGAAACTCCTGCAACTGCTTGATGCGAGCTTCCAGCGCGGGTCGCGCCCATCACGGGCGCGTGGGTTGAAACTATGTGGCTGTTCGCGGAGCCATTGAAAACACCAGTCGCGCCCATCACGGGCGCGTGGGTTGAAACAGCCGGGATCGAAACCTTGTCACCAAGGCGATGAAGTCGCGCCCATCACGGGCGCGTGGGTTGAAACTGCATCGATCTTTGGGCATGTGTTGGGGTAGTCGTCGCGCCCATCACGGGCGCGTGGGTTGAAACAACCGCTGCGGTTTCTGGCGTGATTGGGAGGCCTTGTCGCGCCCATCACGGGCGCGTGGGTTGAAACATCAATCAGGTGGTGGGCGGTGCACAGCCTGTCAAGTCGCGCCCATCACGGGCGCGTGGGTTGAAACATTCTTGAAGCTGTGCGAATGCAACAGTGGTTGCAATGTCGCGCCCATCACGGGCGCGTGGGTTGAAACAGGTATGGCGTCACACCGGGCCATGCCGACCGAGTCGCGCCCATCACGGGCGCGTGGGTTGAAACGCTTTGGCGGCTCTGAAGTCGGCGGCATTCGCATCGTCGCGCCCATCACGGGCGCGTGGGTTGAAACAATGTGGTAGCCATCGAAGGTGAAAAAGCCTTTGGTCGCGCCCATCACGGGCGCGTGGGTTGAAACAAAAGGTCAGCCGCTACCTAGTCTTGTACGAATCGTCGCGCCCATCACGGGCGCGTGGGTTGAAACTCCGTTTCAGTGCACAGGGGGGCCCGCTCGGGCAACTTCATCGCCCGAGAGCAGTCGCTCAGAGGTCACGTTCTGATCGGCCGGTTTAGGGCAAGCAATTCCGAAATCTGGAGGGCTCGACTCGGCCATGAGCAGACACTCTGGAATGGCTGGTTCGCCTATCAAGCGTCTTCGACTTGGACGACGGCGAGCGCACTGAAGCGGTCGGGGCGGCCCGGAACCGCACGCTGTCCTAAGACCCGGCGGCACTTGACCGCGCGCCTGAGGCCGCCGAACTTCCCACATTGGGTTGAGAAGTCGCCAGGATGGTCATCGCGCCTAGTTTGGCCAATCGACGATCTATTGAAAGCATTTCCACACAAATTGCAATTTGCGAGAAACGTTGCTACTATTTATGTCGATAAAGCTGATTAGTTGCGATTCCGCACTCACTGCGGAACTCATGAGCGAAGGAGTTCACCATGGCCAACGAGGAAATCTTGTCTCCAGCAGAGCTGGGCCGTCACCTGATGCAAGTGCGGGAGCGCAGCGGCGTCAAGCAAGCCGAGCTGGCCAAGCGTGTGTCGCTCAGCCCTGCGGTCTTGTCGCGCATCGAGAGCGGCGACCGCCCCGTAACGCTGGATGAGGTCCAGGACATCCTGAACCAGCTGGCCACGCCGGAGGCTGCCGAGCTCTCCAAGGCCCTGCAGCGGGCCTGGCAGGTGCTTCCCAGGCCTCCGCTGGACCATCCCGACCAAGACCTGCTCTGGGAGGCTGAAGAAGTCGCCCGAGAGCTAGTGACCCTTCGCGACAAGCCGGACACACCGCATGCCTTCGAGCGCCGGCTGTCCGAGTACATCGACGAGCTGGGCCGCAGCGCGGCCATGCTGCTCAAGCGCGAACACCAGGTGGCCTTCATTGGCAGCATCGGCGTCGGCAAGTCCACGGCCATCTGCAAGATGACCGGCCTGGAGGTCGCCAAAGAAGACGGCACGATGACCCCCGTGCTCGAAGTCGGCGGGGGCGGCATCACCGTCTGTGAGGTTCACCTGCGCACCGGCCCGGAGTTTGGTCTCATCGTTGAACCCAAGGGGGATGACGAACTCCGCCAGGACGTTCTGGACCTGGCCGACAGTATCCTCAAGGGCGCGCCGGCACCCGATGAAGATGGCCCGAATGGCCAAGAGTCGCAAGGCATCTCGAAGGAAGTGGCCCGGGCGTTGCGCAACATGGCCAACCTCGCGGTTCAGCGCCCCAAGGGCGCCGACGGCAAGCGGACGACGGTCGACCCGGCCAAACAACTGGCGCAGCAGTTCCCAACGCAGCGCGAGTTCGTGGTCGAGGTGCTCAGTCGCATGGAGCTGCACCGTCGGGACAAGCGCGACATCTGGTACGACAGCGCCTCGGGCAAGTCGCCGAAGGCGTGGCTGCGCGACATCTTCGCGGCCATTAACAACGGCCGCAGCCCTGACTTCACGCTCCCACGCCGCATTGAGGTAGTGGTCCCCGAGAAGCTGCTGCAGGTCGCAGACCTTGGCGTGCGCTTTATTGACACCAAGGGCATCGACCGGAACGCCGCACGTGAGGACATCGAGTGCCACTTCGACGACCCGCATACGCTGGCCGTGCTGTGCTCGCCGTTCAACAACGCTCCCGCAGCCGAAACGCGACTGCTTTTGGAGCGCGCGAAGGACGCCGGCGTCCGCACGCTGGACACCAATGCCGCGTTACTGGTGCTGCCCCGCCCAACCGAAGCGCTGGCCATGAAGGACGATGCCACTAGCGCGCCGGTAGAGAGCGCCGAAGAAGGTTACGAGCTGAAGGGTGAGCAGATTGCCTTGGCGCTGGAACCCCTGGGCCTACAGACCCTGGGCGTCGCCTTCTACAACGCGAACGAAGACCCCGCCGCGGCCGCGCAGGACTTCCTGCTGGAGCGCTTGACCCGTGCCCGGGCAGCCTTCCGCACCCGCATCCGGGAAGCTTCCGCAGGCGCGCAGGCGCTACTACGCAACCATGGCGAAGCGCGCGTCCTGGCCGTGCTGCGCGATGCCGGCGAGACGCTGCACACATGGGCGGCCCAGAACTCGACCGTTCCTGTCGTTCAAGGCCACGTCCAGGAGAGCCTGATGGCCCAAATCCAGGTGGCATATGCCAGCACCGTGCGCGCAGCCGTCCGTCGCGAAGGCGAATGGCCGGCGCTCAGCTACTCGCACCACATCGGCTACGGCGCCCGCCGCCTTGCCGTTATGGCGCTGGAGAAGCCCGTCGAGCAGTTCACCGGCCACTGCAGGCTGATGGCGGCAACGCCTCGTTATGCCGAGGCGGCCGACCTGCTGGCGCAGGCTGAGCGCGTGCTGACGGTGTCCTACGAGGAGCTGCTGCGCAAGGTTCAGCTGATGGGGCAGACCGTATTCAAGGACGCCTTGAAGGCCGACCCGCTGCTCTGGCAGGCTTGCATGGACGAATGGGGACAAGGTCCTGGCTACAAGACCCGCGTCGCCGCGCACAACCGCGATTGGTTCAACAACGAGGCGCGCAAGAAGCTGGAACACGAACTTCAGGCGCTCATTGCCCGTGAGTGGACCCGTGCCTTGGCCAACGTGACGGCGCTGCTGGAGCCCCTCTGATGAGCGGCCAACTGCTGGCTGTTGTCGAAGTCGACAAGGCCGACCGTGTTGTCTGCCAGGCCGAAGGCTGTGGTCATGGCGTGTATCGCCGCATCCACGTCGTGCGCCATGGCGATGGCACTCTCGGCGTGTACGGCTCTGACTGTTTTGGTCGGTTGTTTGGGCAGCTTGAGGACAAGGCGCCTCAGTACGGTAGCGACGACGGTCGCGAGCTGACCGCCGAAGAACGGCTCATGCTGGCCGAGAACACAGAGCGGCTCATCGCGCAGTTCGAAGCTGAGCATCAGGCCGTTTTGGAACAGGCCCGCCTTCGTCGTGAACAGCAGGAGAAGGTTGAGCAGGTCGCCCGAGAGGCTGCCGAACGTCGGCGCATTGAAGTCGAACGCCGGCGGCCGCCGACTGCAGCAGAGCTTGCCAGCGTTGAAGCCCAGGCCAAGGCTGTGGTGCGCCAGAAGTTCGGCTTGGACCCCGACCTCCCTGGCTGGCGCGGCTTGGTGTTGGTGGAAGCCCGCAAATTGATCGGGCGGTGACGGAGGGGAGTGATGGCAAAACCAATCAGTCAGTTCTTCGCCGGGCTGGGTTTCCCGCTCAGGAACAAACGCTGGTCGTGGGGTGCCAAGAACGCCGCCGGGGCAGCCGTCCTCCTGCGCGCATGGGCCGACGGGTACTCCTTCAGAGACAAGACCGTGATGGTCTTGCGCAAGTCCGACGCGCTGGATGGTTCCGAGTCGTTTGGCCACGATGAGCGGGTCAATCACCTGGAAGAGCTATGGGCGGGGAGGCTTGCGGGGTACGTCGTTATCGCGACCGCGAAGGACCCAGCTTCATCGCCGCGAGAAATCAAGGACTACCGCGAAGACGCCGTGTTCGCCGTCAAGCGGCTGGCCCAGCGAGAGGACGGTGCCATCCTGGCCGAGGTCAACGAGCTGGTACCTGTAGCCGAGCTCAATCAGCACGCTGCCGAACATCGTACCGAAGCGGCCGACGGCCATTTCCCCGTCGACGACGAGCAACGCTCAGGCCTGTCCACAGACAGCTACCAGCAGAAGATTCCAGCCATCCGCGCCTGGCTCATTGAGGTCTGCAAGTCCGAGGGGACTGTGACCTATTCGGACGTCATGAACCGGTTCGGCCTAACGTTCTATCCGCTGCGCAACGCCATGAGCCGGCTTGGGCATGACTGCAAGAATGCCAACGAGCCCATCATCACCGCGCTCATCGTCGACAAGGACACTGGTCGTTGTTCGCAGGGGCTCCACGACGAATTTCACATCGACGACGACATCCTGGAACGGCAGCGGTGCTACGTCCGCTGGGGCATCAGACAAGACCTGCCTGAGCCCGCCTCCCCAGCGCCTGTACCGCCAACCAGCAAAGCCACGGAACAACTCGATGATCTCGAGCAACGGGCCGCACGGTTCGCTCAAGTGGAGGTCCGTACGCAGCAATCGGCCTTCCGCTTGGCTGTGTTTAGGGCCTGCCAAGGCCGCTGCGTCATCAGCGGCTGCGCCGTACCCGAAGCACTTGAGGCGGCCCACCTGCTTGGTCGCGATTGGCGGCAGGGGCACAACGACGCCGGTGACGGCATCCTCCTGCGCCGAGACCTACACACACTTTACGACCGCGGGCTACTTCGAATCACTGAGTCAGGCCTCGTGGAGTTGGATGACCGGGTCATCGGTCACTACGCTGAGCTCCACAAGGTCACGGTGACCGGCTGGCCGACGATACCGACATACTGAGTAAGACGGGAAGGTAGAACAACAAGATGGCGGTTACCAACGAACTGGCATTTCCTGAGACCGAAGACCTCTTCGAGGAGATGTGCTTCAACCTCTATCGGATGGAGTGGAAAGATCTGGGTTGCACACGCTTGGGCGGTACGGGCCAAGGGCAGTTTGGTCTGGACATCATCGGAACTCATGGCGCGCAGCAGGTAGGCGTGCAGTGCAAGCACTACGTCAAGAAGGCGTTCACGCTCGGCACCGTCGAAGCCGATGTCCAGAAAGCCGACGACGCCGGTATTGTGATAGACCATCTCATCTTCGCAACCACGGCTGCCAACAAATCGGACCTCGTGCTCAAGGTGCGCGAGCTGAGCAATGCCCGCAAGAAGGCCGGCAAGTTCACTGTCTCCGTTGCGTTCTGGCAAGAGCTGTCGGGAATGCTGCGCCTGAACAAGG
>JAGWNU010000208.1 GCA_028871175.1 Burkholderiaceae bacterium | reverse complement strand
ATACGCCAACGGTCAGGGCGTCGCTTCGGTGGGGCTTGGCGACGCGTTGCCGGGCGCCCAACCGGGAGGCGATCAGCAGCAATCGCAGCAGCCAGGCATCAACCTCGCGCCGACGCCGGAACAGGAAAAGCAGAAGATTCTCGACATGTTCCGCGGCAACTGAGCCCCGTTCGGCTCGCCCACGAAAAAAGCCGCCCGGCGGGGCGGCTTTTGTTTTTGCAGCGAACGCGATGCGCGCCGCGTTCAGCCTGCCGCCAATGTCACATCGACCTCGCACTGCTGACTGACATAGTGCGAGAGCGCGACGTACAACTCCTCGCCGCTGCGCGTATCCACCCAGCGGCCATCGTCGCGCCGGAAGTGGAAACCGCCCGCGCGCGCCGCCACCCAGAGCTCCTGCATCGGCGCCTGGCTGTTGATGATGATCTTCGAGCCGTCGTCGAATTCGAGCGTCAGCACGTTGCCGGTACGGTTGATCTCGATGTCGGCGTCGGCCTCGGTGGCAGCGATCTCGACGATGCTTTCGATACGGGTGAGTTCGGCGTCGGCCAAGGCCAGGAACTCCGATTCGCTCAGGGGGGGCATGCTACACTCCAAAGTCTTGCGCAGCGGCCTTTCCGGCCCGCTGACGTCTCGCCTCATGTGACTCCAATCGCCGCAAGGGCTGCACCCTTGGGCATCCTTTCTGCACCATCATCCGATGATACGAATCGCCGCCATTGTAGCCACTGTCGGCCTGACCCTGACGGCCGCGGGCCTATCCGGCTGCGGGATTCGCGGGCCGCTATATATGCCCAGGGTGCCGCCGGCGCCGACTGCGCCGCAGACTGCAGACCCCGGCATCGCCGGCCCGAACGCCGTGCCGCAACCGCCCGTACCTGGCGCAAAACCCAACGCACAAGCTGCCAGCGCGGTGCCTGCCAACCGCTGATCCGACCATTTCGCTCAACCGGCGCCGTCCGCCCAGCCTGTCGCGGCGCCCTGAATGTTCTCGCCCATGTCTGAGTCCCTTGTCCGCCAATCCGGCGCGCTGATGATCGAAGGCGTCGCGCTCGATGCGATTGCCGCTCAGTTCGGCACGCCCACGTATGTGTATTCGCGCGCCGCGCTGACGGCCAACTATCGCGCTTACGCCGCCGCTTGCGAGGGCCGCAACGCGCACGTGCAGTACGCCATGAAGGCCAACTCGAACCTCGCCGTGCTGCAGGTGTTCGCGCAGCTTGGTGCGGGCTTTGACATCGTCTCGGCTGGTGAACTCAAGCGCGTGCTGGCCGCCGGCGGATCGGCGTCGAAAGTCGTGTTCTCGGGTGTCGGCAAGAGCGCGGATGAAATGCGCTTCGCGCTGGAGGCTGGCGTCGCATGCTTCAACGTCGAGTCGATCCCCGAGCTGCACCGACTGAACGATGTAGCCGCCTCGATGGGCAAGACAGCCCCAGTGTCGCTGCGCATCAACCCCGACGTGGATGCCAAGACGCACCCCTACATCTCGACGGGACTGAAGGGCAACAAGTTTGGCGTGGCATTCGACGAGGTGCTGCCGACCTACCGTGCCGCGGCAGCGATGCCAAACCTGCGCGTGGTCGGCATCGATTGCCATATCGGTTCGCAGATCACCGAAGTGTCGCCGTACCTGGATGCACTGGACAAGGTGCTCGATGTGGTGGCGCAGCTTGACGCCGAGGGCATCCGCCTGTCGCACATCGACGTGGGCGGCGGCCTGGGCATTACTTACACGGATGAAACGCCGCCCGACATCACGGCCTTTGCGCGCACCTTGCTGGACCGTGTCGAGCAACGCGGCTTCGGTGACCGCGCCGTGCTGTTCGAACCGGGCCGGTCTCTGGTCGGCAACGCGGGGCTGCTGCTCACGCGTGTCGAGTATCTCAAGCCGGGCGCAGCCAAGAACTTCTGCATCGTCGACGCGGCCATGAACGATCTGGCGCGCCCCGCCATGTACGAGGCGTACCACCACATCGAGCCGGTGCGAGAAGGGGAAAGCGCGCCGGTGGTCTATGACGTGGTCGGTCCGGTATGTGAGTCCGGCGACTGGCTCGGCCGCGACCGTTCACTGGCCGTGCAGCCGGGCGACCTGCTGGCGATCCTGTCGGCCGGCGCGTACGGCTTCACGATGAGCTCGAACTACAACACGCGCAACCGCGCGGCAGAGGTCATTATCGACGGCAACCAGGTGCACCTGGTGCGCGAGCGCGAGCGGTTCGAAGACCTGGTCCGCGGCGAGCATCTGCTGCCGCAATAAGCCACCGCCACCGCAAGAAAAAAGCCGCGACGTTCGCGGCTTTTTGTTTTGCGCACACGGTATCAATCGCGTGCCGGCATGACCCCGCCCCTGACCGCCCCCTGTCGGGCGCCGCGCCATGCCCACCATACGCGCAACCCCAGCAATATCGCCATCACGGCAGCATAGATCGATACCTCGGCAAAATCGTTCTTGCCAGCCTTATGCCACCAGTAGTGCAGGATGCCCAGCACGCCGGTCACATAGACAAGCCGGTGCAACCACTGCCAGCGCTTGCCGCCCAGCCTGCGCACCATCGCGTTGGTCGATGTGGCGGCCAGCGGAATCATCAATACGAATGCGGTGAAGCCCACCGTGATGAAGGGCCGCTTGCCGATGTCTTGCAGCATCGACGCCGGATCAACACCGCGATCGACCACCAGCCAGATCAGGAAGTGCAACGTGCCATAGAAGAACCCATAGAGCCCCAGCATGCGGCGAAGGCGTATGAGCCAGTTCATCCCCGTGAGCCGGCGCAAGGGCGTAACGGCCAGCGTGCAGCACAGCAGGACCAGGGTCCAGGTGCCGGTCGAGCGCGTGACGAACTCCAGCGGATTCGGCCCAAACTGGTCGGTCGCGCCCAGCAAGACAATGCGCAGGAACGGCACGAGGGCCACCAGCCACGCTACGGCCTTCACCGCGCGCACCTGCCTTGGCGCAAGCATGGTCGGTAGCAATGTCATGTCGACCTCAGAAATTCTTGCGCAGGTCCATGCCCGTGTAGAGCGAGGCGACCTGATCGTAACCGTTGAACATCAGGGTCTTGCGCTTCGGCGCAAACAGGCCGCCGAAGCCCCCCTTGTCTTCGCCGATGCGGCGCTCGGTCGCCTGGCTCCAGCGCGGGTGGTCAACCGTCGGGTTCACGTTGGAGTAGAAACCGTATTCGTTGGATGCGGCGATGTTCCAGCTGGTCGGCGGCTGCTTGTCGACGAAGCGGATCTTGACGATGGACTTGGCACTCTTGAAGCCGTACTTCCAGGGCACGACCACGCGCACCGGCGCACCGTTCTGATTGGGAAGGACCTGGCCGTAGAGGCCAAAAGTGAGCAGCGCCAGCGGATGCATCGCTTCGTCCAGGCGCAAGCCCTCGCTGTACGGCCACTCCAGTACCGGGCTGGTCACACCGGGCATCTGACGCTTGTCAGCCAGCGAGCTGAACTGGACGTACTTCGCACTGCCCAGCGGCTCCACCCGCCTGATCAGCTCCGCCAGAGAGAAGCCCACCCAGGGAATCACCATCGACCAGCCCTCGACGCAGCGCAGGCGGTAGATGCGCTCCTCCATCGGCGCCAGTTTCATCAGGTCATCCAGATCATACGTCTTGGGCGCCTTCACCAGCCCTTCTACGCTGACCTGCCAGGGACGCGGGCGCAGTGTGCCGGCGTAACGCGCGGGATCCGACTTGTCGGTTCCAAACTCGTAGAAGTTGTTATACGACGTCACATCTGCGAATGGCGTAGCCTTCTCGACCGTCGTGTAGGCCGGATTCGGCCTGGCCGCAAGTTTGGCCAGCGGCGCGCTGGCCGCAAATGCCTCGCGCGACGCCCAGGGCGTCAACGCCGCGCCAGCCGCACCGGCAGCCGCCGCAGCCAGGAAGCGGCGGCGCTCCTCGAAAATGTGCTGCGGCGTGATCTCGCTGGCGGGAATGTCTTCGCCGCGGAGCCAGCGGTCGGTCTTGATCAGCATGATCGTTCCTCGTCGTTGGGGAGATGCGCTCCCGATATGCTTCTGTCGTGGCCACGCCGCCAACCTGACAGCGCGATCCCAAAAAAGTCAGTGGGTCTAGTCGGCCAAGGCGGCCGGCGCGGTGAATTCGCCGTACTGCCGGTAGACCGCCTGCGCGACTTCCAGCAACTGCGCGCGCGCCAGCGGTCCGGATACCGCAAATCCCAGGCCGTGATCGGCCCAATAGAAGGCCATCGGCGGCTGGCGATCGACGGCCGGATGAATCGCTTGCAGCACGCGGTTGTCTGGCGCCAGCGTCTCGAGCCGGAAGCCGGTATCGCGGTTATTCGGCATGCGCCGCACCTGTACGGAGATGCGCGTGCCGCCGGGGCCCTCGTACATCAACATGGCCGTGGGGGCATCTGCCACGACCGTCTGGCGCCCGCCAATCAGCCGATAGCCGAGCGCCGTCAAATCGGGAACGTGAAGTCGCGCATCCAGTCGCCGCGACAACCACGTGACGAGATGTGCCTCCTCCGTGGCCGGCACCTCCACCATGTGTTTGGACTCCGGGGCAAACACAACGTGCGAAACGAGCGCGTCGTTGGCGAAGCGTTGCATCGGCAAGGCGCGCTCGACGGCACCTCGGCCGAGCCAACCGGCGCCCACTCCGAGAGCCAGGCAGGCCAGGCTCAGTGCCGCAACATGCCAGCCGCGCGATGCGCCGAAGCCGGCACGGGACGGCCGCTGCGCTGCCGCAAGAACGGCCGCCGGAATGCGACGCGGCGGTACCGGCTCGTTGAGGAGTGGATCCAACGCACGATGCAGTCGGGCATTGGTCTCGCGCCAGGCGGCCACCTCGGCGGCGACCCCCGGATGCGCCGCGAGATGGGCTTCCACGGCTGCCCGCCTCGCCGCAGGCAGACAGCCGTCGGCATAGGCGTGGAGTTCGTCGATGTGGATGTTGGCGGACATGACGGGCCTCACTTCACACGGTGCAGCGCGGGGCTGCCATCACGTGATGGGTTCGACGCGGCAGGCGTGCCGTCCAGCGCGATGCGCATCCGCTCACGGGCGCGCGACAGGCGCGACATCACCGTCCCGACCGGCACGCCGAGCACGCTGGCAGCCTCCTTGTAAGCGAACTGTTCGAGCCCGACCAGCAGCAGCACCGCGCGCTGGTCTTCTGGCAACGAGGCAAGCGCACGCACCAGGTCGAGGCGCAAGCCGGGGTCGTCATCGATCGGGATATCGGGCGGCGTGTCGGTCAGCTCGATCCGATCCGGCCGGCGCACGGCGTTCAGATGCAGGCGGTGCATGATGGTCAGCAGCCAGGCAAACAGCCCGTCGGCGGCGCTCGCCGCCCCGAGCACGCCCAGACTCGTCGGCCGCAACTGGAAGCGCCAGCGGTAGCGCCAGGCGCGTTCCAGCGTATCTTGGACGAGGTCATCGGCGCGGCTGGGGTCGGCCACCAGGCCACGCGCGTGACGGCGCAGACGCGGCGTCAGCGCGATCAGGCGGCCAGCGATGTCGGTCATGAGCGCGCGGGCGCGGCGGTGGGCTTACGGCTTGGCGATGTGCCAGATGTTCAGGAAGCCGTCACCGGTCTGGTCGCCGGGCATCTTGTCCTTGCCAAACAGGTAGAGCGGCTTGCCCCGGTATGCCCACTGCTTCTTGCCGTCGTCGCGCGTGACGATGGTGTAGTCGCCAGAAGGCTTGTCGGCGTCGTTGGCAGCCAGCGGAGGCCAGTTGGCTGCGCACTTGCCGTTGCAGGCGCTCTTGCCGGCGACGGTGTCACGGTCGAACGTGTAGAGCGTCATGCCGTGCTGATCGGTCAGCGCGCCGTTGGCCACCTTCACGGCTGTCGGCGTGGCGGGCGTCCCCATGCCCATGCTGCTGCAGCCGGCCAAACCCAGCGCGGCGAGCAGTACGGCACCGGCCAATGCCATGCGCGGGTGGGACAACATGGGGGAAGCTGCGGACTGGCTCATCTCGTTCTCCTTGGGTGGAGAGGCGCGGGAGTCGCGCCCTCTCAGAGCAGTAAACACGCTGGGCGCGTCTTTATTCCAGTCCGCCGAAGCATTTTTGCGACTTACAGTTCGCCGTAGCTGTGAAGCCCCGACAGGAACATGTTGACGCCCAGGAACGCAAACGACGTCACCACCAGGCCGATCAGGGCCCACCACGCTGCCATGCGGCCGCGCAGGCCCTTCATCAGTCGCATGTGCAGCCACGCTGCATAGTTCAGCCAGACGATCAGGGCCCAGGTTTCCTTCGGATCCCAGCTCCAGTAGCCACCCCAGGCATCAGCCGCCCACAGCGCACCGAGGATCGTCGCGATGGTGAAGAACGCAAAGCCAACCGTAATGGCCTTGTACATCACGTCATCGAGTACCTCGAGCGGCGGCAGCCGGTCGGCGAGGATGCCGTGTTCCTTGAGCAGGTAGGCAGCTCCCACCATGGCGGACAGGGCAAAGGTGCCGTACCCGATGAAGTTGGCCGG
>JAGWNU010000207.1 GCA_028871175.1 Burkholderiaceae bacterium | reverse complement strand
GTCGCCGTCGTCGACTACGGCATGGGCAACCTGCGTTCGGTCTCGCAGGCCGTGCAGGCCGCAGCTGCCGGTAGCGGCTGGCATGTGCTCATCACCTCGCGCCCTGAAGAGGTGCGCGCGGCGGCCCGTGTGGTGCTGCCGGGCCAGGGGGCCATGCCCGACTGCATGCGCGAACTGCGCGATTCGGGCATGCAGGATGCTGTGCTGGAGGCCGCCGCCCGCAAGCCCCTGTTCGGCGTCTGCGTGGGCATGCAGATGATGCTGGACCACAGCGCCGAGGGTGATACGCCAGGGCTGGGCCTGATCCACGGGGCCGTGATCAAGTTCGATCTGGCCGGCCGCCTGCAGCCCGATGGCAGCCGCTACAAGGTGCCGCAGATGGGCTGGAACCGGGTGCGGCAGATGGATCCGGGCCAGGGGCGTCACCCGGTCTGGGCCGGTGTGCCGGATGACAGCTACTACTATTTCGTGCACAGTTTCTATGCGCGACCGTCGGATGCGCGCCACAGCGCGGGCGAGGCCGACTACGGCGGGCGCTTCGCGGCGGCCATTGCACGCGATAATATTTTCGCGACACAATTCCACCCAGAGAAAAGTGCAGCCCACGGCCTTGCCCTCTATCGCAACTTCCTCCACTGGAATCCCTGATTCCTCGCACGATTCCGCCTGATCGCGCTCTGTCCTCGTTCTTGCACCATGCTTTTAATTCCTGCGATTGATCTGAAAGACGGCCACTGCGTGCGCCTCAAGCAGGGCGATATGGACCAGTCCACCACCTTCGGCGAAGACCCGGCGGTGATGGCGCGCAAGTGGGTCAGCAAGGGCGCGCGCCGTCTGCACCTGGTGGACCTCAACGGCGCGTTTGCCGGCCACCCCAAGAACGAACAGGCCATCCGCAGCATCCTCAAGGAAGTCGGCAACGAAATCGACGTGCAGCTGGGCGGCGGCATCCGCGATCTGGACACCATCGAACGTTATCTGGACGCCGGCCTGCGCTACGTCATCATCGGCACGGCCGCCGTCAAGAACCCCGGTTTCCTGCAGGACGCCTGCACCGCCTTTGGCGGCCACATCATCGTGGGCCTGGACGCCAAGGACGGCAAGGTGGCGACCGACGGCTGGAGCAAGCTCTCCGGCCACGAAGTCGTTGACCTCGCCAAGAAATACGAAGATTACGGCGTCGAGGCGATCATCTATACCGACATCGGCCGAGACGGCATGCTGCAGGGCATCAATATCGATGCCACCGTGAAGCTGGCCCAGTCGGTGTCGATTCCAGTGATCGCCAGCGGCGGGCTGTCCAACCTGAAGGACATCGACCACCTGTGCGCGGTCGAGGAGCATGGCGTCGAAGGCGTCATCTGTGGCCGTGCCATCTACTCAGGCGACCTGAACTTCAAGGAAGCGCAAGCCCTCGCGGACAAACTTGGCGCCGCTTGAGCGCGCCCAACGGGTGCCGCGAGGCACCCCTAATCATGCTAGCCAAACGAATCATCCCTTGCCTGGACGTGACCAACGGCCGGGTGGTCAAGGGCGTCAACTTCGTCGAACTACGCGACGCGGGCGACCCCGTTGAAATCGCACGCCGCTACGACGAGCAAGGTGCGGACGAGATCACTTTCCTCGACATCACGGCCACGTCCGATGGGCGCGACCTGATCCTGCACATCATCGAAGCGGTGGCGTCGCAGGTGTTCATTCCGCTGACCGTGGGCGGCGGCGTGCGTGCGCTGGAAGACGTGCGCCGGCTGCTCAACGCGGGCGCGGACAAGATCAGCATGAACTCGTCTGCGGTGGCGAATCCGCAACTGGTGTCCGACGCCAGCGCCCGCCACGGAGCGCAGTGCATCGTCGTGGCCATCGATGCGAAAAAGGTCTCCGCCGAGGGTGAGGTGCCGCGCTGGGAAGTTTTCACGCACGGTGGCCGCAAGGGCACGGGTCTGGACGCCGTGGCCTGGGCGCGCGAGATGGCGCAGCGCGGCGCCGGCGAAATCCTGCTCACGAGCATGGACCGCGACGGCACCAAGGCAGGTTTCGACCTCGAACTCACGCGTGCGGTGTCCGACGCGGTGCCGGTGCCGGTCATCGCCTCGGGCGGCGTCGGCAACCTGCAGCACCTTGCCGATGGCATCAAGCTCGGCCACGCCGATGCCGTGCTCGCGGCCAGCATCTTCCACTACGGCGAATACACCGTCGGCCAGGCCAAGCAGTTCATGGCCGGGCAAGGCATCCCGGTACGGATCTGATCATGACCAAGAAGTGGCTAAACAAGGTCCGCTGGGACGACCACGGCCTCGTGCCGGTGATCGTGCAGGAGCAGGGCAGCAACGACGTGCTGATGTTCGCGTTCATGAACCGCGAGGCGCTGCAGAAGACCGTGGAATCCGGCGAGGCCGTGTTCTGGTCACGTTCGCGCAAGCGCCTGTGGCACAAGGGCGAGGAGTCCGGCCACATCCAGAAGGTGCACGAAATCCGTCTGGACTGCGACGAAGACGTGGTCTTGCTCCGCGTCACACAAGTCGGCGGCATCGCCTGTCATACTGGCCGCCACGCATGCTTTTTCCAGAAGTTCGAGGGCACGGTGGAAGACGGCGATTGGCACACCGTCGAGCCCGTGCTCAAGAATCCTGACGACATCTACGCCGGTAAGCCCGGTCACAACCATGAGTGACACCCTGCGCCGCCTGGGCGAGGTGCTTGAATCCCGCAAGCTCGCCAACGGCGGCGACCCGGAAAAGAGCTACATTGCCCGCCTGTTCAACAAGGGCGACGACGCCATCCTCAAGAAGATCGGCGAAGAAGCGACCGAGACGGTCATGGCCGCCAAGGACGCCCGCGCCGCCGGCATGACCGATGCGTCGCGTAGCAAGGTGGTCTACGAGGTGGCCGATCTCTGGTTTCACACGATGGTGCTGCTGTCGCACTTCGATCTGACGCCTGATGACGTGGTCAACGAGCTGGCGCGCCGCGAAGGGCTTTCGGGGCTGGAAGAGAAGGCGTTACGCAAGTCGCAGGCACGCGACGCAGCAGGCGACTGACTACGGTGGCACATCGTCGCAGGGAGGCAGCGTGGAGAAATACGGAGCAGCCGTTGTGGTAACGGACGAAGCCGAACGCCTGGCCGGGCTGCGGCGGTTGACGCATATTCTGTA
This sequence comes from Burkholderiaceae bacterium, assembly GCA_028871175.1. Taxonomy (GTDB): domain Bacteria; phylum Pseudomonadota; class Gammaproteobacteria; order Burkholderiales; family Burkholderiaceae; genus Ralstonia; species Ralstonia condita. The sequence goes on along the minus strand of JAGWNU010000207.1, from coordinate 3,338 downwards.
TGCCCTGTACGCCATTTTCTGGCTCACGGGTGGCATCACCGCGTTGATCGCCATCATCGTCGACTACGTCAAGCGCGACGATGTGCGCGGCACACTGTATGAATCGCACTTCCGTTGGCAGATCCGGTCCTTCTGGTGGTGCGTGCTCTGGGGTGTCGTGGGGGTATTGCTGATCCCTCTGGCCTTTATTGGCTTTGCCGTGCCGTGGGCTCTGGGCATCTGGATGCTGTATCGTATTGTGAAAGGTTGGCTGTATCTGAATGACAGCAAACCGATGTACGCGAATCAGTAAAATTAACCAATCAATGGCGCCGCCATGGTTGCAGCGCCGATCGCCGTAATTACGTGGGAGTAGGACATGGGTTCCTTTAGCATTTGGCACTGGCTGATTGTGCTGGTGATCATCATGATGGTGTTCGGCACGAAGAAGCTGCGCAACATCGGTTCGGACCTTGGCAGCGCCGTGAAGGGTTTCAAGGAAGGCATGCGCGAAGGGTCGGAAGACAAGCCGGCAGCCCCGCAGCAGACCGCCAGCCAGCCGCCGCGCGAACTGCATGACGCGACGACGATCGACGTCGAAGCGCGCGACAAGTCCAAGCAGGGCTGAGCCGCGGCCGCTGAAAGATGATTGATCTCGGCATCTCCAAGCTCGCGCTGATCGGCGCGGTGGCGCTGGTCGTCATCGGACCGGAGCGCCTGCCCAAGGTAGCGCGTACGGCTGGCGCGCTGCTCGGCCGCGCGCAACGCTACATCGCCGACGTCAAGGCCGAGGTCAGCCGCGAAATCGAGCTCGAAGAGCTGCGCAAGATGCGCACCGAATTCGAGGAGGCCGCACGCAATGTCGAGCAGACCATCCACCAGGAGGTCAGCAAGCACACGTCGGAGATCAACGAACGCCTGAACGAGGCGCTCGGCGATCCGGCGCAGCGTGAAACCGCCACAGCCGCGCCCGATTGGCAGCCAGCGCCCAGCCGGTCTCGCAACGGCCGCAACAGCTGGCGCAACAAGCAGCTGTCGATGCCCAAATGGTACCGGCAGAAGCAGGGCGTTCGTATGTGGGCTCAGTCCGGTGCGGCACGCGTCAAGCGCCATCGCCCGCCCATCATTGCCGCGCAGTCGCGCGCGCGCTCTTTCTTCGAATGATTTTCGGGTGCCCAATTCGCGGCGCCCTGACCGCATCCCCTTCCAGTTGACATGAGTGCCGCTCCGCTCGATCCACAATCGCCCGAGGACGGCGCGCAGGAAACCTTCATCTCGCATCTGGTCGAGTTGCGCGAGCGCATCGTCAAAGCCGGTGCAGGCGTACTGCTGATCTTCCTCGGCCTGGTCTACTGGGCCCCCGACATCTTCAATCTGTTTTCCCGGCCGCTCATCCAGGCGTTGCCGAAGAACGGCCACATGATCGTGACGGACGTCACGGGCTCGTTCTTCGTGCCGATGAAGGTGACGCTGCTGGCTGCATTCCTGATTGCGCTGCCATGGGTGCTGTACCAGATCTGGCGCTTCGTGGCGCCTGGCCTCTATACGCATGAGAAGCGGATGATTCTTCCGCTGGTGGTGAGCAGTTATCTGCTCTTCCTGTGCGGCGTGGCGTTTGCCTATTTCCTCGTTTTCCCGACCGTGTTCAAGGTCATGGCGCACTACAACGCGCCCCTGGGCGCAGAGATGTCGACTGACATCGACAAGTACCTCAGCTTCGCCATGACTACCTTCCTGGCCTTCGGCATCACGTTCGAGGTGCCGGTGGTGGTCATGGTGCTGGTGCGCTTTGGCATCGTCAGCCTGGAGAAGCTGCGCCAGGTGCGGCCGTATGTCGTGGTGGGTGCGTTTGTGATTGCCGCGGTCGTCACGCCGCCGGATGTGATGTCGCAATTGCTGTTGGCGGTGCCGCTATGGTTGCTGTATGAGGTGGGGCTGATCCTGGCTGCGGTCTTTCTGCGCAAGACGACTGCGCCCGACTCTAACCCGGATCAACTCCCCGTGGTGAAGGACTGATCCTCCTGTCGCCCGAAAGAAAAGGCAGCCGAGGCTGCCTTTTTCATTGCGACGCGGGGGGGGGGGGGGCCTTACGCCGCGTACAACCAGAACTGCTCGCGGGGAAAGGTCAGCGCGTACTGACCATCGGACGGGGCGCTGCTGGCGTAGGCCCGCAGGCCAGTGCCGGCGGCACCGCCGGAGCGGAACAGGCATTCCCAGCGGTCGCCCAGATACATGCGGGTGGCCAGCGGCAGGTGGATGGTGTTGTCGGCATTGTCCAGACCGACGCGTACCTGCTCCAGACGGATCACGCCATGGGCCGCCGCGCCTGGCTTCAGATCGCCGCGCGCCACACCCCACAGCGACCAGCCGCCCGTCTCATCCACCAGGCGGGCCATGCCGTCACGCACTTCGGCGATCTTGCCGTTGATCCGGTTGTTGCTGCCCATGAACTCGGCGGTGAAGAGGGTTCGGGGCGCCCCGTACATCTCTTCCGGCGTGCCTTGCTGTTCGATGACCCCGTTGTTGAGCAGCAGGATGCGATCGGACATGGCCATCGCTTCGCTCTGGTCGTGCGTGACCATCAGGGCCGAAAGGCCCAGGCGGACGATCAGCTCACGCAGGAAGGCGCGGGCTTCTTCGCGCAGTTTGGCGTCGAGGTTCGAGAGCGGCTCATCGAGCAGGATCACGGGCGGGTTGTAGACCAGCGCACGGGCGATGGCCACGCGCTGCTGCTGGCCACCGGACAGCTGGCTCGGGAAACGCTCGCCCAGATGGCCGAGGCCCAGTTGCTGCAGCACCGCCTGCACGCGTTCCTTGATCTGCGCGGCAGGCGTCTTGCGCAGCTTGAGCGGGTAGGCGACGTTCTCGGCCACGGTCTTGTGCGGCCACAAGGCGTAGGACTGGAACACCAGGCCCAGGTTGCGCCCTTCGGCCGGCACGTCGAGCTTCTTGGCGCCGTCGAACATGACCCGATCGCCGATCTTGACGGTGCCCTGGCTGGCCTGTTCGAGGCCGGCGACAGCACGCAGCAGCGTGGTCTTGCCCGAACCAGATGGGCCCAGCAGCGAGACGACCTCGCCCTTCTGCAGCTGCATCGAGACACCCTTGAGAACCGGGTTGTTACCGTATTGCAGGTGCAGGTCGTTGACAGTGAGTTCAATCATGGAGCTTCACTCCGAAACGCAGTGCGATGCCGAGGCCGACGGCCACCAGCACGATATTGACGAAGGACAGCGCGGCAACGATATCGATGGCGCCGCCCGCCCACAGGGAAACCAGCATCGAGCCGATCGTCTCGGTGCCCGGCGACAGCAAATACACACCGGTCGAGTACTCGCGCTCGAAAATCAGGAAGATCA
>JAGWNU010000206.1 GCA_028871175.1 Burkholderiaceae bacterium | reverse complement strand
TACGAAGCCTCGGAAGAATTCATCCGCATCTGGCGCGAAACGCTGGCGGCCAGCCACGAAGGCGCTGCGCTGGATTACACCGGCAAGCACCTCAGCGTGAAGGGTGCGAAGGTGCTGTATCCGCCCGTGCAGCGGCCGCATCCGCCGGTGTATTTCGGTGGGTCGTCGGAAGCGGCGCACGAACTCGCAGCGGAGCAGGTCGACACGTATCTCACCTGGGGCGAACCGCCTGCCGCCGTGGCCGAGAAGCTGGCCGACGTGCGGGCGCGCGCTGCCAAGCATGGCCGCACCGTGCGCTTCGGTATCCGCCTGCACGTGATCGTGCGCGAGACGGATGAAGAAGCCTGGGCTGCCGCCGACAAGCTCATCAGCAAGCTTGACGACGACACCGTGGCGCGCGCGCAAGAGGCGTTCCGCAAGATGGATTCCGCCGGCCAGCAACGCATGGCCGCGCTGCATGCCAACGGCGTCAAGCGCACGCGCGCCGATCTGGAAATCAGCCCGAACCTGTGGGCCGGCGTGGGTCTGGTGCGCGGCGGTGCCGGCACGGCGCTGGTGGGCGATCCGCAAACCGTGGCCGCGCGCATGCAGGAATACGCCGAGCTGGGCATCGATACGTTCGTGCTCTCCGGTTATCCGCATCTGGAAGAGGCTTACCGTTTTGCCGAACTGGTGTTCCCGCTGTTGCCGCGCTCGGTGCGCGACAAGCTGCCGGGCAACGTGCTGAACGGGCCGTTTGGCGAAGTGATTGCCACCGGCATCGTGCCGCGCGTGGCGGCAAGCTGAGCCTGGGGGACACGGTCATGGCATCCGAATCGAAACCGAAGACAAACACGTTCCTGCGCACCGTCCGGCAGCGCCTGGCCCCGTGGATCGTGCCGCTGGTGCTGCTGGTGCTGTGGCAGGCCTCGGCCCAATGGGGCTGGCTGTCGAACCGCATCCTGCCGGCACCACTGGACGTGGCAAAGGCCGCTATTGCGCTGGCACGCTCCGGCGAGCTGTGGACGCACGTGGCCGTGAGCACGTGGCGCGCGCTGCTGGGCTTTGCGATCGGTGGTTCGCTGGGGCTGGCGCTGGGCTTGCTGACTGGCACCTTCCGCACCGCCGAGACGCTGCTCGACACCACGCTGCAGATGGTCCGCAACATCCCAGTGCTGGCGCTGATTCCGCTGGTGATCCTGTGGTTCGGCATCGATGAATCGGCCAAGCTGTTCCTGGTATCGCTGGGCGTGTTCTTCCCGATCTACCTGAACACGTATCACGGCATCCGCTCGGTCGATCCGGCGCTGGTGGAGATGGCCCGCAGCTACGGCCTGTCGCGTGCGCAGTTGTATCGCGAGGTGATCCTGCCCGGTGCGCTGCCGCAGATCCTGGTGGGCGTGCGCTTCTCGCTCGGCCTGATGTGGGTGACACTGATCGTGGCGGAGACGGTGTCTGCGCAGGCCGGCATCGGCTACATGACGATGAATGCTCGCGAGTTCCTGCAGACCGATGTGGTGCTGCTGGGCATCCTGCTGTACGCGCTGCTGGGCAAGCTGGCGGATTGGCTGTCGCGTGCGCTGGAGCGCTACTGGCTGCGCTGGCACCCCGGTTATCAAGCCGCGGCCTGAGGCTGAATTGGAGAGACGCATGCAAAGCAACGCTACCGAACACGCCGCGCTGGCCGGCACCGCCTTGCACATCGAGCACGTCGTCAAACGCTATGGCGACCGTGAAGTGCTGCACGGCATCGATCTGGACATCCCCCCGGGCGAGTTTGTTGTCATCGTCGGGCGCAGCGGCTGCGGCAAGAGCACGCTGCTGCGGTTGATTGCCGGGTTGGAAGGCATCGACGATGGCCACCTGCGTCGCGATGGCGAAGCCGAAGACGGCCTGCACGACGATGCTCGTGTGATGTTCCAGGATGCCCGCCTGCTGCCGTGGAAGAAGGTGCTCGACAACGTCGCGCTCGGCCTGCCGAAAACACAACGCGCGCAGGCCGCTGAAGTGCTCGCGCAAGTGGGTCTGGCCGAGCGGGCAGGCGAGTGGCCGGCACGGCTGTCGGGCGGGCAGCGCCAGCGCGTGGCATTGGCGCGTGCGCTGGTGCATCGGCCGCGCCTGCTGCTGCTGGACGAGCCGCTGGGCGCGCTGGACGCGCTGACCCGCATCGACATGCAGAACCTCATCGAAGGCCTGTGGCAACGCCTGGGCTTTACGGCGGTGCTCGTTACGCACGATGTGGCTGAGGCGGTGGCGCTGGCCGATCGCGTGGTGCTGATCGAAGACGGCCGCATTGCGCTGGATGAACGCATTGATCTGCCGCGTCCGCGCCATCGTGGTTCGCCCGCGTTTGCCCGGCTGGAAGAGGCGATCCTCAATCGCGTGATGCAGCGCAAGATCGATCCGAACGAAGTGACCGATGTGCGCTCGCACACGGCGTGGGCATCACCCTTTGACGTGTCCGCCACCGCCGTGCGCTGGGCCGTGTAAGGCGCTGCAAACCTTTCTGCTGAAAACATTCATTGGCACGTAGTGCCGTTGTCATCTAAGAAGGAACATCATGAGCATCCAAGCGATTAACGTACGCAACCAGTTTCGCGGGCAGATCAAGGAGATCATCCGGGGCGACGTGCTCTCGGAGATCGACGTGGAGACCCCGGCCGGCATCGTCACCTCGGTCATCACCACGCGCTCGGTCGACAACCTCGGCCTGAAGATCGGCAGCGAAGTGGTTGCGCTGGTGAAGGCGACTGAAGTCTCGATCGCCAAACTGTAAGGACGGGGAGGAGACGGCGACCCAACAAGGAGCCTCACCCATGAGCCTGATGCACACCACCGCACTCGCACCATTTCTCGGCACGCTGCCCAGCGCCCCGACGCCGGACCGCCACTTGTGGCGCGACGCCGCCGGCCGCGTGCAGGGCCAGTTCTTCCACTGCGCGCTGACCAGCCCGTTTGAACCGGTCTGGCAGCTGGCCGCCGATGGCACGCTGGCGCTTGCCGGCCACGAAGCGCTGATGCGCACCTGGACGCGCGACGGAGATCTCGGCCTGAACCCGTGGAAGGTGTTCTCGCTGGCGTCGGATGATGGCACGCTGGTCGAGCTGGACCGCCTGTGCCGGCTGGTGCATACGCTCAACTATTTTTCCCGCACCGATGCGCGGCGGCTGGTCGTCAACGTGCATGGCCGGTTGCTGGCCGCGGTGGCGGCCGACCATGGCAAGGCGTTTCACCGCGCGGTGACGGCGCTGGGGCTGCATCCCGAGCAGTTCGTCATCCAGGTGCCGTCCACGGCCAATGACGATCTGGGGCTGCTGCTGTTCGTGGTGGACAACTACCGTCGCAACGGTTTTGCCGTGGCGGTGCAGGCATCGGACTTGGCGGAAGCGGGCGCGCTGCTTGTGCATGCGAAGCCGGCGTACCTGAAGTTGGATGCCCGGCGTGAATGGCACACGCGGAACGTGGTGTCGCTGGCCGATTCGGCGCGTGAGCTGGGCGTGACGCTGGCCTTGCGGCGTTGCGAACGCCCGAGCGATCTGGAGCTGGCACGGGCGGCCGGTATCGCCTATGTGCAGGGCAGCATCCTGCCCGCAGCCGAGCCCGAGCCGGACGCTGTACCCGCGCCGCTGGTGATACCGATGGCGCAGGCGCCGCTGGTGCAGCAGCAGTGCGCGGCCGGCATCTCTTTGACGCAATGAGCACGACCCCATGGCACGCAGCGCACCCGCAACCGCATCGGACGCATCCGCCTGGCAGTGGCCGACGGACGCCGTCATCCTGACCGTTCCCGGCTTGCATGGCAGCGGCCCCGGCCACTGGCAGACGCGTTGGGAACAGCGCTTCCCGGCGTGGCGCCGCGTGGAGCAGACGGATTGGTCGACGCCTGATCTGCCGCGCTGGTCGGCCCGTGTGGGCGAAGCGGTGCATGCGGCCCTTGCCGAGCGCCCGCCCACGCGCAGCAGGCGTCCCGTCATCCTGGTGGCGCATAGCTTCGGCTGCCTGGCGTCATTGCATTGGGCGGTGCAGACCAAGGAGGCGGTGGCGGCGGTGCTGCTCGTCGCGCCGGCGGATCCGGACAAGTTTGGCGTGCGGGATCGGCTGCCCGGCCATACGCTGGCATTCCCGGCCACGGTCGTCGCCAGTCGCAATGACCCATGGATGCCGCAAGGCAGCGCCATCGACTGGGCGGCGCGCTGGGGCACGGAATTCGTCGACGCCGGCGAGGCCGGCCATATCAACGCCGACTCCAACCTTGGCGAATGGGACGCCGGCCTGGACTTGCTCGACCGCCTGATCGGCCGTGCAAGTGCACAGGACACCACCCGCGATGGAGCGGACTGGCAAGCGCAGTGGGATGTCTTACCCAGCACGCCTTATATCTAAAACGATGATGCACATGCGCAGATATTCGTTTTCGTCATAAGAACGGTCCGCCACAATCGGTTCATCTGCATATCGGCCGCAGTGTTTTGCCCTGCGGCCATTTTTATCGGTGCGCTGATGAGCCTGTCTCCTGCGTTTTCTTTGTCCAGGCGGCGTAAGCCCGCCAATGTGCTGCCCGGCTTCGGGCTGGCGCTGGGCTTCTCGCTCCTGTACCTCGCGCTGATCGTCCTGATCCCGCTGTCGGCAACGGTCCTCAAGACGTTCACCATGACGTGGGATGCGTTCTGGACGACCGTCACCGCGCCGCGTGTGGTGGCGTCCTACAAGCTGACGTTCGGTGCCTCATTGATTGCCGCGGTGATCAACCTCGTGTTCGGGCTGATCGTGGCGTGGGTGCTGGTGCGCTATCGCTTTCCGGGCAAGCGGTTGATCGATGCGCTGGTGGATCTGCCATTTGCGCTGCCGACTGCGGTGGCCGGCATTGCGCTCACCGCGTTGTACGCGCCGAATGGCTGGATCGGCTCGCGGCTGGAACCGCTGGGGCTGAAGGTCGCGTTCACGCCGCTGGGTATCGTGGTGGCGCTGACGTTTATCGGCCTGCCGTTTGTCGTGCGCACCGTGCAGCCGGTGCTCGAAGACCTGGAGGCCGAACTGGAAGAAGCGGCAGCCAGCCTGGGCGCCACGCGGTGGCAGACCTTCGCTCGCGTGATTCTGCCGACCTTGCTGCCCGCATTGCTGACCGGTTTTGCGCTGGCGTTTGCGCGTGCCACCGGCGAGTACGGCTCGGTCATCTTTATCGCCGGCAACATGCCGATGGTCTCCGAGATCACGCCGCTGATGATCTATTCCAAGCTGGAGCAATTCGATTACGCGGGCGCCACGGCCATTGCCGTCGTCATGCTCGGTATCTCGTTCACGCTGCTGCTGGTGATCAATCTGCTGCAAGCCTGGACGCGCCGCCGTGGCAATCGCAATGACGCCATCGAGCGTGCCCCAGAACCCCCGACCGCCCATGCGGCAGCAGGAGCCTGACATGGCCGGTACTGTCTCCCGTCAACTCGGTCAGGCGCCCGCTGTGGGCCGCCGTGGCGCCACCGCAGAATCTGCGTGGGTGCGCGCAGCGCTGATCCTCGTGTCATTCGTGTTCCTGGCGCTGTTCCTGTTTGTGCCGCTGGCGAGCGTGTTTGTCGAGGCGTTCAAGAAGGGCGTCGACGTGTATCTCGAAGCGCTCGTGGAGCCGGATGCGCTCTCGGCAATCGGCCTCACGCTCACGATTGCGGCGATTGCCGTGCCGCTGAACGTGGTGTTTGGCGTGGCGGCGGCGTGGGCAATCGCCAAGTTCGAGTTTCGCGGCAAGAACCTGCTGCTGACGTTGATCGACTTGCCGTTCTCGGTGTCGCCCGTCATTGCCGGGTTGATCTACGTGCTGCTGTTCGGCGCGCAGGGGTGGTTCGGGCCTTACCTGTCCGATCACGATTTCAAGGTCATCTTTGCTGTACCGGGCATTGTGCTCGCGACCGTGTTCGTCACGTTTCCGTTTGTGGCCCGCGAGCTGATTCCGCTCATGCAGGCGCAGGGCAGCGAAGAGGAAGAGGCCGCCATCGTGCTCGGCTCATCGGGCTGGCAGACGTTCTTTCGCGTGACGCTGCCGAACATCAAGTGGGGCCTGCTGTACGGCGTGATCCTCTGCAACGCGCGGGCGATGGGCGAATTTGGCGCGGTGTCGGTGGTGTCGGGCCACATTCGCGGCCTGACCAACACGATGCCGCTGCACGTGGAAATTCTCTACAACGAATACAACTTTGCGGCCGCGTTTGCCGTGGCGTCGCTGCTGACATTGTTGGCGCTTGTGACGCTGGCGCTGAAGACGCTGGTGGAATGGCGCAGCCGCCGGGAGCTGGCTGATGCGGATGCCGGCGTGGGCGAAGGCCCGGGGCAGCGCGTGGCACCAAAGACACCCAATTCGAACTCGCACATCTCCGTGCAATCTCCGCTGGAAGGGAGCGCAGCATGAGCATTCAGGTTCAACACATCACCAAGCGCTTTGGCAATTTCATTGCCCTCAACGATGTTTCGCTCGACTTCAAGCAGGGCGAACTGACTGCGCTGCTGGGCCCGTCAGGCTGCGGCAAGACCACGCTGCTGCGCATCATCGCGGGGCTGGAG
>JAGWNU010000205.1 GCA_028871175.1 Burkholderiaceae bacterium | reverse complement strand
CGTAGATCTGGCGTGCGAAGTACTTTTCGTAGACTGGCATCTTCATCATGCGCCCGCCTTCTTCGGCGCGAAGCCGAGCAGCGCGAAGATACCCTTCAGGCCGGCGGCGCTGTAGTGGCGGAAGCGGAACAGCAGCACCGCGCAGATGAACGCCACCAGGTGGATCGGCCACCAGGCCATGAACACGCTCATCTTGCCCTGCGAGACCCACGCCTGCGACAGGTTCAGCAGGTTCGAATACGTCAGGTAGATCAGCACCGCGAAAATCATGGGCGTATAGCGGCCCAGGCGCGGGTTGACGTAGGCCAGCGGAATGGCGATCAGCACGAAGTTCAGCGCCAGCAGCGGCAGGCCGATACGCCAGACCAGTTCGCCGAGGTTCTCGGGCGTCGGGTTGGCGAGCAGATCCTTCGTGGAGCGGCTCTTGGTGGGCAGGTTGGCGTCGGCCTGCGGCGGCTTGTTGGCGACCTTCACGCCGTATTTGTCGAACTCGACGATGCGGTAATCGAGCTTGCCGGGCGTGCCTTCATAGCGACGGCCCTTGTCGAGCACGACAAAGCGGTCGCCGTTGGGCATGGTCTTGAATTCGCCGCTCTTGGCCAGCGCCACGCCGATCTTGTCCTGTTCCGCATTGGCGACAAACAGATTGCGGGCGTGCTTCATGCCCGAATCCACGCCTTCGATGAACAGCACGTAATTGCCGTGCGACGGTTCGATGAAACGGCCGGCGGAGATCATCGACAGCACGTCACGCTGCTCGAAGCGGTCACGGAACAGCGCGCTCTGCTGGTTGGCCCACGGCCAGCCGAACAGGGCCAGCAGCGCCACCAGCACGATGAACGGCAGCGAGAAGCGCAGCACCGGGCGGATGAAATCCGTCAGGCTGATGCCCGACGTGAACCACACCACCATCTCGGAATCCTTGTACCAGCGCGTGAGCACGAGCAGCACCGAGATGAACAGCGTGGCGCACAGCAGAATCGCCAGGTAACCCAGCGTGGCCAGGCCGATGAGGAGCAGGACGTCGTTCGGGTTGGCCTCGCCGTTGGCGGCCATGCCGAGAATGCGGATCACCAGCGTGGTCAGCATGAACGTCAGCAGCACGAGGAAGACGGCGCCGGCGGTGAAGGACAGCTCGCGTCGCAGGGCTTGTTCGAAAATCATGCGGGTGCAGGATGGGAGGGCGAGCTGCGGACCAGGGTTCGGGACGATGGAGACGCCATTTGCGTACCATCGGAGCCCCCGCGAAAAATCGCGGATAATGTGGACTTTCGTTGACTCGCCTCATAGAGAGAAGCGCGATGGAATTTAGCACAAAAGCCCTGGACTGGGCCAAAGCTGGCGCCGTGGCTGCCAAGAGCGATTGCCTCGTGATCGGTCTGTTCGAGTCGCAGACCCTGGCTGGCGCCGCAAAGGCGCTGGACGTGGCCACCAAGGGCCTGGTGGGCCGCCTGATCAAGCTGGGCGACTTCGAAGGCAAGCGCGGCACATCCCTGCTGCTGCACGAAGTGGCCGGCGTGGGCGCCGCCCGCGTGTTGCTGGTTGGCCTCGGCAAGGAAGCCGACTTTACCGATCGCGCCTACGCCGAAGCCGTGCGCACCGCGCTGCGTGCGCTGGCGGGCACGAAAGCCACCAATGCGACGTGGACGCTCACCGAGCACACCGCACGTGACAAGGATGTCGCCTGGGCCGTGCTGACCGCCGTCACGCTCATTCGCGAAGCCAGCTACCGCTTCATCGAGCGCCACCCCGAACTCAAAAGCAAGCGCGATAAGAACAGCAATGGCGCCCCGAGCGGCCTGCGCAAGGTCGTGCTGACCGTGCAGGCGGCGGACGCCAAGGCTGCCGCCGTGGCTGCCGCGCGTGGCACGGCCATCGCCAACGGCATGGACCTGACGCGTGACCTGGGTAACCTGCCCTCCAACATCTGCACGCCGACGTACCTGGCCAACACCGCTCGCCAGATCGCCAAGGATTTCAAGCTCAAGGTCGAGGTGCTCGGCCGCAAGCAGATCGAAGCCCTCAAGATGGGCGCTTTCCTGGCCGTGACCAAGGGTAGCGAGGAGCCGCCGCAGTTCATCGTCCTGCGCTATGAGGGGGGACTATCCAAGCAGGCTCCGGTGGTGTTGGTGGGCAAGGGCATCACGTTCGATACGGGCGGCATCTCGCTCAAGCCAGGCGAAGGCATGGACGAGATGAAGTACGACATGTGCGGCGCCGCTTCAGTGCTCGGCACGCTGCGCGCCGTGGCCGAGATGGGCCTGAAGCAGAATGTGATTGCCGTGGTGCCGACCTGCGAGAACATGCCCAGCGGCATTGCCACCAAGCCGGGCGACGTGGTCACCAGCATGTCGGGCCAGACCATCGAGATCTTGAACACCGACGCCGAGGGCCGCCTGATCCTGTGCGACGCGCTCACTTACGTGGAGCGCTTCAAGCCGGCCGTGGTGATCGACGTGGCCACGCTCACGGGCGCCTGCATCATCGCGCTCGGTCACGTCAACACAGGCATGTATGCCCGCAGTGATGCGCTGGCCGATGCGCTGGTGGCGGCCGGGAAGCAGTCGCTTGATACCGCATGGCGCATGCCGCTCGATGAGGAGTACCAGGAGCAGCTCAAGTCCAATTTTGCCGATATGGGCAACATTGGCGGCCGGCCAGCCGGCAGCGTGACCGCGGCTTGCTTCCTGGCGCGCTTTACCGAGAAGTACGACTGGGCGCACCTGGACATCGCCGGCACCGCGTGGAAGAGCGGCGCGGCCAAGGGCGCCACCGGCCGCCCGGTCCCGCTGCTGACGCGCTTCCTGATGGACCGCACCTGATGCGCCTGCAGCGCTGCGTCGCATGACCCGCGTCGATTTCCACAGCAACGTGCCCGGCAAGCTGGCCTACGCCTGCCGGCTCGTCCGCAAGGCCTATGGTGCGGGCCAGAAGGTCATCGTGGTGGGGGATCGCGCCGCGCTGGAGTCATTCGACGCGCAGTTGTGGGCCTTCAGCCCGCTCGATTTCCTGCCGCACTGCGGTCTGCATCATCCGCTGGCCACGCAAACGCCCATCCTGCTGGCGGAGGCCTCCGAGCCACTGGACGACGCGCCGCATCACGACATTCTGGTCAACCTGTCGGTTGACCCGCCGCCACTGTTTGCACGCTTTGCCCGCCTGATCGAGATCGTCGGCGATGACGATGCCGATCGTGCGGCTGCACGCGACCGCTTCCGCTTCTACCGCGATCGCGGGTATCCGATCCAACATCATGACGCGGGGCGCGCATGACTGACGGCCGCAACGCTGGCTCCCAGGCAGACAACAATATTCCCGTGTTGACGGAAATCGTCGAACTGGACGAGGCCATACCGCTGGCGGCGCCCGCCGCGATGCCGCCGCCCACCCAGGCAGCCGAGGCGGTGCCCCCCACGCTGCGCGAACAGGGGTTGGCATCGACCTCTGCCATGCCGGCTGCGGGTACCGACGCAGCGCACGTGATGGGCGAGGTGATGTGGCGTTTTCAGTCCGAGTGGCCGGCGTTGATCGAAGCGCAATGCCGCGCGGCCCTGGAATCGCGCCTGTCCCTGCTGACCGAGCAACTTGCCGCCGATCTCACGCGCACGCTCGAGGGCCGTTTGATGGAGTGGCTCGGCGCCGCGCTGGAGGACGCCCTGGCAGCACGCCGCAACATGCCGCCGCGCTGAACACACCACCCCGACGCCGCCAACCAGCTCAGTGCATGGCCCGCGGGTGTGGCCCTCCGTCCACGCTTCAGGCGCGGTTCCGGCTGGGTGACATGATTACCGGCTATCATGCCGCGCACGACGGCGGGGTCATTGTGCGGGGAGCTTCCCTGACCGCCCACGCAGACTGCGGAGGAAAGCGCATTGCGCGGCGATGCAACTTGCAGCGGACCGGGCCGGTCTATGCAGGACGCGCCACGCCCGGTCGACGCGCGTCGAGGCCGCCGTCAGTTCGCACCAGATCACCAACTCTGATACCCCGGATTCATGCTCATCCATCCGCAATTCGATCCCGTCGCCCTGCATCTGGGGCCGCTCGCCATCCGCTGGTACGGCCTGATGTATCTGGCGGCGTTCATCATGTTCCTGTGGTTCGGCCGGCTGCGCACCCGCCAGGCGCATATAGCGGCAGAGGGGTGGAGCGGCCGTGACCTCGACGACATGCTGTTCTATGGCGTACTTGGCGTGATCCTCGGCGGGCGACTTGGTTATGTGCTGTTCTACAAGCCGGACTGGTACTTTGCCCATCCGCTCGACATCTTCAAGGTGTGGGAGGGCGGCATGGCTTTCCACGGCGGCTTTCTTGGCGTGGTGATCGCAATGATGGTCTACGGGCGCATGCGTGGACGCACGTGGATGCAGGTGACCGATTTCATTGCCCCGATGGTGCCGTGCGGGCTCGCCGCGGGCCGCCTGGGCAACTTCATCAACGGCGAGCTGTGGGGCCGCGTGTCGTCGCCCAACCTGCCATGGGCAATGATGTTTCCCCAGGCACAGGGCGAAGATCAGGCGTGGCTTGCGTCGCACGCTCAGCAGGCGTTGGCCAGCGGCGTCCAGGCAGTGTTCGACCAGTACCACATGCTGCCGCGCCATCCGTCGCAGATCTACCAGTTCCTCGGCGAAGGCGTGCTGTTCTTCATCCTGCTGTGGCTGTACGCGCGCAAGCCGCGGCCGATGGGCGCTGTGTCGGGTGCCTTCCTGCTCGGCTACGGCGTGTTTCGCTTCGCCGCCGAGTTTGCACGCGAGCCCGACAACTTTCTCGGTCTGTTGGCGATGAACCTGTCGATGGGACAGTGGCTGTCGCTGCCCATGATCCTGGCGGGCGTGTTGATGCTGGTGTGGGCCTATCGTCGAGCCGGACGCAACGGCAACGGAGCGAAGGCTCAGGCGCGCGCCTGAAGCCGCATCGGCGCAAAGACGTCGACGCAAACAAGAAGCCACCGACTTCGGTGGCTTTTTTCGTGGACGGTCAATCGCTCATTTCAGCATCTGCACCGCGCCGGAGACGGTCACCGTCACCTGCGCCTTGCCCCCTTCGATGGGCACCGGCGGCGAATCAAACGACGCGGGCGCGGCCGCCATGCGCATCATCGGGCGAGGCCCGGGGTTGCTGCTGCCCTCGCTGACGTGCACGTCGCGGATTGTGTAGCTCGTGTAGCCGAACAGCTTGGTGGTCGCCAGCGCCTTGTCTCGGAAGGTATTGACGGCCTGATCGATCAGTCTGGCCTCGGCTGCCGTGCGCGCCTCGCGCGAGAGCGTGAAATTGACGTTCTGCACCTGCATCTGGTTCGCCAGCTGA
Source organism: Burkholderiaceae bacterium (assembly GCA_028871175.1). Taxonomy (GTDB): domain Bacteria; phylum Pseudomonadota; class Gammaproteobacteria; order Burkholderiales; family Burkholderiaceae; genus Ralstonia; species Ralstonia condita. The sequence goes on along the minus strand of JAGWNU010000205.1, from coordinate 1,265 downwards.
CCCGCCAGCCTGGACGCTGCGGCGAAGTCCTTGGACGTGAGCCGCACCTCCGCACGACCACGCCAGACACTGATCTTGCCGTTGCGGTCGGTGTTGGGGTAGATGTTGAACCCGCCCGTCTCTGCCTGGACGCCGGCGGTTCGTTTGGCTTGGTTGATCACGTCGTCGGCCTTGCGCGAGAGCGCGGCGGAGATGGCGCCCGGGTCCGCGCCTTCCTGCTCGGCGCCCAGCGTGAGGGTGACCGTGTCGGTGGGCACCTCGGCCACGGCCTGCGCATCCAACGAAAGCACGCCCGAATGCGCCGACTCAGGCGCGGCCTGTGCGAAGGCCGTCGTCATCATTGCAGTTCCCAGAACCGTTGCAGCCAAGACAGATTTCATGGTGTTCTCCCAAAAAGCAAGGTGCTGCGTCTGACCGTTTCAAACGCGCATCGTTCAGCACGTTTGTCACGATCCGAGATCGTTGCAGGCCGTTCACTCGGGATCGCGCATCAATCGGCTGGTGATGTAGCGCCACTGAGCGGGCGTGACGGGCGTGATCGACAGGCGGTTGCCCCGCTGCAGGACAATCATGTCGGCAAGCTCTGCCTGGGCGCGTAGGGTGGGCAGATCGATGAGCGCGCACTTGCGCACGAACTTCACATCGACAAGCATCCAGCGTGGCGCTTCGCGCTTGGATGCCGGGTCGTGGTAGTGGCTCTTGATGTCGAACTGCGTGGGGTCGGGGTAGCTGGTTGAGCAGACTTCCGCCAGTCCAGCGATGCCCGGTTGCGGACACGACGAGTGATAGAACAGGACGCCGTCGCCAACACGCATGCGATCGCGCATGAAGTTGCGTGCCTGATAGTTGCGCACGCCGGTCCAGGGCAGGGTGCCTTCGGCCTGCAGTGTGTCGATGCTGGCCTCATCGGGCTCAGACTTCATCAGCCAGTATTGGGCGGCCATGATGTGCGGCGTGCGGGAGGGATGGTGTGCGCAGCATAGCAACACCGCGGTGGCCTTGCCATTGCCGGTGCGTCAAACGGGGTACAAAGAAAAAGGCGGTCGCACGCAATGTGCAACCGCCTTTGTTGGGTCCCCACCTCGGCCGCTAGGCCCGCCTCCTGAACCCAAGTACGGTTCAGAGTGGCTGCGGAAGCCGCATTTCGGGTACATCACCGGCGCAGGGAGCACACGACTTTCGTCGCATGCTGTGCACTGGAAGACGCGCGCGCCCACACGGCATGTCCCGCACCAAGCAATGCTTATCGGTTCAAGGAATTAATG
>JAGWNU010000204.1 GCA_028871175.1 Burkholderiaceae bacterium | reverse complement strand
CAGTCGTCTTCGTAGAAACTGATGAACACGTAATCGACGCCGTTGCGCAGGCTTGCCGGCACGCGGCTTTCGGTCCAGCGGAACATGGCGTGCGAGGGCTCTTCCGCACAGCCTTCGTTGTAATAGAGCGTGAGTGCGGTGCGGCCGCCATGCTGGGTGACGACGTCGTACGCGGCCACGGTCTTGTCGACCACGTCGCGGGGGCGTCCGGTCCACTCGCCGTTGATCTCGTTACCGATTTCCCAAACGTCGACATTGCTGCCCAGCGCCCCGACGTAGGCGTCGGCGCGCTCGCGCATCTGTCGGACGGAGTACTGCCTGAGCGTGGAGGAATCGGCCAGCTCGCCCATCACATAGGCCACGCGTCGAATGGCCGCCACCGGGGCAGCGTAGTCGGCCGCGCGCATCCCCTCGTCGAAGACGAGGCGCACGGTGGGTATGCGCGAGAGATGCGCCAGCGCATCGACCACGGCGGGCACATCGTCGACGGCGTCGACCGTCACGCCATACAGCGGCACAGGGCCGGCCGGCAGCGTACCGACTGGCTCCGCGCCCAACGTGCATGAGGATGCGCCCGACACCAGCAACGCCGCTGTCATCGCGCGCACCCTATGCATGGCTACTGCACCTTGCTGGCGTCGGCCCAGGTGAACCCAAGGCTGGTGATGCCGCTGATGATGGTCTGGAAGTCGGTAAAGCCTGGCGTGCCAAGATCCGGCTCCAGCCAGAACGGGTGGAAGAAGAACGACGCAAATCCATCGCGCACGGCCAGCGCGTAGTTCGCGTTGGTCAGGATGTCCTGCGCCGTGTAGGTCAGGCAGGACGACGGATCGATATTGCAGATGTTGTATTCCACGTTGCCGAGGTTTTCAGGCAGCACGCGCTGGTTGTAGTAGTCCTTCTGAATGATGTAGGGGAAGAACTGGCCCACCGAGAAGTCATGCCCGGCCGTGGTCGAGTTCAGCGTCTGCGGGTTGTCCGACGTGTAGTACACCACGCGCTGATAGGTCGTCTTGAAATACTGCGGCACCGCCTTGATGGACAGCGGGGACGACTGGTAGTGAGGCGCTTCCCAGGCAAACGGGAAGTAGCCGTTGAGCTGGAATTCCAGCAGCCCCGCGGAGAGCCGCCCTGCCGCCCATTGCGTCGAATCCTCATTCACCGGCCGGTTCTCCGTGGCGAGCCAGAACTCGAAGTCATTCGCGCTGACCGCGTTGATGAGGTTCGGGATGTTGCTGTACTGGTGCGTGTAACCGTGCATGAGCACCCGGCCGCCACGATTCTGGGCATAGTTCAGGGCCTGCTTCAAACCCGTTGCATTGACCAGGTGGATGGTCTGCGCCACGCCGCCGTTGTACACACCATTCGGGTCGGTATACAGCGGAATGGTCGCAATGGAGAACGGGATCTTCTTGCTGTACAGGTAATCCGTGAGCGTCTTCATGGAAGACACGGTGGTGGTGGCGTTCACGTCTTCCAGCCGGACCATGGCACGGTGCAGGGTCGCCTGGTTCGTGCCGAGAATGTCGTGCAGCAGGTCGCACATGGCCAGGTATCGGTCGCGCGGGCCGATATAGGAGAACGGCATGTCGGCGAAGTACCAGAAGTTGCCGGAGCGCATGACATAAGGTGCGGTCTCCTGGGTGACCGAGTTGGTGATGGTCACCAGGCTCGTCGCCTTGGTGGCGTCCGCCACCGAGGTCACACCGATATCCGGATCCGCGCTGATGGCACCGGTCGTGGCGTTGTAGGCGTAGTACTTGGTCATCGTCAGGTTCTTGTACGACACCGTGTCGAAGAACCCCGGATTCGGCGCGCTTGCCGAAGGTGCTGCGTTCAGGCCCCGCAGGCCGACAAAGTTGATGCCGTAGCGCGAAGTGAACGGATACGCCGTATTCCAGGCCAGTTCCCACAGGTTGTACTTGAACCAGACCACGGTCTTCTGCGTGGTCGTCACGTCCGACAGGAAAGCCGCCGGGATCGGGTTGTTGTAGTAACTCCCCATGTAGAACGTGGCGGCATACTGCTCGGTCATGCCTGCCGTGTAGTTCTGCACGGGCAGCAGCGTGATCGTCGTGTTGAAGTGCGCGAGCAGGTTGTACAGCATGATGGCGTACGCCTTGCCCAGATTGGTGTACTGGTCGTTGGGCGGCGCGTCGTACAGCACCAGCATCTTGGCTGGCGTGGTTTGAGCCGATGCCGTTGCACCCACCGTCACGCACACAGGTCCGATACCGATGGTGCATGCAGAAGTCTGCGCCGTTCCGCCCACCGAGACGCCAAGCAGGCTGCCAGCAAACACCAGCACGCAGAGAAACTTACCAAGCAATGTCTTCATGATGACGCTCCGACTCATGGTCGATACACCGAGCCATCCGCTTGGCGGTAGAGCCCGAGGTTGAAGTTGGGGCCACGATCGTGGCCGCGTTCCGTGCCGGCGACTTCTGTCTCCGGCATGCCCGGCCGGACTTCCGTGATGACGGCTGGCCGGGGCGGGGGGACCACCTGACCGTTCTCGTCCATGACACCGTAGCCATAAGCGCGGGGCCCTCCTGTCACAGCCTTGGGTGTAGCCATCGCCAGAACGGCCGGCTGTACGGGCTGGGCGACCTTGACCGTTCCTTGCGAAGCGGATGCCGTCGGTTTTGGATCAGCATCGCTGCCGGGGGATCGCAGTTGGGAGGCGCCGACGACAACCGCCGGCGCCCCCGCATTGCCGGCCCAGGGGGGGGCTACGATGAGCCAGCCGGCAACCAGTGCGGAGGCGAGCAACACGCCACCCCCGATTCGTTTCGCTTTCATCAATACCTCCTAGCGACGTGAGCGCTGATGCACGGACGACGGCCCCTGCGCAATGGCACGAACCGCTTCCAGATGGATGATCTCGGCCTCGCTGGCCGGTTTGCGAACGAGCTGTGGCCCGCGCACTGCGCTCTGCGGTTGCGCGCCCAGGGCAGTCTTCAGCGCAGCCACGATGCGCCGGCACGCCTGCCCGTCGCCATACGGGTTGTGGGCGTGGGCCATCCGCTCGTATTCAGCCGTGTTGCCGAGCAGCAGCTCAGCCTCGTCGACGATGCGCTGTGTGCTGGTACCCACCACGCGCGCGGTGCCAGAGGCCACGGCTTCTGGCCGCTCGGTGGTGTCGCGCGTGACGAGCACCGGCTTGCCGAGCGCGGGCGCTTCTTCCTGGATGCCCCCTGAATCGGTGACTATCAGGTAGGCGCGCGCCATCAGGTACACAAACGGCAGGTAGTCCTGCGGCGCAATGAGGTAGACGTTGTCGTGACCGGAGAGGATGGCGTTGACAGGCTGCTGCACATTCGGGTTCAGGTGCACCGGATACACGATCTGCACGTCCGGATGCCGTGCGGCCAGCACCCGCAGCGCCACGCAGAAGTTCTCGAACGGCTCGCCGAAGTTCTCGCGGCGATGCCCCGTGACGAGAATCATCCGCCGCCGCGGATCGAGAAACGGATAACGCGCCGCCATCTCGGCCGACAGCGCGGTATCGTCGTCCAGCCGTGCCTTGACGGCGAGCAACGCATCGATGACGGTGTTGCCGGTGAGCGTGACCTGGTCGGGATCAACGCCCTCGTCCAGCAGGTTCTGGCGCGACTCGGCGGTGGGTGCAAAGTGCCACGTGGTGACGGCATCGGTCACGCGGCGGTTCAATTCTTCAGGCCACGGTGACCAGATGTTTCCGGTGCGCAACCCCGCCTCGACATGCCCCACCGGAATGCGCCGGTAAAACGCGGCGAGGCTTGCTGACAGCGTGGTGGTCGTATCGCCGTGCACGAGCACGGCGTCGGGCTGGTACACGTCGAGCACGCCGTCGATGCCACCCAGCACGCTGGACGTGATGTCCGACAGCGTCTGGCCCGGCCGCATGAGGTTCAGGTCGAACTCCGGCACGATGCCGAACAGCTCGAGCACCTGATCAAGCATCTGCCGATGCTGAGCGCTCACGCACACTGCCGATGTCAAGCCTGCCTCGGCCTGCAACGCCTTGACCAACGGCGCCATCTTGATGGCCTCCGGGCGTGTGCCGAACACGGTCAAGATCTTCCCTGTCATGATTTCCCCTGTCGTCTGCTCCGCCGCATCGAAAGTGCGACGACGGATGCGTCGCTTCCGACGCCGGCACAGACTCCGCCGTTGAGCGAAGGCCATGCCATGCGTCCCGCTTTGACTCACCATGGCGCCGCGACGCCGCCATGCGGACGCCGCTGCGATCTCTGCTCGTTACCCGTTTTCCCTCGGTGGTCAAAAACGTTTCATCTGCGACACCTCTGACTGGGGTCTGCCAAGAATCACGGTTGCCTTAGAACCATAGAATGGCGCGTGCCACGATCCCCTTTGCCCGGTCCGCGTGCGTGAGCGGCAGGCGATATTGAACGGTCAGGTCCAGCCAGCTGGCTGGTGCTGCGTAGTGCGACTCGCGAAACCAGTAACGCAGGTTGATGCCTGGGCCAACACCCAGCGCAAGTTGCTCGCCGGCGGCCTTGTTGTCGTGATCGCCCGCCAGCACGACGTGCGGATACACCGTCAGGTGGTCGCTGATGGAGCTCACCCGCCAGGTGTGTCCGTAGCGCGCCTCCGTGCTGACGATCATGCGCCCCTGATTGACGAAATACGCGCCCTCGGCATACACCTGCCAGGTCTGCCAGCGCGGCTTGGTCACCTGCAGGTCAATGCCCTGATCGGTCGAGAAGCCAATGCGCAACAGCGTGTCATTTCTGGTGAGGCTGCCGATGCGGATCAGGCGCTCGGCGGTGAACACCAGGTTCATATCCTTGAGCGGCTTGTAGCGTGCCCCGACCGAACCCTGTGCCGTCGGCAGGCCGGTAATGCCATTGCGGTCGTACAGGCTGTCATAGCCGCGCGCGAATAGCTGGAAGATGCTGCCGTCGCGGTAACCGATGCCCGGCGGTTGCCAATACACCTCGGCGCCGCCCTGCGCGACGCTGACGGTATTGGGCAAGCCGAACGCCGACGTCTGATACGCGCCCGACAGCACCATGCCGAACGTGCGCTGCATCTGCTCGACTTCGCGGCGATATCCGAATCGGCGGTCGGCAGGGAGCCTGTCATCGTCATTGCCGCCGCTGTCGCCCTTGGCGTCGGCGTCAGCGTGGTCAAGGCTCTCGCGAAACAACTGGATCGCGGTCGGGTTGTCGCCCAGGCGTTTGGCTGCATAGGCAGCGTCGGCGTAATGGCTCCAGTTGCCCTGGCCGGTGGCAAAGCCGCGCTGGAAGGCTGCCAGGGCTGCGCGGTCATCGCGCGCGCGCAGATGCCCATAGGCTTCGTTCAACGCGCGCTGCCCGACCACGCGCGGATCATCCAGTGACGTGGCTTCGCCGCGCGCCTGCGGCGCACTCGCCTGGGCAAGCAACGCCTGGGCGTAGCGCTGGCGGGCCGGATCGGTCGTGTGTTCCCCTGCCAGCGTGGCGGCACGGGCGGCGCCATCACGATCGCCGAGCTGCAGCCGCGATTGCGCGAGGCGCAGTTGCACGTCGGCATCCGGTTGATCCTGCATGCCACTGAGCGCATCCAGTGCCGCCTGCGGGTGCTTGGCGGAATAGGCGCTGTCGGACCACGCCAGATGCAGGTTGTGCTGCTCCTGCGGCGTCCAGTCGGTACCCTGCACCGCGCGCGCAAAGTCTTGTTCCGCGACGGCAGGATCGTTCGCCTTTTGCGCGAGAAAGCCGTGCTGTGCGTACACCCGTGGCTCATCCGGGTACTTCCGCACCAGGGCATCGGCCTGTGCGCGCGCCGCATCCAATTGGCCCTTGCGGGTAAGCACATCCAGCAATAGCAGGTTCAATTGCAGGCTGTCCGGCTGCACGGCCAGCGCTGCGCGCGTCGCTGCCTCGGCATCGTCCAGCTGATTGGCCTCGATGGCGTGGTAGGCACGGTCCGCCCGAAAGTAGGCATCCGGTTGCAGCGGCTGCGCCACGGATGCCCCGTGACCAAGTGCCCAGACGGCCGCAGCGATCGGCCAGCGCAGACGGCGGAGGGTAAAGCGCTGCTCTCTCTTCGGTTTCATGCCACACCTCCCGCGACTGATGGATTGGGACGTGCGTCCGGTCCGGGTGTCAGATCGGGCGGCACAGGCATCGGGGGGATGGTGGAAACCTCGGGTGCGGGTGCCGTGCCAGGAACGGTGTCCGGGCCGGCGCTCGTCATGGATTCGACGGCCAGGATGGCCGAATGTGCTGAAGGGCCGAACACGACCGTGGCGCGGCGATGGGGGTCGGCCATCTGCGCCAGCTCGGCCGACATCTCGTGGTCACAGGCCATGAAGCACGCGACCTTGCGGCCTGCCGCGCGGGCAAGTTCTTGCAGTGCTTCGCCATCGGGCAGTTCCGACACGGCGATGTTGAGCGAGCCGTCCTCGCCGATGGAGAACGGCACCACGTGGTGGCGCACCGCCAGATCGCGCGGCAGACAGTCAGCCAGTGCGCCGAGCACCACGTTGGTCAGGCTCACGCGGGGCAGGTCTGCCTGCTCGGCCAGCGCATCGGCGACCGTATCGGGCGTCACCAGCCCCTGCTGCACCAGTACCTGCCCAAGCCGGCGCCCGGTCTGCTGCTGGATTGCCAG
>JAGWNU010000022.1 GCA_028871175.1 Burkholderiaceae bacterium | reverse complement strand
AGCACGCACCATAGCGCGGCCACCGCCACGCTCCAACAGAACGAAGCCAGCACCATCGCCGCAGGCGCGGCATCTTCTGGCAGCGACCAACGCGGGAGCAGCGGCAAGAGCGGCAACGTCCACAGCGCAATCGCGGCAAACAGCGCTGTCATCGTCAGCGGCAGGCGCGCACGCCTGGTCTCCGCACTGCGCAGGTCATCGAGCAGGCGCAGCAGCAGGCTGCCCGCGCCGCACGCCACGATGAAGGGCAGCAACGCGCGTGCGAGCGGTTCAGTAAGGTGAACGCCAAGCGCCGGATTCACGGCCGGGCGGCTCCTGCCCGTTGGGCATCAGAAAGAGAGAGACGCATCAGCCGCGCGTCTGGAAGCCGTCGGGGTTCATGCTTTGCCAGCGCCAGGAGTCTTCGCACATGCGCTCGATGCCGTACTGCGCGCGCCAGCCCAGCAGCGTTGCCGCCAGCGCCGGATCCGCATAGCACGCGGCGATGTCACCCGGACGGCGGTCGATGATCTGGTAGGGGATCGGGCGGCCGCTGGCGCGCTTGTAGGCGGCCACCACTTCCAGCACCGAGTAGCCGCGTCCGGTCCCCAGGTTGACGGTGAAGCCGCGGTCATCGCGGCGCAGCGCATCGAGCGCCGACAGGTGCCCGCGCGCGAGGTCCACCACGTGGATGTAGTCGCGCACGCCGGTACCGTCGGGCGTAGGCCAGTCACCACCATAAATCGAGAGCTTCTCGCGTTTGCCGACCGCTACCTGCGCCACATACGGCATCAGGTTGTTGGGAATGCCGCGCGGATCTTCACCAATCAGCCCACTGTGATGCGCGCCCACCGGGTTGAAGTAACGCAGGTAAGCAATCCGCCACGCCGCATTGGACACCTCCAGATCGCGCAGCACCTGTTCGCCCATCACCTTGGTCTGCCCGTATGGGTTGGTGGCTGACAGCGGAAACGACTCGGTGATCGGCACCGTATGCGGATTGCCATACACAGTGGCCGACGAACTGAAGACGAGCTGGCGGACGTTGGCATTCGCCATGGCCGTGCACAGCGTGACCAGTCCGCCCATGTTGTTGTCGTAGTAGGCCAGCGGCTTCTGCACGGACTCCCCCACCGACTTGAGCGCCGCAAAGTGGATGACCGCCGAGATACGCGTGCTGGCAAACAGATCGTCGAGCAGGCGGCGGTCCCGCACATCGCCCTGCACGAACTTCGGCGTCTTGGCGGTGATCTGCTCGATGCGGGACAGTACAGTCGAGCTGCTGTTGCAGAGATTGTCCAGGCCGATCACCTGATAGCCCGCATCCAGCAGTTCAACCCAGGTGTGCGAGGCAATGTAGCCGGTAGCGCCGGTCAGCAGAATGGTTCCAGTCATCGGGTGCGAGGTATCGAGGAGGAAGAGAGGCGTGTCGTGCCGGTTCGAGCGCGGCATCGGGTTGCACCGCGCCGGAGCAACCCGCGCGACGAAACAGCGCGATCATAGCAAAGCCCTCCGCCGATTTGCGGGCCGTGCGGCGCAAAACACCGCGCTAGGACGCCGTATCCGGTCGGGTGTTCGCGCTGGCATCCGGATGCGCCGCCGCTTGCCAGTCGGCATAGGCCGCGCGCAGCCGCCAGGCCGAGGTCTGGTCGCGCAGGCCCAACGCGATCCCCACTTCGGCGGGGGCCGCTCCGGCATCGAACAGCGCGGCCGCATAGCCGTTACGCAGGGTCTGCGGCGACAGCCGTTCGCTGCGGTGCATCAACGCCGGGAGCGCGGCGAGCCACGCTTCCACGCGCCGGTACACCGAGGCGGCATGCATGACGCGCCCGCTGGCATCGGCGACGAAGACGCGCTCGCCCGGCACCTCGGCATGGCGCCGCACGGACAGCCAGGCCGCCAGCGCAGGCCGGGCGGCCTCCAGCAGCGGCGCCTGGTAAGAGGGCCCGCGCGCCGGCTCGATAGTGATGCTGCCGAGCGCATCGTGCACCTGGCGCAGCAACAGCGATTGCACCTGTGCCACCTTCAACCCGGCGCCATGGCACACGGCCACCAGCGCCCGGTCTCGCGCCAGCTTGAACGCACTGGCATTGACCGCCGCCTCCGCCGCTCCCGCCCCGACGTCCAGGGAAGCCTCGATGGCCGCCCGCTCGGCGGCCGAAAGGAACGTGGTCGGGTCGTTCTCCCCCTCTGCCAGTTTCTGCTGCACGGCTGCGCTCGCGGGATTGTGCGTGCCCGTACGCAGCAATTCGAGCTGGTGAAAAACGCGCTCGATCAAGCGCGCGTAGCGGTAGCGGTGCAGCTTGGTCAGGCCGGATTCATCCAGAAAGGCGGCGATATCCCCTGCGCTCCAGTCGGACAGCGCGCGCTGGCGTGCCTCGGTCCAGCGCAGCCACTTGCGCCACATCGCGCGGTACACCGTCGCCGAAGACGCGCGGTAGCCACGCGCAGCCAGCCAGTGCTCGAAGGCTTGTGCCGGCTGCGCTGCCCAGTCCTGGAGACTGGGCTGGAACAGGTCGGCGACGGGCGTGGCGGGCGGGGTGTAAGCGTCTGACATGCAGCAAAATCTGAGGCGGGGGCAAGCGTTTCGCGTATCCTGCCGAGCGTAACACGCTGTCACTGGACCCCATCGTGAAGAAAACCGACCTCGAAAAACTCAAGGGCCTCAAGATCGCCAACAACCTCAAGCGCGACAGCCAGCGCACCGGCAAGCCCGGCCAAGGCACCGGCAAGGCGATTCCCCAGAACAAGCTGCTCAAAGCACTGCTCGGCCAGCCCGCTGAAGACGACCCGAAGAAGTCGGGAAAATCCTGACGCGCACACCACACATCTAGAACCCCGCCCTGTTGTTCCAACGGGCGCTTGGGTGCTACCGTCCGGCGCGTTTCCACATCATCGCAGCGCCTCCTCCTGCGCCGGACATGCCCTCCTCCCCTTATCCCCGCCTGCTTCAGCCCCTCGACCTCGGCTTCACCACGCTCAAGAACCGCGTGCTGATGGGTTCGATGCACACCGGGCTGGAAGATGGCAACCACTTCGACCGGCTGGCCGCCTACTTTGCCGAGCGGGCGCGCGGCGATGTCGGGCTGATGGTCACGGGCGGGTTCGCGCCAAACATTGCAGGCTGGACCAAGCCCTTTGCCGGGCGCCTGGCCACACATGGCGCGGCCCGCCGCCACCGCACGGTCACCAACGCCGTGCACGAGGAAGGCGGCAAGATCGCCCTGCAGATCCTGCACACCGGCCGCTATGGCTACCACCCGTTCGCTGTCGCGCCCACGGCGCTGCGCTCGCCCATCAGCCCGTTCACACCGCGCGAGTTGTCCGCGCGCGGCATCGAGCGGCAGATCCGCGCCTTCGTGCGGTGCGCGCAACTGGCCCGTGAAGCCGGCTACGACGGCGTCGAGATCATGGGTTCCGAGGGCTACTTCATCAACCAGTTTCTCGTCACGCACACCAACAAGCGCACGGACGACTGGGGCGGCAGCTATGCCAACCGCATGCGCCTGCCCGTGGAAATCGTCCAGCGCACGCGCGAGGCGGTCGGCAAGGATTTCATCATCATCTATCGCCTGTCGATGATCGACCTGATCCCCGACGGCAGCTCGTGGGAAGAAGTCGTACAGCTCGCCAAGGCCGTCGAGCGCGCGGGCGCCACCATCATCAACACGGGCATCGGCTGGCACGAGGCACGCATCCCCACCATTGCGACGAGCGTGCCGCGCGCGGCCTTTGCATGGGTGACGAAGAAGATGAAAGGCGAAGTCGGCATTCCGCTGGTGACGTCCAACCGCATCAACACGCCGGAGGTGGCCGAAACCGTGCTGGCCGATGGCTGCGCCGACATGGTGTCGATGGCGCGCCCGCTGCTGGCCGATGCCGATTTCGTGCGCAAGGCCGCCGCCAACCGGGCGCAGGACATCAACACCTGCATCGCCTGCAACCAGGCGTGCCTGGACCACGCCTTCAAGGCCAAAACGGCAAGCTGCCTCGTCAACCCGCGCGCGTGCCATGAGACCGAACTCGTCATTCGACCGACGCCCGCCAAGCGGCGGTTTGCGGTGGTGGGCGCAGGGCCTGCGGGCTTGTCGGCAGCCATCACGCTGGCCGAACGCGGGCACGCGGTCGATCTCTTCGACGCAGCCCAGGAACTCGGCGGCCAGTTGAACATGGCCAAGACAATTCCGGGCAAGGAAGAATTTCACGAGATGCTGCGCTACTTCAAGCGCCGGGTGGAGGCCACCGGCGTGACGCTACGCCTCGGTGCGCGCGTGGATGCGCAGCAATTGCTGGCAGCCAACTACGACGAAATCATCATCGCGACGGGCGTATCGCCGCGCAACCCGAAGATCCCGGGGCAGGACCATCCGAGCGTGCTGTCGTACATCGATGTGCTGCGGCATCGCAAGCCGGTGGGCAAGCGCGTGGCGATTGTCGGCGCAGGCGGCATCGGATTCGACGTGGCGGAATTCCTCGCGCTCGATGGCCACTCGCCCACGCTGGATCTGCAAACCTGGCGCGCCGAATGGGGCGTGGGTGATCCGACCGAAGTGCGTGGCGGTGTCGATGGCATCCGGCCGGAACCGCAAACACCTGCGCGCGAGATCATCCTGTTGCAGCGGCGCGCCGGCAAACTCGGCGGCGGCCTGGGCAAGACCACCGGCTGGATCCACCGGACGAGCCTGAAAAACCTGGGCGTGCGCATGGTGGGCGGCGTCAACTACGAGCGCATCGGCGACGAGGGCCTGCTCGTGAGCTACGGCGAAAAACGCGAAGCCGCCGAATGGCTGCCGGTCGATTCCATCGTGCTGTGCGCCGGACAGGTACCACTGCGGGAACTGGTCGAACCGCTGCAGGCCGGCGGCGCCAAGGTGCACATCATCGGCGGCGCGGACGAGGCACGCGAGCTCGACGCCAAACGCGCCATCGACCAGGGCACACGCCTCGCCGCATCGCTGTGACGCGCACACCGCGCGTGACGCGCAGGATTTGCACCACGCGCACCTTTTTACAATGCGCTGACGGCTGCCCCGGGCGCTGAATGGCGAAATGACAAGGCTCGTCGCGGTCGGCCCGGTTCTTGCGTGACAAGACGCATCACGCACATGCTTCAGAACCGGTTTGTCCAAGAACGTCTCGCCTCAATCCTCCGCCAACGCGGCGCCCCTCCCCTCGCTCGATCTCGCTCGCACGGCCTTTTTGCTGGACTTTGACGGCACGCTTGTCGACATCGCGCCGCAGCCCGATGCCGTGCACGTCTCAGCGGCGCTGCGCGAAACGCTGGCCGCGCTGCATGCGACCACCGGCGGCGCGCTGGCCATCATCAGCGGGCGCACGGTGCACGATGTTGAGTCGCGGCTCTCATTGCCGGGGCTCGTGATTGCTGGCGTGCACGGCGCCGAACGCCGCTATGCAGACGGCGGCTTCGTACGGCTCGATGCCAGCGCCGATGCGCTCGCCAACCTGGAGCGCGAGTTGCGTGCAGCGCTTGCGCAATTGTCCGGCCAGTTCTCAGGCGTGGTGCTGGAAAGCAAGGGCATCGCATTCGCACTGCATTACCGCCACGCGCCCGATGCAGAGAACGCCGTACTCACCGTCGCCGACCGCCTCGCCCGCCGCTACGCGGACCACGTGCGCTTGCAAGCCGGCAAGATGGTCGTCGAACTCAAGCCGCGCGGCGCCAGCAAGGGCGACGTGGTGCACACGCTGGCAACCGAATCCCCCTTCATGGGCCGCACCGTGCTCTTCGCGGGGGACGACCTTACTGACGAGAGCGCCTTTGCCGCGGTCAACGCACTCGGTGGCTGGTCGATCAAAGTGGGGGCGGGCCCGAGCCAGGCGCACTGGCGCATGGCCGATCCGGCGGCGCTGCGCACGTGGCTGGCCGCGCTGGTGTCGGCCCCGGAACGCGATGGGGGTGCCGCATGAGCCGGCTCATCGTCGTCTCCAATCGCGTGGCGCCCATCACCGAAGGCCAGGGCACGGCGGGCGGTCTTGCCGTGGGCGTCTTCGACGCGCTGCGCGAGACCGGCGGCATCTGGTTTGGCTGGAGCGGCGAGACTGCGGCCACGGTGTCGAATGAGCCGAACATCGTCACCAAGGGCAACATCACGTTCGCCACGGTCGGCCTGAGCCGGCGCGACTACGACCACTATTACCGCGGCTTTGCAAATGCCACACTCTGGCCAGTCTTTCATTACCGCGTCGATCTCTCCCGCTACCAGCGCCAGGAGTACCACGGCTATCGTCGCGTCAACACGCAGTTCGCGCATCAGCTCAAGGCGCTGGTGCGGCCGGACGACATCCTCTGGGTACACGACTACCACCTGATCCCGTTTGCCGCCGAGTGCCGCGCACTTGGGCTGACCAACCGCATCGGGTTCTTCCTGCATATTCCGTTTCCGTCGCCGGAGATCCTCACCACCATCCCGCCGCACGAAGACCTGATGCGGGCGCTGTGCGCGTACGACCTGGTCGGATTCCAGACCGAGACCGATCGTGTCGCGTTCTACGACTACATCGAGCGCGAGGCGCGCGGCTACATCGAGCACAAGGAGCAGAATGGCCCCGTGCACGCCTATGGCCATACGCTGCGCGCGGAGGTCTACCCAATCGGCGTGCATCCGGACGAGATTGCCCAGCAAGCGGTGTCTTCCCTGGCGCGGCGCAATCCGTTCGCCCGCCACACCACACCGCGCGGCGAGCATGGCGGCCAGCCCAAGCTCATCATGAGCGTGGACCGGCTCGACTATTCGAAGGGCCTGCCCGAGCGATTCCGCGCGTTCGAGCAGTTGCTGGACGACTTTCCGGAACACCGCCGGCATGTGACGTTCATCCAGATCGCGCCCACCTCGCGGCAGGACGTGCAGACCTACCAGCAGATCCGCCAGCGACTGGAGGCGGAATCGGGCCGTATCAACGGCAAGCACTCTGAACTGGATTGGACGCCGATCCGCTACATCAACAGGCAATATGAGCGGCGCGTGCTGATGGCGCTGTTCCGAAGTTCGCAGATCGGCTACGTCACGCCGCTGCGCGATGGCATGAACCTCGTCGCCAAGGAATACGTTGCCGCGCAGGATCCGGAAGATCCGGGCGTGCTGGTGCTGTCGCGCTTTGCTGGGGCAGCGGGCGAACTGGACGCCGCGCTCATCGTCAACCCGTATGACACGCGCGGCATGGCCGAGGCACTCAACCGCGCGTTGACGATGCCGCTGGAAGAGCGCAAGGCCCGCTATGCCCACATGATGGATCGCCTGCGCGTGGCGAACCTCACCGTGTGGCGCGAACGGTTTCTCGCCGATCTGCGTGACGCTCCGGTCCGCTAGCGCAGCACTCAAGCGCCCGCGCTGCCACTGCGCACGATGCGCGCGGCGGCGCCGGCGTCTTCATCGGTGTCCGGCGCGAGCATGTTGGCCAAGATCGCGCTCATGCGCGTCCAATGCGAGCCGGGCCAATAGACGCGCCGGCAAAGATCGCAGGTGCTGAACAGGTGCTGGCGTTCGCGCACGCGGGGCGGCACGCTGGCCGACGCCTCTTCGCGCGTCAGCACACGCAGGGGTGCATTGCATTCTAGGCAGCGAGAGAACGGCCGCGCCGCCCCAGCAAGCCGAAAGCGCGTCACGATCTCGCGCATCTGCGCCTGCGGCTCCTGCGCACGAACGAACGCACCGCGACGGATACCGCGGCGCTTGAGCAACTCGCGATCCCGCGAGAGGACGATCCAATCCTCTGCGACGGCCAGGGCCTCGATGGCGGCATCCGCGTAATTGTTGTCGTAGGTGGTATCGAAGCCTGCCATGCGCAGCAGGCGCGCCGTGGCACCCAGATGCGCATCGCACAGGAAGTGCAGCGGGATGTCGGGCAAGGCCGGCTCGGCAGCCGACACGACCACATGGCCACGCGGCGGGAGCGCGGCTTCCAGCGCCTCGGCGCCGCCGTCGACGAGCACCTGGCCCACCTCCGTGTGGGGTACGCCAAGGGCCTCGATGGCGTGCTTGAGTGTGGCGCCCTCTGCCCACGCACGTGCAATGGGGCGACCGCGCAGGGCCGGCGGCAGAAGCGGAACCAGGCTGGTCTCGAAGGTGAATACGACGGTCTGCATGCCTGCAACGATACTCCCAGGCGACCCACACCGCGAATGGACCCGCAAGCAGAGCGTGGCGCGCGCGCCAGTCCGGCACGCCATGGCCAACCTGAACCCCGCATAAAAACGGCGTGACCTGAACCGTCACGCCGCAAACCAGGGAGGAGAAAATCAGGCGCTGCTTAGGCTCGCGAGGCCGAGCGGGCTTGCGGATACCGCGTATCGCCATTCCACGACAGATAGCCATAGGTATCTGCCTGGCGGTCGGTGCCCTGCGTGTAGGGATCGAACTTGGCGGCGGCGCCTTGCGTGTACGGATCGAAGCGACCTGCCTGCGTGGCAGCCGGGGCATCGAAATTGGGCTGCACGGAAGCGGCAGCGGGCTGCGAAAGAAGCGCAGCGGATGCCGCTGCCGAGGCTACCAGGGCCAGAACCATGCGGCGGGAGAGGACGGAGGAGAGACGGGTGTTCATGATCGATTCCTTGTTCGTTTGCGCTCGTTGTCGCGCTTGGACGGCAGAATAGATCGTTGCCTCTCTCTGATAAATGCCGCTTTACAGAAATAACTGTTCAGGCCGCGCTAACAATCTGCAGCCGTGGGTTCTCCTTGAGCTGCAGGCACGGGTGGTCGGCGAACAGCGTGGCCACCCAGTCGACGAACACCCGCACCTTGGGCGACAGATGACGGTTGTGCGGGTAGACCACCGACACAGGCACCGGCTCGGACACGTGGTCCGGCAGCACTTCCACCAGCGCGCCCGACAGCAGGTGCTCGTACACCAGGAAGCGCGAGGTCTGCAGCAGCCCCAGGCCATGCAGGCCGCATGCCACCGCTGATTCGGCATCGTTGACGGCCACCATGCTGCGCACCTTGTGGATCTGCTTCTGCCCGTCGATCACGAAATCCCAATCCATACGGCGGCCGTTGCGTGCTGAAAAGTAATTCACTGCCGTGTGGTCCTGCAGGTCTTCCAGCGTCCTGGGCGTGCCGCAGCGGGCGAGGTATTCGGGCGACGCGCAATTCACCATCGACAGTTGGCCGATGCGTCGCGCGACGAGGCTGGAGTCCTGCAACTCGCCGCCGCGCACGGCGCAATCCACGCCCTCCTGCACGAGGTCGACGGTGCGATCGCTCATGCCGATCTCCAACTGAAGATCGGGGTACGCCTCGTGGAAATCGCGAATGCGTGGCACGAGCAACCGTTTGCCTATCGAGGCAGGCACATCGATTCGCAGCGTGCCACGCGCGCCCGATGCGCTTTGCGAGAACGCAGCCTCGGTCTCCTCCAGGTCGCCGAGCAGCCGTACACAGCGCTCGTAATACGCAGCGCCGTCAGCGGTGACATTCACGCGGCGTGTGGTCCGGTGCAGCAGGCGCACGCCGAGATGAGCCTCGAGGCTTTGCACCAGGTTCGTCACCGTGGCGCGGGGTAACTGAAGGCTGTCGGCAGCCTTGGTGAAACTGCTGGCTTCCACGACACGCGTGAAAACCTGCATGGCCTGCAAGCGATCCATCTGCGGCTCCTGAAGGTCGGACGCCACGAACGAAGCGCACTGCCGGAGTCCAAACGGCAATGCGCAACGGCGGTGGAATCTGAAGGGGTGCGCCCGGCTGGCGCGATCGGAAGGCAGCGATGACGGTTTTCGCAGCGCAACAAGATCGCCCTCGAGCGATAACACTTTTTAGCACAACCGCCGATTTTGATTGTTCGGCTGTCACTAATAGTGATGTCCGATTATAGGCATTTATCTGCGTTCGTCTAATCACCATCATTCAGCCCATCGATATTCGGGTTATCCGCAAAGATAAGCCCCGCCTGACATCATGGGTTCTTCTCCGCCGCGTCTGGTTGTTTCGGAACGCTCCCCCAATGGCCATGGGGCGACCGCCGCTGTTCGTCCATCGCGAACGCAAGCCCGCAGTGACGCCATAAATGTTGCAGTGAATAACAATTTGCGCACTGCACCATCCGAACTGCCCGAGCAAGCGTCTTTCTGTCAGGAAACTGCGGGAACCACCGCGCTGGCGCGACAAGTGCACGTCGACGATTACTGGACCCAGGGCTATGCCAGCCGGATTCGCCTGCGTGTGTTCCGCCCGGAAACGCACGCGGACGATGCGACTGCCCCATTGCGCCATGCCGCGGTGCTGTACCTGCACGGCGGCGGCTTCGTGCGCGGGTCGATCGACGACGCCGATGCACCGGCGCGCCACCTTGCCGCCACACTGCCAGCGGTGGTCGTGACGGTCGGCTATTCGTTGGCGCCCGCCGCGCCCTTTCCCGCCGCGCCGGAGGACGTGTACGCCGCCCTGTGCTGCATGGCCGACCATGCGGCAGCATGGGGCATCGACCGTCGCCGCATTGGGGTGGCCGGGCACGACGCCGGAGGCAACCTGTCGGCCGCGCTGGCGATGATCGCGCGTGACCGCGGCGGTCCCGCCCTGCGCGCGCAGGTGCTGATTGCGCCGATGCTCGACCCGACCATGGCCCGCGTGCGCCCCGACCGCCTGGCCAACGCCGACAACTCGGCCGAGGTCTGCGCAGAGTGCTACCGCCAGTACCTGCCCCGGCCGACCGAGCGCGTGCACCCGTACGCCGCGCCCGTGGAGTCGCGCCGCCTGCAGGGCTTGCCGCCCGCACTGCTGCTCACGGCGCCGCAAGACCTGCTGCGCGCCGAAGCGGAGCGCTATGCCGCGGCCCTCATCGAGGCGGGCGTCGTCACGCAGGTCGTGCGCGTGAACGAGGCCTGCCACGAATCCATCGCTATGAGCGCCGTGGCACGGGACGAGATCACGTGCTTCCTGCGCTGGCACCTCGGCATGACGCGGCAGCCCGCACCGCGCAAGCGCCGCGCGCGCGCCGACCGCGACGATGGCACGCCCCCTCGGCCCACCGGGGAGACGCCTGGCTGAACCGACATAACAAGAAACGGAGTGCGTGGCCGCAGGCGTGTTCCTACGCTGCGGCTCAAACGTTTTCCCCCGCGTTTTTTTGAGCATTGCGCTTTGCTTACCCCACCGAAATCGAGAGACATCATGAGCCTGTCCAAACGCACCATTGCCATTTCGGTCGCCGCCGTGCTCGGCGCTGCGACCGTGGGCACCTACGGTCTTGTTTCCAGCGCCGGCGCGTCGCAGCAGCCGGCGGCCGCGCCCGCCGCCCCCCCCGTTGACGTGGCGCCTGTCGTGGCACGCAACGTGGCCGAGTGGGATGAGTTTTCCGGCCGCATCGAGGCCGTTCAACGCGTTGAAGTCCGCCCGCTGGTGAGCGGCACCGTCACCGCCGTCCACTTCAAGGACGGCAGCATCGTCAAGAAGGGCGACGCGCTGTTCACCATCGACCCCCGCCCCTACGCGGCCGAAGTGGCCCGCACGCAAGCCGCGCTGACGGCCGCCAAATCCCGCGTGGCCTACACCACGTCGGAGCTGGACCGTGCGCAGAAGCTGGTGGCCGACAACGCCATCGCACGCCGCGAGTTCGAAGAGAAGGAAAACGCCGCACGCGAAGCACAGGCCAACCTGCAAGGCGCCGCCGCCGCGCTGGATGCCGCCAAGCTGAACCTGGAGTACACGCACATCGTGGCGCCGGTCGCGGGCCGCGTATCGCGCGCAGAAATCACCGTCGGCAACGTCGTCTCCGCCGGTGGTGCTGCGCCGGTGCTGACGACCCTGGTGTCGGTCTCGCCGATGTACGTGGCGTTCGATGCGGATGAACAAAGCTACCTGCGCTACTCCGCCAAGGCGGCGCAGGGCGCGAAGACGCCGGTCTACATCGGGCTGGCCAATGAAGACGGCTACACGCGCGAAGGCGTGATCCAGTCCGTCGACAACCGCCTGGATGTGCGCTCGGGCACCATCCGCGTGCGCGCCACGCTGGACAACGCCGACGGCCGCCTCACGCCGGGCCTGTACGCCCGCGTGCGCATGAGCACCGGCGCACCGCACGACGCCATCCTCATCACCGACAAGGCCATCGGTACGGACCAGGACAAGAAGTTCGTCCTGGTGGTGGATGCGGCCAACAAGACGAGCTATCGCCCGGTGGTGCTGGGCGCCTCCATCGACGGACTGCGCGTTGTGAAGTCGGGCCTGAAGGCCGGCGAGCGCATCGTCGTGAACGGCATCCAGCGCGTGCGCCCCGGCGACGCCGTGGCACCGAACACGGTGACCATGGATAGCCTGGTCACCAAGCGCGTGGTGTTGCCCGGTGCACAACCCGAAGCGCCCGCAGCACCGACCGAAGCCAAAGCCGAAACACCCGTCGCACCCGCTGCACCTGCTGCCAAGGCCGAGGCCAAGCCCGCCAACGCCAAGACCGCCGCTACCGCGCAACGCCTGCCGGCCGACCGCGCTTGATTTGCGACTGAACCTCATCGCTCACAGCCATGAACTTCTCTAAATTTTTCGTGGACCGCCCGATCTTTGCGGGCGTGTTATCCACGCTGATCCTGCTGGTCGGGATCATCTCGATCTGGCGATTGCCGATCTCGGAGTACCCCGAGGTCGTGCCGCCTTCGGTGGTGGTGCGCGCGCAGTTCCCGGGCGCCAACCCGAAGGTGATTGCCGAGACCGTCGCCTCGCCGCTCGAAGAACAGATCAACGGCGTCGAGAACATGCTCTACATGCAGTCGCAGGCCAACAGCGACGGCAACCTGACCACGACGGTCACCTTCAAGCTGGGCACCGACCCGGACAAGGCACAGCAGCTCGTGCAGAACCGCGTATCGCAGGCGCTGCCGCGTCTGCCCGACGTGGTGCAACGCCTGGGCGTGACCACGGTCAAGAGCAGCCCCGACCTGACGATGGTGGTGCACTTGCTGTCGCCCAACGACCGCTACGACATGACGTACCTGCGCAACTACGCGGTGCTCAACGTCAAGGATCGCCTTGCACGGATCAGCGGCGTAGGCCAGGTGCAGCTGTTCGGCTCGGGTGACTACTCGATGCGCGTGTGGCTCGACCCTAACAAGGTCGCCGAACGCGGCCTGACAGCCAACGAAGTGGTCAAGGCCATCCGAGACCAGAACGTGCAGGTGGCAGCCGGCGTGATCGGCGGCTCGCCGTCGGTGCCGGGCACGGACCTGCAACTGTCCGTCAACGCACAGGGCCGCTTGAAGACCGAGCAGGAATTCGGCGACATCATCTTGAAGAGTTCGCCCGACGGCGCCGTCACGTACTTGCGTGACGTGGCCCGCATCGAGCTGGCTGCGTCGGAATACGGCCTGCGCTCGCTGCTGGACAACAAGCAGGCGGTGGCCATTCCGATCTTCCAGGCGCCGGGTTCCAACGCGCTGCAGATTTCGGACGACGTGCGCAAGACGATGGCGGAACTGAAGGAAGACTTTCCCGAAGGCGTCGACTATCGCATCGTCTATGACCCGACGCAGTTCGTCCGCTCCAGTATCGAAGCCGTCACGCACACGCTGCTGGAAGCGGTGGCGCTTGTGGTGCTGGTGGTGATCCTGTTCCTGCAGACGTGGCGTGCGTCGATCATTCCGCTGCTGGCGGTGCCGGTGTCGATCATCGGTACGTTTGGCCTGATGCTGATGTTCGGCTTCTCAATCAATGCGCTGTCGCTGTTCGGGCTGGTGCTGGCGATCGGGATCGTGGTGGACGATGCCATCGTGGTGGTGGAAAACGTCGAGCGGAACATCGCAGAAGGGTTATCGCCACGCGAGGCCACGTACAAGGCCATGCGCGAGGTGAGCGGCCCGATCATCGCCATTGCCCTGACGCTGATTGCCGTGTTCGTGCCGCTGGCCTTCATGACGGGCCTGACCGGTCAGTTCTACAAGCAGTTCGCGCTGACGATCTCCATCTCGACCGTCATCTCGGCCTTCAACTCGCTCACGCTGTCGCCGGCGCTGGCCGCCCTGCTGCTCAAGAGCCACGATGCGCCGAAGGATTGGCTGGCCCGCACGATGGACAAGGGTCTGGGCTGGATCTTCCGTCCGTTCAACCGCGTGTTTGGTGCGGCATCGGAATCGTATGGCCGCAGCACCTCGCGCGTGATCGGCCGCAAGGCCGTCATGCTGGGCATCTACCTGGCGCTGATCGGCGCGACTGCGCTGTTGTTCAACAAGGTGCCGGGCGGCTTCGTGCCGATGCAGGACAAGCAATACCTGGTGAGCTTCGCGCAGCTGCCGGACGGCGCCTCGCTTGACCGCACGGAAGACGTGATCCGCCGCATGTCGGACATCGCCCT
The DNA here is from genome assembly GCA_028871175.1 of Burkholderiaceae bacterium. GTDB lineage: Bacteria > Pseudomonadota > Gammaproteobacteria > Burkholderiales > Burkholderiaceae > Ralstonia > Ralstonia condita. Next base: position 19,333 of record JAGWNU010000022.1, on the reverse strand, counting down.
CAAGCACCCCGGCGTGGAAAGCGCCGTGGCGTTCCCGGGCCTGTCGATCAACGGCTTCACCAACAGCCCGAGCGCCGGCATCGTGTTCGTCACGCTCAAGCCGTTTGACGAGCGCAAGGCGCCCAACCTGTCGGGCGGCGCCATCGCGGGGCAGCTGAACCAGCAGTACGGTGCGATCAAGGACGCCTTCATTGCCGTGTTCCCGCCGCCGCCGGTGCAGGGCCTCGGCACGGTGGGTGGCTTCAAGCTGCAACTGGAAGACCGTGGTTCGGTCGGCTACGAACAGCTCTTTGCCGCCACGCAGGCCTTCATGGCCAAGGCACGCAAGACGCCTGAGCTGGGCCCGTCGTTCTCGAGCTACCAGATCAACGTGCCGCAGTTGAATGCCGACCTTGACCGCGTGAAGGCCAAGCAGCTTGGCGTGCCGGTCACGGACGTGTTCGACACCATGCAGGTGTACCTGGGCTCGCTGTACGTGAACGACTTCAACCGCTTCGGCCGCACGTATCAGGTGAAGGTGCAGGCAGACGCGCCGTTCCGCGCGCATGCAGAAGACATCCTGCAGTTGAAGACGCGCAACACCGCTGGCGAGATGGTTCCGCTGTCGTCGCTGCTGCGTGTGTCGCAAGGCTTCGGGCCCGACATGGTCGTGCGCTACAACGGCTACACCGCGGCCGACATCAATGGCGGCCCGGCCCCGGGCTTCTCGTCGGGCCAGGCGCAGGCGGCGGTGGAACGCATCGCGCATGAAACGCTGCCCAAGGGCGTGCGCTTCGAGTGGACGGATCTGACGTATCAGCAGATCCTGGCCGGCAACTCGGCCGTGTGGATCTTCCCGATCTGCGTGCTGCTCGTGTTCCTGGTGCTGGCTGCGCAGTACGAAAGCCTGACGCTGCCGCTGGCCGTGATCCTGATCGTGCCGATGAGCCTGTTTGCCGCCATGCTGGGCGTGTGGGTCTCGCATGGAGACAACAACATCTTCACGCAGATCGGTCTGGTGGTGCTGGTGGGGCTGGCGTGTAAGAACGCCATCCTGATCGTGGAGTTTGCGCGGGAGCTTGAACTGCAAGGACGCACCATCGTGGAAGCCGCCATCGAGGCCTGCCGCCTGCGTCTGCGCCCGATTCTGATGACGTCGATCGCTTTCATCATGGGCGTGGTGCCCCTGGTGGTGTCGACCGGCGCCGGCGCGGAAATGCGCCATGCCATGGGCGTGGCCGTGTTCGCGGGGATGCTGGGTGTGACGCTGTTCGGCCTGTTCCTCACGCCGGTGTTCTACTTGCTGCTGCGCACGCTGGCCGCACGCCGTGGCCAGCGTTCGGAAGACGCACCCGATCGTGATCTGGACCTGGATGGCGCGCTGCCCGTGCCGTCGGCCCAACACTAAGGTCAACACTCATCAAGACATCGCTATGAACGCGTCGACACAACAACAAACGGGTCCCGCCATGCGCGCCGGCCGCTGGACACCGCTGGCGCTGGCCGCCGCGCTGTTCCTCGCGGCCTGCTCGCTCGCCCCGACCTATGAGAAGCCGGACGTTGGCACGCCCAACGCCTTCAAGGAAGCAGCGCAGCCGGCCGATGCACCGCTGGCCGCAAACGAGCAAGGCAAGTGGAAGACCGCTGAGCCCGCCCTGCCCGCCGACGGCGCATGGTGGAAGATCTTCAACGACCCGACGCTCGACAAGCTCGAAGCGCAGGCCGCTGAAGCCAGCCCCACGCTGGCCGCCGCCGCCGCACGCGTCACGCAAGCGCGCGCCTTCGTGCAGGCCAACCGCGCATCGCTGTTCCCGGAACTGGATGCGGGCTTCGGCCCGACGCGCCAGCGGGCTTCGGCAGCATCGGCCGGCTTGCCGGTCGGCGCGCCCGTGCAGCCGCAGACGTACTGGCGCGCGCAGTCCACGGTGGCGTATGAGGTCGACCTGTTCGGCCGCGTGCGCAACAACATCGATGCCGCCGGTGCCGATGCCGAGCGCGTCGCAGCGCTGTACCGTGCGGCTCGTCTGTCCTTGCAGGCCGACGTGGCACAGACGTACTTCAGCCTGCGCACGCTGGATGCGGAAGAGGCGTTGCTGGCTCGCACGCTGGTCGGCCGCGAAGAGGCGCTCAAGCTGGTGCAGCGCCGCTTCAACACGGGCGACATTGGCGAACTGGACGTCGCCCGCGCCGATGCCGAACTGGCCACGGCACGCTCCGACCGCATCGGCGTGCAACGCCGTCGCGCGGTGCTGGAACATGCGCTCGCGACGCTCCTGGGCAAGGCACCGGCTGATTTCACGATGGGCGCAGACCCGCTGCAATCGGCCGAAGTGCGCGTACCGGCCGGGCTGCCGTCCGCCCTGCTGGAACGCCGCCCCGACGTGGCCGCCGCCGAGCGCTCGATGGCTGCGGCCAACGCGCGCATTGGGGTGGCGCGTGCGGCGTTTTTCCCGCAACTGCAACTCACGGGCGGCTTCGGCTACGAGTCGCACGACATCGGCGACCTGCTCAAATGGGGCAGCCGCACGTGGATTCTCGGGCCGCTGGTCGGCACTGCGCTGTCGCTGCCCATCTTCGACGGTGGCGCCCGCAGCGCCGGCGTGAAGCAGGCGCGTGCCGCGTATGAAGAGAACGTTGCCAACTACCGCGAGAGCGTGCTCGTCGCCTTCCGTGAGGTGGAAGACAACCTCTCGGAACTGCGCCTGCTGGCCGATCAGGCCAAGGCCCAGGACGATGCCGTGCGCGCCTCCACGCGCGCCGCGCAGCTGTCCCGCACGCGCTACAACGCGGGCTCGGTCAACTACCTGGACGTGATCGATGCCGAGCGCAACATGCTGTCCGCCGAACGCATCGGCGTGCAACTGGCCGGCAGCCGCGTGAACTCCACGGTGGGGCTCATCAAGGCATTGGGCGGTGGGTGGGGTGATCTGCCGCCGGCGGAACAGGGCAAGCTGGCCACGGTGGCACAACAGTAAGGATTTCTCCTCTATCGCTCTCTGGAAAGCGAGATCTGCGCGGCTTCGGCCGCGTTTTTTTTGGCTGATGGGTGGCACCGCCAAAAGAACGCGGCGCCTTGCAAGCGCCGCTTGCTGTGCACTTTGGGGGAAGCACAGGAATCAAATCGATTCGAGCGCCCGTGCGGGCGGGTACCGGCGTCAGCGCCGGGTGTTCCGGCACGCTGTCTGCCTGGGCTGTCTCCACTGACGTCGTCAAGCAAGCTCATCCACAAGGTTGTTCGTGCGGCTGATTGCGAAAGCGTGACGAACCGCGGTCCAACCAACGTTTCGCATTGCAGTCGACAGGAAAAGGCGATGGCCAAGGCGGGGGCTGAACCCGCGCGTGTAGAATCCGTCGCCCCACCGTTTTGCTCCTGCTGGCCTCCATGGACTACCAAGCGGACTACCAAGCGATCCTGGACACCATCCACCGCGACATCCAGCCGGTCCTCGGCCAGGGGCGGGTTGCCGATTACATCCCCGAACTGGCCGGCGCCAATGCGTCGGATTTCGGCATGGCCCTCGTCACGCTGCGCGGCGATGTCTACACGGTGGGCAAGGCGGATGTGCCGTTCTCGATCCAGAGCGTCTCCAAACTGTTTGCCTGCACGCTGGCCTTCCAGCTCGAGGGCGAAAAGCTCTGGGAACGTGTCGGCCGCGAACCCTCCGGCAATGCTTTCAACTCGCTGGTGCAGCTCGAATACGAGAACGGCATCCCGCGCAACCCGTTCATCAATGCCGGTGCGCTGGTCGTAACCGACGTGCTGTGCCGCCGCTTCGTGCAGGCCGAGACCGCACTGGTGCAGTTCATCCGGCGCCTGGTCGACAACCCGCGCATCGACTACGTGCGGCGGGTGGCCGAATCCGAACGGGCCCATGCCGACCGCAACCGCGCGATGGCGCACTTCATGAAGAGCTTCGGCAACCTGCGCATGCCGGTGGAGACGGTCATCGACGCGTACTGCCGCCAGTGCGCCATCGAGATGGATTGCACCGACCTTGCCCGCGCCGTGCTGTTTCTCGCCAACGGCGGCGTCGTGCCGTGGAGCGGCGAGCGCATCGTCGATGCCAGCCCGGCCAAACGCCTCTCTGCGCTGATGCTGACCTGCGGTACCTACGACGCGGCGGGCGATTTCGTCTATCGCGTGGGGCTGCCCGCCAAGAGCGGCGTGGGCGGCGGCATTGTCGCCGTGCTGCCGGGCGAGTTTGGCGTGTGCGTGTGGTCGCCGGGGCTGGATGTCAGCGGGAACTCGCTGGCCGGGCTCCAGGCGCTGGAATGGCTGACGACACTGACCGGCCGATCGATCTTCTGACGGCGGCAAGTCTTCTTGCCGGGCCTTCAGCGCGCAAGTCGGCGACGGAGAGCCGATCAAGCGCACGGCAGTAACCCCATGTCCCTCGCCACATGCCGGGAATCACCCTATCGGGATTGACCACCCGTTATCACCAACCCTATATTGCGCATAGCTCGCCCACGCAATCAGCGGGGCCCAATGGGTTGTCCTGATGGCGGATGGCCCTTTCGCAACCCACTCGCATGACCGATTCCATCTGGACGCCCCTGCTGCTTTCCCTCAAGGTCGCGGGTTGGGCAACCGCCCTCAACCTCATCCTGGGTGTGGCTGCGGCCTACGCACTGGCCCGCATGCGCAGCGGCCTGCGCGACGTGATCGACTCGCTACTCACGCTGCCGCTCGTGCTGCCGCCGACGGTGCTTGGCTATTACCTGCTGGTGTTGCTGGGCCGGCGCGGCACGATTGGGGGATGGCTGGACAGCCTGGGCATCCAGCTCGTCTTTACGTGGCAGGGAGCCGTGATTGCCTCCACGGTGGTCGCATTTCCGCTCGTGATGAAGTCGGCGCGTGCAGCGTTTGAGGGGGTGGATCACCAGTTGGAGCAAGCCGCGCGCGTGCTCGGGTTGCCTGAGGGGGCGGTGTTCTTTCGCGTGACGCTGCCGCTGGCGGCGCGCGGCATCGCTGCCGGGGTGCTGCTGGCGTTCGCTCGCGCGCTCGGCGAATTCGGGGCAACCCTGATGATCGCCGGCAACCTGCCCGGCCGCACGCAGACGTTGTCCGTTGCCATCTACGAAGCGGTACAAGCCGGCGACGACGCCACGGCCAACACGCTGGTGCTGATCACCTCGCTCACCTGCATCGTCGTGCTGGTGGTCGCCGGCCGGATGCTGCAAAAGCGCACGCCCAGCCTGCAGGAGCAGTTGGCATGAGCACCACGATGATCGACCTCGTAGTACAGAAGACGCTGACCAGCGCGGCGCGCGTGTTCTCGCTCGACGTTACCGTGCGCTCGGAGAGCCGGCGGGTGGTGCTGTATGGCCCGTCCGGGGCCGGCAAGAGCCTCACGCTGCGTGCCATTGCGGGCTTGATGACACCCGACCGGGGCCGGATCGCGCTCAACGGCCGTACGCTCTTCAATCATGCGGAAGGGATCAACCTCAGTGCCCAGGAGCGCCGGGTCGGCTATCTCTTCCAGGATTACGCCCTGTTCCAGCACCTGACGGTCGCGCAGAACATTGCCTTCGCGCTCGGGCGCGGATGGCTCAATCCGCCGCGCCGCACGCAAGACCCGCGCGTGCAGCAGTGGATCGATACCTTCGAGCTCGGCGCCGTGGCCGCCAATTATCCCTCGCAGATCTCCGGCGGCCAGCGCCAGCGTGTGGCGCTGGCCCGCGCGCTGATCGCCGAACCGTCGATGCTGCTGCTCGACGAGCCGTTTGCCGCGCTGGACCCCGCGCTGCGCACGCGCATGCGTTCCGAGCTGTCGGCACTGCAGGTGCGGCTCGACGTGCCCATGCTGATGATCACGCATGACCCGGCCGACGCCGACATGTTTGGCGACCACGTCTTCGAGCTGCGCGAGGGCCGCGTCGTCGCCGACGCCGTGCGGACGCCCGGCGCCGCGCCGGTTTCGCCATACCCCCACCTGACGATGGTGGCTACCGGCCAGGCCTAGAACACGCCGAGCGCCAGCCCTGCTGCCATTGCCGCGCCCATCGCCTCGCAGCGCTCCAGATCGTCGGCGCCGATCTGCTTCGGCGCCAGGATCGCCTCCGGTGTCTGCGCGTGCGTGCAGACGATGATCGTCTCGGCCACCGGCTTGAGCCGCCACCCCGTGGCGATCCGCTCGATCTGCCGCGCGGCATTCTGCCCATCACTGCCGGCGCAGACCAGGCTCGCATATGGCCGGCCATTGATGCGATCGAGCGCCGGGTAGTAACAGCGGTCGAAGAAATCCTTGAGCTGTCCGCTGATGGCAGCCAGGTTTTCGGGGGTAGCGAACAGATAGCCGTGCGCCGCGAGCACATCGGCCGGGCCGGCTTCCGCTGCGTGGAGCAATCGAGCGGTGACGCCGCTTTCCGTCGCCGCACCGGCATGCGCAGCCTCGGCCATCTGGCGTGTGCCGCCCGTCATCGAGTGATAGACGATCAGCAGGGTCCTGTGCGTCGCCATGAGGCCTACACCAAGCCCAGGATGACGTTCGACGCCTCGAATACGGCCACGGCTTCCACACCCTCGGCGAGCGCCAGTGTCTCGACTGCCATGCGCGAGAGCATCGCCACCAGCACAGTGTCCGCAGCGGAGGAGGCATTGGCTTCCAGCAGGCGCAAGCGCACCTCGGATTGCACGGCGCCCTCGCGAATCTCGGTCACCACACAGGGCAACTGGTTCTCGGCGGAAAGCCGCCATTCGCCCGCGCCACGCAGCAGCATCACGGCCGGCGCCTTGATGAGGGCGACCGCCTGCACGCCCGGCGTCAATCCCAGCGCGTGCGTGCTCTCCTGCGTGATGGTGGCGGCCACAGCCTGGCCGCCGGGCAGACGCAGCGTCACCACGTCGTTGACCGCTCCCGACACCACCGCCTCCACGGTGCCGAACAGCGCGTTACGCGCGCTGGTGCGCAACATCAGGCGACGCAGCAGGTTGGCATCTTCGCTGGCGGCCTCGGCTGCGGCGTCCAGGCGCTCGACAAAGCGACGGTGCTCTGCCTCCAGCACGCGAAAGCCATCGATCAACCGTTGCGCGCGGGGCGTGAGGACGCTTCCGCCACCGCCCTTGCCACCTGCGGTGCGCACGACGAGCGGTTCGCCCGCGAGGTTGTTCATGGTGTCGATCGCATCCCACGCGGCCTTGTACGAAAGACCAACCGCCTTGGCCCCTGCGGTGATGGAGCCGGTCTGCCCAATGGCGGCCAGCAACGCGATACGGCCGCGACCACCCCAGTTATTGTCACCGGCGCGCAGCCAGATGGTGCCGTCGAGTTCCAGCATGTCGTCTCGAATGAGAGGGAAATTGCAACATGCGGATGTTAACGCCGAATCAACGTTCGGATCGGCGTGGCGACCGCCTCAAGCCGCCGCCAGGCGCGGCGTACGCACAGACAGCAGCACCGAGCGCGAGATCAGCAACCCGCCGAGGAAGCCGAACAGCGCGCTGAACAGCACCATGAAGCCGCCCGACTGCATGATGCCCGGATGGATCGCGAGCATGACGTTGTAAGCGTATCGGGCACCGAACAGCCCCACGATCGCCACCATCGGAACCCAGCTACCGGGAATGCGCACGGTGTCAGCCGCCTGTGACTCGGCGCCGCGCGGGGGCGAAACGCGGGTCAGCAGAAACGCTGCGCACACCGCCGCGAGCCAGACAGCCAGCGCCAGCGCGCTGCCGTGGCTCGCCAAGGCGACGCCGTAAAACGAATAGGCGGCAATCAGCAACGGCAGCACGATCAGGCGTCGGCGTGACACGATGCGCGGCCGCGTCTGTCGCAAGCCGAGCGCAATGAGTCCGGCAAACACCACGAACACCCAGGCGGGCGTATGCGACACGATGGAGGCGAAGGAATCGAGCATGGCGATCTCCCGGTTGGAATGCCGGCAGCTTAGGTGCCAGCCTCCGCACGCGGGAGCGCAATGCGACGAATGGCAGAAACGTCGGTGTGAACGGCGCGATCAGCCCAGCGCCGCACGCACGCCAGCGTCCACGACCGACAAGTGCGCGCGCAACAGGCGATCGAAGCCCTCCGCCGTGACCGGCTTGCCGATGTAGTAGCCCTGGATTTCCTGGCACCCCGCCTTGGCGAGGAATTCCACCTGGTCGGCGTCCTCCACGCCTTCGGCGGTCACCGTCATGCCCAAGGCCCGAGCCATGGCGACGATGGCCTCGGTCAGCGCCACAGAATCGGGGTCGCCCGGGATGCCGGTGATGAACGAGCGATCGATCTTGACGTTGCTGATCGGGAAGCGCTGCAGGTACGACAGCGACGAGTATCCCGTGCCGAAATCATCGATGGAGATGCGGATGCCCTGCGCCGTGAGCGCGTCGAACATCGGGCGAACTTCGTCCGCTCCGCCCATCAGCAGGCTTTCCGTGATTTCCACTTCGAGCGCCGTCGGCGGCAAGCCGGTGTCGGCCAGCGTCTGCTCGATCATCGGCACGACGTCACCAGCCTGGAACTGGCGCGCAGACAGATTGACCGCCATGCGGAAGTCATAGCCGAGCGCTTCGTACCACACCACGGCCTGCTCACAGGCGCGCCGCAGCACCCATTCGCCGATCGGCACGATCAGGCCGGTCTCTTCCGCCACCGGGATGAACTCCACCGGCGAGATGGCGCCCAGCTTGGCGCTGTTCCAGCGCAGCAGCGCCTCGGCGCCGACGATGCGGTGGCTGGCGAGGTCGTATTTGGGCTGGTAGACGAGTTGCAGTTCGTTGTTGTCGCGTGCGTCGCGCAGCGCGTTCTCCAGCAGGTAGCGGCGTTGCAGGCGGGCGTTGAGCTCTGCCGTGTAGAACTGCGCGCGGTTGCGGCCGTTCTGCTTGGCACGGTACATGGCGGCATCGGCCGAACGCAGCAGGTCGGACCCCGAGATGCCGTCGTGCGGATACAGCGCCACACCCACCGATACCCCCAGGTAATAGCGCCCGTTGACCGTGTCGAACGGCTCACGCATGGACTGCAGCAGATGTTCGGCCAGCAGGGCGATGCGCTTGCCCTCGACGCGCTGCTCGATCAGGATGACGAACTCGTCGCCGCCCAGGCGCGCAATCACGTCGCCGGGCCCGATGCAGTCGGTCAGGCGCGCGGCGGCACTCTGCAGCAGCGTATCGCCACAGGAATGGCCCGCAGTGTCGTTGACGCTCTTGAAGCGGTCCAGATCGAGGAAGAACAGCGCCAGCTCGCGGCTCTCGTCGCGGGCGCGCTCGATCGCGCTGTCCAGATGCGCAATGAAGAAGCTGCGGTTGGTCAGCCCCGTCAGCGGATCATGCGCTGCCAGATGGCGCAGGCGCTGCTCGGCGCGCTTGATGTCGGTGATATCGGCAAACGACAGCATGACGCTGCTCGGCACCGGCTCGCCGTGACGGCGGATCGGGATGATGTTCTGTCGTATCCAGACGAGTTCGCCGGTCTTGAGCAGCAGTCCGTAGACGCGGCCGAAGATGGGCTCGCCCGTGCGCAACACAACGCCGGACGGCATCATGTTCAACGTCACTTCCTTGCCGTCCTCATCCACCACGCGCTGGATGGCATCAAGGCGGTTGCGTCCGACCAACTGGCCCGGACGCAGGCGCAGGATGCGCTCCGCACTGGCATTGGCCGCCTGCACCACGCCATCCGGAGACTGGATCAATACCCCCTCGTGCAGGTGCGAAATCGCGAGTCGATAACGCTCCTCGCTCTCGGCCAGGCCCCGCTCGATGGTGTCCTTCTGGATGGCGACGCCCGCAAGGTGGGTGACATCGTCCAGGAAATGCTGCTCCTCTTCGCCCGGCACGCAGGGCTGGCGATAGAAGAGCGCCAGCACCCCGAGCTTGTCACCGCGCGACGAGCGGATCGGGAATGCCCACGCAGCAGCAAAACCGGCGGCCAGCGCCGCCGTGCGCTCGTGGTGCCAGCGCGGGTCGGTGGCGATGTTGTCGATCACCACCGTGTCGCCGAGGTAGACGGCGCAGCCGCACGCACCGGCATCCGGGCCGATGGGGGTGCCCTCCAGCGTGGCGGCATAGGAAGCGGGCAATGTCGGCGCTGCGGCGACGCGCAGCGTCTGGCTGTCCGCATCCAGCAGCAGCACTGCCGACATGGCATTCGGATAGACCTGCTCGACGTAGAGGCACAGGTGGCGCAGCACGGTCGAGAGCGTCGCGTTGGAAGCAAGTTGCGCAAGCACGGCGTTCTCCGAGGCAAGCAGACGGCGTGCGTGCAACGCCTCTGCGCGCGCCTGCACGGCATGGCGTTCCAGCGCGTGCCGGGAGCCGGCTGCGTGCAAGACCAGCATCACGGCCGGCTGGCCGTCATGCTCGCAGGCTGCGGCAACCGTTTCAACCAGCACGTGCGTGTAGTCAGCCCGCACCACGCGATGCTCGACGGGTTCGGCGGGCTGGGCGCCGCTCACCATCCGCGCCACGCGCGGCAGGGCCTGCGGGACATCGTCCGGGTGGATCAGGCCTGCGAACTGCGCACCGACCAGTTGCGCGGGATCTTGGGCATTCATCAAGCGTGCCGCCGCCGGGTTGGCGCACACGACCCGCCCCTCCACCGTCAGCAATATGGCATCGGACGACAGCCTTGCCAGCGCGCTGAAATCCGTACCTGCCGCCTTTGCCACGGCCATAGCCGGAGACGCCGCAGGCCGTGACTCGGGTTCGAGCGGCAACGCAGCGTCAACAGAAAAAGCTCCGGCATCGTCCGGATGGAAACGGGTCATCGGGGTACGCTTGCTTGGTCAGCGACGGCATCAGAATGCGCAGACTACACGCTTCGATCCCTTCCACAACGGCGCGCTGGCGAAAAACTGAAGAGCACTAGACGCCACTCGCTGACGTATCGCTTGCGCCGTCGGTGCATGACGGCCGTGAAAAAAAAGAAAAACCCGCGCTCAGTTGCTACCCGTACCACAAAGGTGTTGGTAAACCTGCCGTGTCTGTAATTACAGCGAGCCTCTACAGAGGCTCGTTTCTTTATGTGCGCGGAAAGTCCGCGAAGGCCCCCGCCAAAGGGCCCTAACCGCTAAAAGGCCCAAAGTACCGGGTTTTGCAGCCGAGCCGGGCCTCACCCTCCTCAAGCCTGTGCCGCTCGCCAAGCTGACCTTCAGAGGTAGGCGCTTACCCTGTACCCCCACCTCCCGGAAATATCTCCTGCAAGAAAAAGACCCGCAATCCCTTACGGGATGCGGGTCTTGGCGTTAATCAGCCCAAAAACCAACACCTTTGTGGAACGGGTAGGGATACGCCGCGAACAGCAGCAACCAGTTGATGACGATGGCCACACCGCCAAGCGCGGCAATGCCCGCCCGCCGCCACGTCATGGCACCGCGCAACAGTCCCAGTGCGGCGCACACCACGAGCAGCGTAATGGCGCCGAACAGGCATCGCCAGAAGACCACGTCCATGACTGGCTGGCCCGAGCGAACGACAAACCAGCCGATCGTTCCGGAAATCGTCATGGCAGCGGTCATCTCGACCGTGCCGCGTGTCTTGTTGTCCATGTCAGCCATCCATTGTGTGAATGCAAGAAGGATCGCATTCAGGCGGGCTGTTTTCCATCGGTTTTGTAAGGCAGAATGCGCGATATTACTAACAAAATAAGGCGAAATGCCCGCTGGAGGTGCGATGAGTACGCTAGATGAACTGGATCAGCGCGTGCTTGATGTGCTGCTGACCGATTCCCGCATCTCGCTCAAGCAGTTGGCGGAGCAGGTGGGGCTGTCGTCGCCGAGTGTCTCGGAGCGGCTGCGACGGCTGGAAGCGCGCGGCGTGATCCGCCGGTACACCGTGGACCTGGACCCCGTTGCGCTGGGCTATCCCCTGCAGGCCATCGTGCGGGTGCGGCCCATGCCGGGCAAGCTGCATATCGTGCAGAAGCTGATCGAGGACATCCCGCAGATCAGCGAATGCGACAAGGTCACGGGCGAGGATTGCTTCATTGCGCGGCTGTTCGTGCGCTCGATCGACCAGCTCGATCAGATTCTCGACCGCGTGGCCGATCACGCGGAAACCAACACGGCCATCGTCAAGGCCCAGCCGGTGCGGCGCCGGGCACCGCCGTCAATACGGGGATGAGGCTATAGTGCCCTGGCGCACCGCCTGATATCGTTTGCGCGCCAACAACACGTACGCCGGCACAACTGGCGTACCCAAAAGGAGCTCCCATGCAGAATCCAAGAACAGGCATGCGGTGGATCGCCGCCGCAATCGCGTCCGTGAGCATCGCGACCATCGCCCCCGCTCAGGCCGCCTCGGTGGCGCCTGTCGCGGCGGAGAACGGAATGGTCGTCTCGGCGCAGCACCTGGCCACCATGGTCGGGGTGGACGTGCTCAAGCACGGCGGCAACGCGGTGGATGCCGCCGTGGCCGTCGGCTACGCGCTGGCCGTGGTCTACCCTGCGGCAGGCAACCTCGGCGGCGGTGGTTTCATGACCATCCAGCTGGCCGACGGCCGCAAGACCTTCCTCGACTTCCGTGAAGTCGCACCGAAGGCGGCCACCGCCAACATGTACCTGGACAAGGACGGCAACGTCATCAAGGGCGCTTCGACCAAGGGCCACCTCGCCGTGGGCGTGCCGGGTACCGTATCGGGCATGGAATACGCCCGCCAGAAGTACGGCACCATGCAGCGCGCCGCGCTGATCGCGCCGGCCATTCAGCTGGCCGAGAAGGGGTTCGCGCTGGACCAGGGCGATGTCGACATGCTGCACACCTCGACCAAGGACTTCCAGGAGGACGCAGCGTCCGGCGCGGTGTTCTTGAACAAGGGCCAGCCGTTCCAGGTGGGCGAGAAACTGGTGCAGCATGATCTGGCCAGGACGCTGCGCGAGATCAGCAGCAAGGGCACCGACGGCTTCTACAAGGGCTGGGTCGGGCAGGCCATTGCTGCATCGAGCAAAGCCGGTGGTGGCCTGATCACGCCGGAAGACCTGGTCAGCTACAAGACGCGCGAACTGGCCCCGGTCGAGTGCGATTACCGTGGCTATCACGTGGTGTCTGCGCCGCCCCCGAGCTCTGGCGGCGTGATCATCTGCGAAATGCTGAACATCCTCGAGGGCTATCCGCTCAAGGAACTCGGCTGGCATTCGGCGCAGGCGACGCATTACCAGATCGAGGCCATGCGCCACGCCTACGTGGACCGCAACAGCTACCTGGGCGACCCGGATTTCGTGAAGAACCCGCTGGACCGCCTGCTGAGCAAGGACTACGCCGCCAAGATCCGCGCCGTGATCGACCCGAAGAAGGCCGGTGTGTCGAAGGACATCAAGCCCGGCGTCGAGCCGCATGAGGGAACGAACACGACGCACTACTCGATTGCCGACAGGTACGGCAACGCGGTGTCCGTCACCTACACCCTGAACGACTGGTTTGGCGCGAAGGTCATGGCCGCCAGGACGGGCGTGGTGCTGAACGACGAGATGGACGACTTCACGGCCAAGGTCGGCGTGCCGAACCTCTACGGCCTGGTGCAGGGCGAAGCCAATTCGATCGCCCCGGGCAAGCGTCCGCTGTCGTCGATGAGCCCGACCATCGTCACCAAGGAGGGCAAGCCCGTCATGGTGTTGGGCACGCCGGGCGGCAGCCGCATCATCACGGCCGTCATGCTGACCATGATCAACGCCATCGACTACGGCATGAACGTGCAGGAAGCCGTGGATATGCCGCGCTTTCATCAGCAATGGCTGCCTGACGTGACCAACGTCGAGCCCTACGCCCTGTCGCCGGATACCCGCAAGATCCTGACCGACATGGGTCACAACCTCGGCGCGCCGCAGCCTGCCAACCACCTGGCGGCGATCATCGTGGGCGCACCGTCGCTCGGCGGCAAGCCAATCGGCAACAACCGCTTCTATGGCGCGAACGATCCGCGTCGCAACACGGGGCTGGCGGCCGGTTTCTGATCGTCCTGAAGGCCCGTCGTGCGAAGAAGCCCGCTCGAGAAGCGGGCTTTTTCTTTGCTGCAACGGCCTGCCGAATGCAGCGTGATCGCTGCGGCGGCCGGCGGGGGCTAGACCTCGAAGTACTCCGGACGCAGCCGGCGGGTGATTTCCAGCACGGGCAACACGTGGTCGAGGTGATCACGCATGGCCTGCACGGCTTCCTTCGGGTTGCGCGAGGCCAGGGCTTCGATGACGGCGCGGTGCTCGGCGAGCACTTCGGTCATGCGCCCCTCGAGCGGCAGCGTCAGCAGGCGATAGCGGTCGATCTGAGTCTTGACTTCAAGAATGATCTGCCACACGCCGGGATAGCCCGACAGCTCGGCCAGCGTGGCGTGGAAGGCTTCATCCGTGCGGAAAAAGCCGCGGCGGTTGCTCTCGCGCACGCACTGGGCCTGCCGTTCGAGTACGACGTTAAGCTTCTTGATGCCTTCGGGCGTGATGCGCTCGGCGGCCTTTTCGATGATGGCGACCTCCAGTGCACCGCGCACGAGCATGGCCTCTTCCAGCGTGCTGAGCGGAATGCGCGAGACGAACGTGCCGACGCGCGGCTGGACGTCGATCAATCCTTCTTCTGCCAGACGTTGCACGGCTTCGTGGACGGGCGTGCGGCTGGTGCCGAATTCGTCGGCAAGATCCTTTTCAACGATGCGCGTGCCAGGCAGCAGTTCCATTTCGACGATGCGCTCGCGCAGGCTGAGGTACACGCGCCGGGAGGCGGTCATCGTGGCCTCGCCCTGGGATGGCGAGGGAAAGGGGCGCGCAGTCATACAGCTCGCAACAAGTTCGGGTGGTAATGGAAGGGATCGCAACGGCGCAGCCTGAGAATGTCGATGCGGTCAGAGACCAGGGCCGGCGCGGGCACCCATGATAGCGGCAAACCCCGCGCAGTTGAATCGAGACGGGCCCGGGCACCGCTTTCGCGCAGCAGCCGGACCCGGGATGGCTCGATCAGAATCGATGGATCATGCCGACAGCCACGGCCAACTGCGACCCTGTCGCCGACGGTGCGCCGTTCTGGCCATCGCCAATCGATGCCGTGGCGTCGATGATGCTGCCCGTGGGCGACAGCGTCTTGCCGTTGGCATGCTGGTAAGCCTCGAGCACGTACAGACCGGTGCGCTTGGAGAAGCTGTAGTACTGCGACAGCGTGATCTGGTGATAGCTCGCCGCGTCGCTGATGCCGTTTGCCTTGCTGGCCCGCGTGTACGCGTAGCCGGCGGCCAGGTCCAGCGTCGGCGTGGCCTTGTAGTGCAGGACCGCGCCGCCGGTGTTGAAGATCGCCTGGTTGGCGAACTTGGAGTTCACGCCCGGGATGTACTGGACGTTGGAGTACGACACCGACAGATCCCACCTGGGCGAGAAGGTGTAGGAGCTCAGCACCGCAAAGCGCTGCTGCGCTGCCGCCAATTGATAGCCAGCGTTGATGGCCGATACGGCCGGTTGGCTGCCTGCATTGGACAGGGACGAGTTCGTACCCCAGGCGCCGCCGCCCACCGCTGAATTGTTGACGCGCATGAAGCCGGCACCGATGCCGAACGAACCCGCGGCATAACGCGTGGCCAGGCTCCAGGTCGAGCCATTGCCGAAACTTCCGGGCGTTTCGCCCATGCCGTAGGAGCCGCTGACGGTCACGCCGCCGAGCGTGGGCGAGGTGTAGACGACCGAATTGTTCACGCGATAGTTCGTGTCGAACGAATCGATGTCGCCAGGGTGTGCGCCGTAGAAGCCCGTCAGCCAGTTGATCGGGCTGTAGGGGGCCAGGATCGAGAAGTACGCGGTGTACTGCCGACCGACGGTGAGGGCGCCGTAATCGCGGTTGCTCAGTCCGACGAAGGCTTGGCGGTTGAACATGAGCCCGGATACCGACTGCGCCCCGGTGTCGCCGTTGAAGCCTTGCTCGAGCACGAATTGGGCGCTGTTGCCGCCACCCAGGTCTTCATTGCCCTTGAAGCCGAAGCGGCTGCCCGACCAGATGCCCGAGTTCATCTTCGTGACCGCGTGGCCGTTGGAGGTCGAGCCCACCGACGTCTGGTTGCTTTGGTATCCGATCGACACGTCGATGTTGCCGTACAGCGTGACGCTGCTCTGCGCGTATGCGGATCCGGCCCCCGCGCCCATCAGGGCGAGGCCGGCCGCGATTGCTACCTGCTTCTTCATGACTTCTCCTTTGTGTTGCAGCCGAGGCTGCCTGTTGGTTATTCAGTGAATGGATTGCGGCTCAGTACACCGGATGCCCGCTGATCAGGCTGGGCAGCCAGGTCGAAAAGAAAGGCATGTACGTCACGACGTTGATGGCGCTGAAGATCGCGAGGTAGTAAGGCCAGGCGATCTTGGTGGTCTCGCCGATGGAGACTTCGCCGATGGCGCAGCCGACAAACTGCACCGAGCCGATGGGCGGATGCACGAGGCCCAGCGAGCAGTTGAGCAGCAACATGATCCCGAACTGCACCGGGCCGACGCCGCAATGCATGGCCAGCGGCAGGAACAGCGGCGTGGTGATCAGGATGTGCGCCGCCATGTCGACAAACGTGCCCAGGAACACCTGCAGGATGTTGATGTAGAGCAGCATCAGCCAGGGTGCGGCGCTCGTCTGCGTGAGCATCTGCTCGATCGCGTCGGGGATCTCCAGATACGCCATCTGGAAGCGCAGCATGTTCGACACGGCAATCAGCAGCAGCACCACGCCCGTGGTCTTGGCGGCATGCGCCAGCGCACGCTTGAACTTGTGCCAGCTCATCGAGCGATAGACGAGGACCGTGAGACCCAGCGAATACGCCACGGCAATGGCGGCGGCTTCGGTGGCGGTGGCAATGCCCATGGCCACGCACACCAGGATCAGCGCGATCACCATCAAGCCCGGAACCGCACCGACAAAGGCACGCGCGACGGCCAGCCATCCCGGAAACGGCGGCAGCTCGGTCGACCCATCGGCGCGGCGCGGAAAGCCGTAGCGCTTGGCCTGCCAGTAGGCGGCGATCAGCACGAACCCCATCACCCACAGCACCGGCAGCAGCCCGGAGAAGAGCAGGTCGCCAATCGACACGCCGCTGACCTGCTGGCCGTTGAGCGTGCCCACGATGCCCTGCGCCGCAAAGGCGTAGATGATCATATTGGTGGAAGTCGGCATCAGCGCGCCGGCCAGCGAGGCATGCGTGGTCACGTTCACGGCATAGGCCGCGCTGTAACCCTCGCGCTTCATGAGCGGGATCACGACGCCGCCCATGGCGGACGTATCAGCCGTGGGCGAGCCCGACACGCCGCCGAACAGCGTGCAGGCCACCACGTTGGCCATGCCCAGGCCGCCGCGGAAGTGTCCGACCAGCGCCTGCGCGAAACGCAGGATACGGTCGGCAATGCCGCCGTGCAGCATCAGCTCGCCCGACAGGATGAAGAACGGCACGGCGAGGAACGAGAAGGCGTTCATCCCCGAAATCATCGACTGCATGGCCGTTGCCGCAGGCAGGCCTTCATGCAGGTAGGTCAGCACGCACGACAGGCCGAGCGCGAACGAAACCGGCACGCCCAACAGCAGGAACACCAGAAAACTGACAGAAAGAATGGCGAGATCCATGACGACTCAACTTGCTTTTTTCGCGAACAACGCGACCAGGCGCTCAAGGGCGAACAGGACAATGGCGACACTGGCGACGATCGGAATCCAGTACCGCACGGCTTCAGGCAGCCCGAGAATGGGAATGCGGTCGTCGTAGGTGGTCTCCGCCATATCGAAGCAACCGATGAAGATGACCACCGCAAAGGCGATCAGGCACAACTTCTGCAACACGTGCGCGGCCAGCTTGCCGCGGGGGGGCAGACGCTCAACAAAGGAGTCCAGGCCGATATGGCCTCCCTCGCGCACCTTGAGCGCCGCGCCGAACATGGCAATCGCCACCACCATCAGAAGGGCGATCGGTTCAACGAAATCGGGCGCGTTGTTGAAGACGTAGCGCATGATCACGCCGTAGAAGACCAGCACGGTCAGCGTGGCAAGGCACAGTGCCGCCACAACCGTGAGCAGAAGCGCAAACGCATCGTTGGTGCGCTTGAGTAGAGACATCGATTGCATGCTCAACCTGGAGGGGAACGCGGTATGGGAGGTGGGCAGGCGAGGCCGGTCTGCACCGGCTGCCTGCCCGGCGCACGGCCTGCGGGAAAGGCGCAGGCCGTGTGCTTGAAGGGAAGCAGCCGCTGGCTTACTTGGTGGCCACGATGGCGTTGACGATGTCCTTCATCTGCTGCGTGGTCTCATACTTGGTCCACACCGGCTGCATGGCCTTGACGAAGGCCGCCCGGTCCACTTGTGCCGCTGGCACGATGGTGGCGTTGCCCTTGGTCACCGCAGCGGTGGCCGCCTGTTCGCGCGCGGTCCAGAGCTTGACGTAGTACGGTACGGAATCCGCAGCTGCCTTGCGGATGGCGGCCTGCTCCTGCGGCGTCAGGGTGTCCCAGATCTTCTTGGAGAACACCAGTACTTCCGGCGTCATCGCGTGCTCGGTTTCGGAAAAGAGCTGCGCGACCTCAAAGTGCTTGGTCTCTTCATACGAGGGGATGTTGTTTTCCGCCGCGTCGACCAGGCCCGTCTTCAGGCCGGTGTAGACCTCGCTGAAGGGCATCGGCGTGGGGGTGCCGCCCATGGCCTTGATCTCGTCGACCATCAGGTCAGACGGTTGCACCCGGATCTTCAGCCCCTTCATGTCGGCGGGTGAGTGGATCGCGCGTTTGGCATAGATCGAACGCGCGCCGCTCTCATAGAACGTCAGCGCGACGAAACCCTTGGCGGCAAACGCGTCGAGAATCTTCTGGCCGACCGGGCCGTACATCACCTTGCGGAAGTGGTCGATGTCGCGGAACAGGAAGGGCAGCGAGGGGATGACCGATTCCGGAACGATCTCGTTGAAGGCCGCGCCATTGGCCCGCACCATGTCGATGGCGCCAATGCGCACCTGATCGATGGTATCCTTCTCGGAGCCCAATGCGCTGTTGCCGAACACCTTGACGGTGTCCTTGCCGCCGGTTGCCTTGGCGATTTCCTCGCCCATGAACTTGACGGCCATGTTGGTCGGGTAGGTGTCGCCGTGCACATCGGCAACACGGAAGGTGCGCGCTTGCGCTGCGCCGCTTGCGAAGGCGGCCAGCAGTGCGGCGAACAGCAGGGAGGTACGGGCGATTGCGGTAGGACGTTTCATGATGGATGGGTTGGCAGCAAGGTCGGAATAAAAAGGCGCTGGCCAGCGGAGCCGGCCGAGCGCGAAGGAGGCGGGTTGCTCAGCGGGCGTCAGTGATCGTGGTATTGAAGGTCTGTCCACCGATCACCACGTTCTGCAGCGTGATGTCGTGCACGTTGTAGGCGTAGATCGGCCCCGGCGTAGTGGCGCTTGCCGGGCCTGCCGCCGTGGGCGTGCCGAAGTTGCAGTTCGAGATC